>JACRBJ010000093.1 GCA_016234555.1 Chloroflexota bacterium | reverse complement strand
CGTCTCGACAACCTGGAGCATCTGTTCAAAAGTCTTTCGCTGAACGCCTGTTGACCGCTTGAATTCTTCATCTTTGAGCACTTGTACGGTTTCGTATCTCATGTGCCTATTATGGCACACTTATGCAAGAGGTCTACTATAAAAAACTTGTATTTTTTATATTTTGCGTCAATTAATTTTTTACGAAACAGAGAATCTAGTCGATAATAAGCCAGCGCTGAAGTGTAATAAACTATTGGCTTGTGTAAAGGATTGAAAATAATCGGCTTTTTAGTGTCGTTTTCGCCTTCTACGTAGATTTTGACTACGCTACCAAAATATGTAGTTACTCTCTCTGGGATATTTAGAAACATCGCGCCAAACGCTTTTATTTGATTAGCAATGCTTATAATCTTTGATTTTGGTATTGTTGCATCTCTCTGGTATTGCTTTGGTCGCCTCTCGTAAAAAAGCCCATCTTCTTTGTTATATGTTTTGTAGTATTCCTCTAAGTTTTTTTGAAACTCTGTCATTGCTTGTAGTTGCTCTCGCTTAACGGCGTTTTGGCTATTAGTCGCAATAGTAATTTTATTTTTAACTGCATCGTCGTTTGTTACAATCAACTTCAAGGGAATTCTTAAGTCCTGTACGCCAACATTATCGCGAAATTCATACAAAACATTGCTCGTTTGACAGCCATTGACAATTGAGTAGTCTGTAATTGTCATCTTATCGCCAATTTTACTAATTGATGATGCAACTACCGTGATACCGTTATTCAAAACTGTAAAAAGCTCAGGTTGTTTATCTTTTAAAGTCTCTTCAATACCATTATTGACTGGATTTGCTAAACCGTAAAAATCTCTCACATTATCATAAAAAATATTTCTAATCTTTCCATTTTCATCAATCAGCACCTTCTTGAATTCATTAAAAGGAACTACTCCGTAGTACGACTCGGTTATTCCAGGTAATACGGGTAGGGTAATTTTCTCTTTAAAGTCAAAAGTAGCTGTCATTGTATTCTTTGTGTTTCGGTACAATTTTGCTATTTCACTTGCCCCTAATGCATAAAAGGTTACAGCCGAAAACAGGTTGGTTTTTTCTAAGTCACTTATGGCACTGCTTAAAATTGCGGCATTGTTTTTATCGTTTGTCCAATTCCCCGTACAAACATAGAACAATTTGCAAACAGGGTTATGTTTTAACCGATCAGATTTTTCAATCAGGTAACTTGTCAATTCTGCAAATTGAGAAATACTCTCATTTCTACGTAATTTGGGTTTTTCTTCAAAAAAATCTTTTACCCCAAATGCAAAGGTGTTCATCTTGCCGCTATCAAAATTATTCTCTGCAGTTGCCTGAACAAATACTATCGTTGGCTCAATTTGAGGGATGTGTTGAAGCAAAAAATCAATATCACTTTTATTTTCAATCATTTTCCCATTGATAATTATTGCTATTCCATCTATCCCCGTATCATCCCCTTCGCCAGTTTCAACATCTTCTAATTCAAATTCTTGAGTATATTCACTTGAGACTACGCTATAAATAGTAAATCTTTGAAAATCCTTTCCAATATCAATACTATTAATTTCAAATTCAGTCAAAAAATCATCAACAAGGTGGCTTAAGATTCTGTCCATAAGTGTCCTCCAAACATGAAGAAATAATAATGAATTTTACTTCATTCTTGGCTTCAAAGTCTTCTATGTTCGCTGCGGTTGTGGGTGTTTCAGCCTACACGGAAACAGCAAAACATTATTATTTTTTAGCCAGTATGACTTCTGCGTAACTTTTCTAAATTCTTTTCTGCCCACTCTTGACCCAATTTATATTTTCGAATAGGCACCCCATAGAATTTAGCCATAGCTCTAGAGTTGCCAGGGATTTCTTTCTCTTCATAACCTGCTAGTTCCATATTAAATATCGCAAGTTCGATATCGCCTACTAGATTATATCTGCCATCATATTTTTCTCCATTTGGCATCGTTGCCCATGCTAGCATATCCATATTGGCAAATGCCTCAACAGTAATGTGTGAGTTAAGGAGATTTGCGCCTTCCAGGCTTACAGATTGCAAATCTGCTATAGATAAACGAGCACCTTCTAGGTTTGCACCATTTAGGTTTGCGCCTTTTAACCAACCAGTAATACTTATGTTTTTCAAGTTAGCATTAGATAAATTTGCATTTTCAAAATTAACATTGACTAAATGGGCATCTTCAAAGTTAGCCCTATAAAGGCTTGCGCCTTCAAAATTTGCATTCCATATATCAAGCCCTTGAAAATTCGCTTTAGACAAATTCACATTTTGCAATTCGTTCAGCCACCTTCTTGCCTCCAATTCCCTATATGCCCGTTGAACCATTCCATTGTCACCGCTACCCATCTCTCTTATAAGCTGCGCCTTTAAGTGCTTATCATCTCGCTTTTCGTTTAAATAATCGATAATAAGTATTGTTAGTGCAATACTAGTCAGTTCGACACTCATATTTGCTAAAAATTCCCAAACACTATCAAATCCTAATAGTGCAAATAAAAATGCAAAAAATAAGGCGATCAGCCCTAAAATACGTATTGGAGATCGGACAAGTTCTAGCCACATGTCTTTAACGCGTTCTTTAAAACTAAGTTTGAGCATATTTTATTCCTTTATCAAAAATCATCATCGTCTTTAAGTTCAGCCATAAGACTCTATCCACGCGGCGGTGTTGGGGTAGATTGATGAAAAGTTTGTTATGGGGATATTTTACCCAATCTCCTCAATAATCTTTTCGAGCGCCGTTTCCAAGTCATCAAGGGCGGCGTCCACTGTTTTGTATTTGGGCTTGCCCTCCCAGACCATTCCGCCCATGTCCAGCGCACGAACGAAGGATTGGGAATCGTCGTCTTGTCTAATTCCAATCCAGCCGTAGGCGCTGCGCGTGTCCACGCGGCGATGTTGGGGTAGGTTGACGAGAATTTTGTCATGGGGGTGTTTTACCTGTCCGCGCCTATCTGACTCTCCCAATCCTCCCTTACCAGACTGTACGAGTAGGAATCCTTGAAAATGCCATCCTTGAAAATATACTGACGGAATACACCTTCGCGGCGAAACCCGTTTCGCTCGAACAATCGGATGGAGCGTTCGTTGAATTCGTAGATCTCCGCGCCGATACGGTTCAGGTTGAGTTCATTGAAACAATAGGCGATGATGGCTTGCAGGGTTTCGCTGGCATAGCCTTTCCCCCAATTATCCCTGTTCCAGCCCAGCCCAATTCCCAGGTCACAGCGGCGGTTGTAGTGGTTGATGTGGGCGATCATCCCACAGCCAATCAACTCATCGGTGTCCCTTTTGTGGATGGCGTAGTCGATGATATCCGCATCTGGCGGGCGATTAAGAATACGGTCAAGTATCTTCTGCGTCACTTCCAGCGGTTCGGGACTCTCCCTGGGTGGGTCATCCCCGTTAAAATAATCCTCCTCAGGGTTGTTGAAGGTGGTATTCAACCATACCAGGCTGTTTTGTGTGTGCGGCTTCAAGACCAGTCGTTCTGTGGTGATGTGCAGTAAGGTCATGTCAAACCATCCTCTTTCTCATGTAAAGAATTGGAAGAATCGGCCATGGGACGTTATACGTGTCCACATGGCGGGGCTGGGAAAGGTTGACGAAAAGTTTATCATGGGGGTATTTTACCCAATCTCCTCAATGAGTTTTCGAGCGCTGCTTTGTGGAACCGGGAAGTACTTTCAATGCCCGTTGCGCAACGCCAGTATAACCGTTTGTGTTAGTATTCAGGAGTGAACGACAAACAAAAAGTCTGATACACTTCATAAAGACAATTGATTCTTTATGCGCTTCACCTCCCCTCTCTTCTTGCTTTTACTCCTCCTCGTGCCACTTGTGGTTTATATTGGCATGCCGAGTAAAGGTGCATCGAAGCGGCGTGAGTGGACCTCCCTTGTTCTGCGATTAATCATCATCCTCTGCCTCATCCTCTCCATCGCTGGACTTGAACTCGTCAAGAGCGGAAACAACCTCGCCGTCGTCTTCCTCATGGATGTATCCGACTCCATGCCGCAGCAAGCCGTGGAGCAGGAAGTGGCGTATGTGCGCGAGGCGCTGAAATCCATCGGCGCGGACGATAAAGCCGCGATTATCCTCTTCGGCGCGGATGCGCTGGTCGAGCGCCCGATGTCGGCGTTGAACGAACTGTCCGCCATCACCTCTGTCCCGATTACGAATCAAACCGACCTTGCAGAAGCCATTCAACTGGGACTGGCGCTGTATCCATCGGGATATGCAAAACGCATGGTGATTTTATCGGACGGAGCAGAGACCACAGGCGACGCGCTCAATGCGGCGAAGTTTGCGTCAGCGGCGGATGTGCAAATCGTGGTCATGCCATTTCTCAGTCAGGTGGACGCCGAAGCCCTAGTCACCGAAGTGGACGCGCCCACCCATCTTCGGGGCGGCGAGCAGTTTGATTTGAACGTCTCGATTCAAGCAAACCAATCCATGCGGGCGACGGTGCGCGTTCTTGCCAAAAATCAAATCCTGTACGAAGCGACGCATGAACTGCACAAGGGAAACCAAACGCTGAGTCTGCCGCTCACCGCCAACGAGCCTGGTTTCGTCAGCTATCAGGTGCAGATCACTCCCGAGCAGGACGCTTTCTACCAAAACAATCGGCTGGATACATTCTCACAGGTCGAGGGGCCGCCTCGGGTGTTGATGGTCGCTCCGCCAGCAGGCGAGATTCAGCCCGACGGCAAGCCGCGTCCCGACGAGTATTCCCTCCTCCAGCAAGTCCTCACTTCGGCTGGCTTTGACGTGAAGACCGTCACGCCGAGCCTCATGCCCGCCGACCTGCCGACCCTCGCGCAGTACAACTCTGCCGTGCTGGTGGATGTCCCCGCCCGCGAACTGAGCACCGCTCAAATGGAGACGCTGCAATCCTATGTGCGCGACCTCGGCGGCGGACTGGTGGCTGTCGGCGGGACGACTAGCTTCGGGGTCGGTGGATATTTCCACACGCCGCTCGAAGAGGCGCTCCCCGTCGACATGGAAATCAAGGATGAGCAGCGTCGCCCGTCGCTGAGCATCGTCTTCATCATTGACCATTCGGGCAGCATGAGCGACACCAGCGGCGGCGTAACCAAACTGGAGCTTGCCAAGGAAGCGGCGGCGCGTTCGGTGGATATGCTTTTCCCGTCTGACCGCGTGGGCGTGATTGCCTTCGACGACACTGCCAGTTGGGTGGTGCCGATTACCGAAGCCGAAAACCGCGACGAGATCGTCAACGCGATTGGCGGGGTTCAAATCGGTGGCGGCACGGATATTTACGCGGGCTTGCTGTCGATGTCGAAAGTGCTGCCCGACGACCCGTCCAAAGTGAAGCATGTCATCCTGCTCACCGACGGCGGTGCGGACATCACGGGCATTCCCGAACTGGTCGAAAAGTTATACAAGGAAAACGGCATCACGCTTTCGACGGTCGGCGTGGGCAACGACGCCGCGCCCTTCCTCAAAGACCTTGCGGCGCTCGGCGGCGGACGTTATCACTTCACCAATAACGCGGGCAACATCGCCACCATCTTCACCGAAGAGACCACCCTCGCCACGCGCGCCTACATCGTCGAAGAGTCGTTCTTCCCAATGCTGGTCAACTCGTCGCCGATTCTGTCGGGCATCACCGAAGCGCCGCGCCTGCATGGCTACGTGGCGTCCAGCGCCAAAGACCTCGCGCAAGTCATTCTCGAATCAGACAAGGGCGACCCCATCCTCGCGGCTTGGCAATATGGCTTGGGCAGGTCGGTCGCCTTCACCTCCGACGCCACGGGTCGCTGGGGGCGCGATTGGGCGCGCTCGGAAATTTTCCCGACCTTCTGGGCGCAAGCCGTCCGCTACACCATCAACGACACGCTCAACTCCGCGCTGCAAATGACCGTCGAGCCGCAGGGTGAAAAATCAAATATCATCCTCGACGCGCGCAGTCGTGCGGGCGAGTTTCTCAACGGCTACCAGATCGAAGCCAGCATTGTCGCGCCCAACGGCGAATCGCAAACCGTGACCTTCTCGCAAGTCGCACCTGGGCGATACGAATCTGAATTTGTCCCGACCGAGCAGGGAATTTACCTGATTCATTTTTCTGGGAAATCGGAAGCGGGTGGCGACTCATTTGCTGAGACGACGGGCTGGGCTTTGTCCTACTCCCCAGAATATCAGCGCATCGACCCTGACCCTGACCTGCTTCTGCGACTATCGGCAGTGGGCAACGGGCAGGTTTCGTCGCCGCGCCCCGAAGAGGTCTTCAAGCACGATCTGAAAGCGGAACACGCTTCCCAACCGATTGCGCCTTGGTTGCTGTTGATTGCCGCGTTGCTATTGCCGTTTGATATCGCTGTCCGCAGGTTGATTATTACAAGGCATGATTTGGTTTTGTTCCAAGAGTGGGTTGCGCAAAGGTTGCCAGCCCTTCGCCGCGCTTCGCGTCAGGGCGAACCTGCGCCAGCCAATCCACAAATGGAAGCGTTGCGCAGCGCAAAGAGTCGCGTGCGTGAAAATCAGCCGACGAAAGTCGAAACGCCCACCAAGTCAACAGCAGAGCCTGTGCTTCCAGCCGTCGAAACGAAGCCAGCGCCAAAAGAGACGTCGACCAAGCAGGAAACGCCCACCTCAACCACGTCCGCTTTGCTGGCGAGGAAGAAGAATATCAAGAAATAAAGATTGCGCCCCGGAGTTCCGGGGCGCAATCTTGTTAACCGTCGTTGGTCTATTTGACGCCGGTGAAAACCACCAGCGGATTGACCGCGATGTTCTGGTACTTCTTCAAGATAACTCCGTTGTATGTGACCTGGAAGGGATAGGTCGAAGGCAGCAGTTCCATGGAGGTTGTGGTAACTCCGCTGCCAAAGGTCTTCCAGCCGTCGACGTAGTACTCAGCCGCGCCAGCCACTTCAACCCTCGCCTTATTGAGGAGTTTCATGGTGACCTGCTTGGTCTTGAAGATGACAACGGGATTGCTGGCTACGTCCTGGGTCTTTACCAGACCCTTGCCGGCGTATGTCACGAGGAAGGTATATTTGACAGGCAGCATCTCCGCCACTTCGGTTGTGGTACCGTCGCCGAAGTTCCTCCAGCCGTCCGCGTAATATTGCGCGCCGCCTTCCAATTCAGCGTCTGTGGAGGACAGCAGTTTGAACGTCACGGGGACGGTTCGGAAAATTACCAGCGGGTCAACCGACACGTCCTGGTATTTCTGCAAGCTTACGCCGCCGTAGGTAACCTTGAACGCGTATTTGACCGGGAGCAACTCCATTGTGGCGGTCGTTGTACCGCCGCCAAGTGTCTTCCAGCCCTTGGCGTAATATTCCGCCCCACCTGCCAGTTCAGCACCGGTTGAATCGAGCAGTTTCATCGTGACAGCCGCAGTCTGGAACGTGACAATCGAATCGAGGGAAATATCCTGGGCTTTCTGGACTCGCACCCCGCCGTAAGTAAGCGCAAAGGGAACCTTCCCCTTTAGTCCAGGGATGGCAACCGGTAGCAGTCCGTTGGCGTTGGTCACACCGGGGATATCCTTCCAGCCGCCGTCATAGTATTGGGCTGTCGCACCGGCAATCCCCGCTCCCGTGCTGTCGATCAGTTTGACAGCCGCAACGCTGGCGGTGTAATTGCACCCACTCCACGAAAGGTCAAGCAATCCACCTTCGGGATTCTGGAAGTGGAATTTGTACGGTCCGCCGGGCAGGAGGTTCATCGAGGGCTTGGTAAACCAGGCGTTCTGTCCGTTCGGTCCACCATAGGAAATCTGCCCCGCATACTGGAGCATGACCCTGGTGGTATTCCAGACCACAGGCGAGGCGGCGGGCAGGTTGAGGTTCAGCTTCGACTGCGCCGTCCCTTGATACTGCATCTCGAATGAATACGTGCCGGAGAAGAACTCCGCCGAGGTATCGCCGCCGGCATTGGTATTCCCGCCGGGGAACCACCAGGTGGTGTAGGTGGCGCCAATTCCATAGCGGACAGCGCCGTTTGCCAGCCCGGTTCCGTCACAGGTTTGCAGGCGCATATTGACGAGACTGGTCTGGAACTCGAACACCGAATTGGTCGAGACATCCTGCGTCTTGACCTGAGTGGTGTTGTTGAACTTCATCTCGTAGGACATGGAGGCAGGAGCGGTGGTCACATCGCGCAGGTCGACCAGCAAGCCATTGGCGTCCGTCGCACCAGCCACGTGCCAGGTGGAGAAGTTGGAACCAAATCCGCCGCGCGCCGTGCCACCCGCGAGAGGCTGACCATTGTGATCCTTGAGTTTGAGGAAATTGACAGCCTTGCTCATCGAGCACCCACTGACTTCAATGGGAACCTGACTGCCGCCAATCAGGAAGGTGTGACTGCCCGCAAACATTTCCATCGTCGGCTTGGTGAACGGATACCAGCCGCCGTTGGCGCTGCCGTGGGCGATCGTTCCGCTGTTGTAAAGCGTGACCGCCGTGGTCTTGAAGGCGACCAGCGAGTCGGATTGCCCGACAATTATGACTGTCTGATGAGCTGATGTGGTGTTGTTGAACCTCGCATAGAACGTGCGCGGATTGCCGGGGAACAATTCTTTCGAGACCAGCCCATCATCCGCAGTGCTGCCAAAGGGATAAAATCCGCTATTGGCATTGCCATAGGTGACGACCGCCCCTTCGAGCGCCACGCCGGGACACGTCTCGACCTTAATGCTGACTGGAACGGTCTGGAAAGTGACAAGGTCCTCTCCATCGAAAACAACGGATTGCTGGAGCGATGTCGATTGGTTATAACGGGCGTAGAAGTGGTAGGTGGTGCCAACGGTCAAATCCGCCTTGATGACCGTACCATCCACGCCAGTGGTGCCGAAATCCTGCCAGCCGGCATTGGGGCTGCCGACCGCATACGTGATCACCGCTCCTTCAACGGGATTGCCCTGGCTGTCTTTTACTTCCACCGTCAGGATATGTTCCGGCTCTGCAAAGGTTGTGCAAGCCTCATCCGCACACCAAGGGGAGTAGTCCACATACGAACTGACTTCATTGCCTTCTCCGGAAGGGTTGTTGTAATTGGGTACGCCGGGCAGGGTCTTGTCATCCAGAGGTCCGGAGGCTGCGCCCCACCAGTTCTTCCTGGCAATCAGGATCTCAGCCAATTGGTTGTCGATACCTGATTCATTTCCCTGAATGATGTTTTCAATGACAGTGAAGGTGTCTGGCCAGGCTTCGTATAAGGTAACGCCCTGTTTTGCGTTGTCACGAATGACATTCCCTTGCAGAATGATATCCTTAGGACCATACGGACCATTCAAGGTGTTGCCCGTTTCAGCGTAACATGAAAACTCAACACCCCATTTGTTTGAGTTAACAGTATTGTCCTGGATCAGCAGGTTCCTGGCGCAATCCACCCAAATTCCGCTGTTGGTCGTATTGTCATGGATATTGTTGTTCTGCACCAAGAGAGTTCCCGGTGTGCCGGTAATTGCCTGAAGCACCAATGCCGAGCTATGAACATTGGTTATTTCGTTACCCTCTACCAGAAGTCCTGAAAAATTCAGGTGGGTGGTCAGGTCTGGAGGAGTGTACCCAAAGCCTTCCGACTCATACCCGACGTAGATGCCAAAACCCCAATATCCAGGTTGGATGTTGGATATTTTACTGTTCGTAATATGCAGGTTGGGCATATCAATGTTGTCGTAGGCGGTGATGCCATCCTGCGTATAATTGGTGACATCTATATTGTTGAAAGTAACATTACCGGAACGGATCTTCACCCCGGTTGTCCATGTTGGCGCAAGACCTGTGCCATCGAGCACGGCTCCATCTTCACCCGTCAGGGTCAAGGGTTTGGAGATGACAATCTGTTCGTTATATGTCCCTGCTGCCACATAAACCGTACCACCCGGCACAACCGCATTAATACCAAGTTGAATGGTGGCGTAGGGCAGGTTCATATTTCCATTGACCGGACCAGCTGTGAGTGTGCCGGTTGCGGCATTCACCCAGACGTGGCTGCGATTGCCGGTCAGGGCAGCGCAGGCGGCAGCATCCGCCGCGCGACGGTCCGCCACATAGGCGTCGTTGTTTGCCCCGGACAAAGCCAGGACACTCTGCTGGTAATCGGGGACGTAGTATGCCGTGTTCCACACGATATCCCATTCGTTGTGAACCGCTCCCCAGGAATTCCCGCTCATTGTGCGATTATCCCCATCGGGCTGGGTGTTGGTGTAGTTCATGATCCCGCCCTTGGTGTTGTAAATCTCATTGTCACTAACCGTGGCGGAATTGTTATATTGGATCACCACACCATTGCGGGTATTGTAAATCTTGTTGCCGGTAATGCTCATGCCGGAAACGGCATTGCTGCCGACCGTGATGGCGCGCGCAGTCCAAGTGGTCATCGGCGGAGTTTGGGCGGGCACGTAAATCTCATTGTCCCTGATGACAATGCCGGTCATGCCCGTACCACCTGAAACGCTAATCAAGCTGGATTCCAGTTCATTGCCGATCAAAAGCGGATAGGCGGGTGTCGTCGCCAGGGTAATTTCCAGGTTCTGGATTGTCACGTCCCCGGAAGTGATGACAAACACCTTGAACATATCCGTCCCGTTGCCAACAACTTTGGCCGTACCGGTGGTGGGACCAGACAGAGTTACGGCTTTGCTTACCGTTATCGGACTGTCAACGCCGTATGTACCCTCCAACACATGGACAATGCCAGCAGATTGGACGGCTATAACAGCTTCCGGAATCGAATTGAAACTGGCTTCCGGATGTCCGCAATCCCCGCTCTCGCAGACCCACACCTCGGACAGCGGATAGACAGCGCCAACAGCCCACAAAGCTTCGGCGGTTAGTTCATTATTCTCCCCATCAGGGTCGCCCGGATAGTTATCCCAGCCGCCAGTTCCAAGCTGAACGCCACCCAAATAATCCGCAGCAGATTGAATGTTGCTCAAATAGGCGGTACGGTTCAACTTGTCCAGCGCGAGAATAGCGTAAGCCGTTTCCTGGTTGGTTTCGTTCCCAGCGCCCACATAGAACGAATTCCAGGTAAAGCCGCCGCTCGTCAACTGATAGGTGACCAGGATGTCACCCAGGTCTTCCAGGTCAGCCGCCGCGGCGTGTATCCCGGATGTCGGATCGAAGTCTTCTCCAACAAACGCCAGTCCATATATGGCGCCGGCAAGACCGATCACATCGTAATACTGGGCGCCATCCAATTCGTCGATCTCTGCCTTAACGCCGGAAATCCAGGCAGTGGTATCGGCGCCTGCTGAGGCAGCCCCCACCAAGCCCATGCCAAGGTCCCAGGCAGCCAAATTAGCCTGGGAGCCGGAGCGGCTCGTACGGATCAGGTTCACATACCCGACGGTGTCATAAAGCGTGCCAGCCCCATTGCGATTATAGGTACCAGCCGCCAGCGGACCATAGAAATTGGTCATAACATGGTCGGTATATGCGGTCCCGCCCAAAATATCATCCAGCGCGGCTGCGAGATAACCGTCTGAGGGAGAGAAGTTGTTTGTCTTCGACAGCAACAGCGCCCCAGCATCCGCCAGGGCAGCTTTGTGGTCCGGATCGCCAGTATGAAGATAGGCTTCCGCCAATCCCTTGCCAATCGGTCCAACTGTGTTCCTTGGGCTAATGCTGGCTGGATTTCCATCATCCAATGGCCAGTCCCAGCCTCCGTCGGTGTTTTGAAGGGCGGTCAGGCGGTCAGCGCCGGTCTGATAAACGTCCCCGATCAGCGGGATTGCCATAGCGGAAATAGCCATCGAACTGGTTTTCGACACATTATCTTCCGAAGGCAGTGTCCCTTCAAAAGGCGTGGCTGCATCCGGAGGAGTTGGCGACTGAGCCAACCCGACCCCGGAGGGCGCCAGTAACAGGATAGCGATCATGATTCCCGCAAAAATATTAATAGCCGTTCCAAATTTATGTGCTTTCATTTTTTTCTCCTCAAAACCAAAGACTTTTGACTATCAGGCATATCGAATCGAAGAACCTACCCTTATTTCTCAATACCTGCCTCCTTTTATCCCAATCGAAATAAAAACGATCCTATAGAACCGGTCTTGCCATTAGCTCCCCAAAGACCTGTCCACAGGTTGAACTAAACATGCGACCAGGCATGGTCTTTGTATCCTTGCTTCCAGATTGGAAGATATTCAATTTTCCCCATACGTCTAAAGAAAATCCCACTTTACTTAAAAGTAAAACCGACCATTTGGGCCGGTTTCGCTATTTGCTCCCCAAAGACTGCTCCCCAAAGGGAAAAGCGACCAATTACGGTCTTTGGTTCATTGCTTCTACCTTTCATTATTGTAAGGCGGGGTCTGTTTTTCAAGTGACGAATGTCACGTTTTTCCCCACCTACAAGCTACCGCCTCAGATCGCAAAATCTCCGCCATGCCAGACACCGTGGTCGGGGACATGCAGGGGGGGACCATAGGCACCGCCATTCACACGCTTTTCCAGAGATTCAACATGGGCAATCAATGCCATCAGGGTATCGCCAATTGTGTCGGGCAGACTACCGTGTTCGAGGTCAGCTTTTTCGTTGGGGGCATGTTTCCGACCTTCGCGGACGACAACCTGTCCAGGCACGCCAACCACCACAGAGTCAGGCGGTGTATTTTTTACGACAACTGCGTTTGCACCAATACGACTGTTCGCGCCAATGGTGATCGCGCCCAAAACCTTTGCACCCGCGCCGACAACGACATTATCCTCTAGGGTTGGGTGGCGCTTCACCTTATTCAAGCTGGTGCCGCCCAATGTTACCCCATGATACAAGGTGACGTTGTCCCCCACTTCCGCAGTCTCGCCAATGACCACGCCCATCCCGTGATCGATAAAAAAGTTATGACCAATAGTTGCACCTGGATGGATTTCGATGCCTGTGATGCTGCGGGCGGTTTGCGAAAGCCAGCGTGCGAGTAGCTTGAAGCCGCTCTTCCATAATTTATGGGTGATGCGATGAATCCATACCGCATGCAAGCCAGGGTAGCACAGCATCACTTCAAAAGCATTCCGCGCGGCAGGGTCACGGTCTAGAACAGATTGAACATCTTCGCGAATCGTCTTGAACATCTTTACTCGCTTGTCATTTCAAAACCTGACAGGTTTCCACATAGCCCCGATTAACCAGGTTGAATTTGATTCACAGGAACCTCGATGAACCAAAGCCACGGTGAAACCTGTCAGGTCTATTTATATTACTCCGCCAGATCGGCGAACAAAGCCGTGGACAAATACCTCTCGCCGAACGACGGGATGATGACCACGATGATCTTGCCTGCGTTCTCCGCACGGTTCGCAACCTGCAAAGCCGCCCAGGTTGCCGCGCCAGAGGAAATCCCAACCAGCAGACCTTCCTCTTTTGCCATGCGGCGGGCGATGGCAAAGGCGTCATCGGCTTTCACGCGGATAACTTCATCATAAACTTTTGTGTTGAGAACGTCTGGGATGAAACCTGCGCCGATGCCCTGGATGGGATGTGGTCCCTTCGCGCCGCCAGATAGAACGGGCGAAGCATCTGGCTCGACAGCAATCGCCTTGAAAGACGGCTTCTTCGCTTTGAGCACTTCGCCGACACCTGTAATTGTTCCGCCAGTGCCAATGCCTGAGACAAGGAAATCAACCTTGCCGTCTGTATCCTTCCAGATTTCCTCAGCAGTTGTCTTGCGGTGGATTTCGGGGTTGGCTAAATTCTTGAACTGCTGGGGAAGGAAATATTTCTTCGGGTCGGAGGCAACAATTTCCTCTGCCTTACGGATCGCGCCACCCATGCCATCAGGACCAGGGGTCAGCACCAACTCCGCACCGTAGGCTCTCAGCAACATGCGGCGTTCCTTGCTCATGGTTTCGGGCATGGTCAGGATGATCTTGTATCCGCGCGCGGCGGCGACCATTGCCAGCGCGATGCCCGTATTGCCACTGGTCGGCTCAACGATGACTGTATCCTTCTTAATCAAGCCAGCCTTTTCACCGGCATCGATCATGGATGCGCCAATGCGGTCCTTGACCGAATGAGCGGGATTGTAGAATTCCAGTTTAGCGAGCACTTCGGCTTTCGCGCCCTCGGTAACGCGGTTCAAGCGGACAAGGGGGGTATTGCCAATCAATTCAGTGACGTTCTTTGCGACTTTCATTTTAGACTCTCCTGTAGATAAAGTTGATTTGGGATTAAATAAATAAAACGGCTGTCTGCAAGTCGGGATAATTCCCGACGCGCAGACGGTGGATGCAAATCAGCCGCACTGGGCGACTTGGGATTTGCGGGGTTCAGACCCACCGTCTACGGCAGACAGCCGTTTACACAGCACCTGATGTACGTACAGGTGTCTCTGGGTTAGAGGCGGTGATTAGAAACCCCGCCGTGTACAGATGCAATTCAAAATCATTTTCATCATTTTATGGAATGCCTTAATGGGCGTTATCTTACCCATTTATGAGATTTCGCGCAAGTTAAAAATAAAAAGCCACTTGGCAGGTTTTATGCCATCTCGTCTGGCTGGCTTTCTTTTTCATTCTTCTTCCAATAGAACCAGTGCAACAGCAAGGCAAGCAACGCACCGGAGTTGTCGAAGATCAGTACGTCAAACGGGGAGGAATGTCTCCCCGGCACGAAGGATTGATGGAATTCATCCGTCGCCGAGAAGAGGACAGCCAGCAGCCAGGAAAGCCAGTATCTTTTTTTGTCGTAATTGAAAAAGTGGAGGTATGACAGGGCAAGCAAACCATAGCCAATGGCATGCCCCGTCTTTTTGACAAGGCGGTCCCAACTGGCAAAATTAGGCAGTTCATCGGAGGGCTGGGACGAGAAGATAAAAATCACCGTCATGAGGAGCAGGGCGGGAAACCAGCGGGGTAAAATGGAGAGGAGTTTTTTCATGGCGAGGCTGTCTTGATTCAAGAGAATGAAGTTTTGCTGAAACACAATGACGACTGGCTGCATTTTACCAATCCGCAGCGGGTGATTTGCGCGGAACGACTGGACGAGGTGCACAACGCACTACAGGAAGGGGAACGGCTGGTCGAGGAGAAGGGCTGGCACGCGGCGGGATTCGTCAGCTATGAAGCTGCGCCCGCATTCGACAGCGCCCTGCGTGTTTTGAGCGACGGGAATTTTCCGCTCTTGTGGTTTGGATTGTACCCTGAGCCGCGGGTTTTGCAGACCTCCGAGGTCTTTAAAGACCTCGGAGGTCTCAGGATTTTGAACTGGCAGCCCAGCGTCGAACGCGAAAATTACAACGCCGCCATTGAAAAAGTCAAGGATTACATCGCGCGGGGGCGGACGTACCAGGTCAACTACACGATGCGGCTGAAAACGGACTTTATCACGGATTCGCGGACTGGAACAGACGAGGAAAGCTGGAGGTTGTTTTTACATCTCGCAAGGTCACAAAATAAGTACGCGGCTTATATTGACACAGGCAGATATGCGATCTGCTCCGCTTCGCCCGAATTATTCTTCCATCTCAACGGAAACAGAATCTACAGCCGCCCGATGAAGGGGACGGCGAAGCGCGGACGGACGACGCTCGAAGACAGGGAACAAGCCGATTGGCTGAAAGCCTCGCTCAAGAACCGTGCCGAAAACGTGATGATTGTGGACATGATCCGCAATGACTTGGGGCGGATTGCCCAAACTGGCAGCGTCCACGTCCCCGATTTGTTCACCATCGAAAAGTACCCCACCCTCTTCCAGATGACTTCCACCGTGCAGGCAAAGACCGAAGCCTCGCTGACCGAAATTTTCTCCGCGCTTTTTCCCTGCGCTTCGATCACGGGCGCGCCGAAGGTCAGCACCATGGACATCATCGCGGAGTTGGAGTCGACGCCGCGCAAGCTTTACACGGGAAGCATCGGCTTCATCGCGCCAAATCGCAGGGCGCAGTTCAACGTGGCAATCCGCACGGCAATTATCGACAGGGAAACCCAAAGTGCAGAGTACGGCGTCGGCGGCGGTATCATCTGGGATTCGACCAGCGCCGACGAGTACAGCGAAGCCCTGCTCAAAGCCCGCGTACTGACCGAGAGTCCGCGCCCGTTCGAGTTGATCGAAACGATGCTGTGGACTCCCGACGAGGGGTTTCTTCTGCGCGAAAAGCATCTGGCGCGGATGCAGGACTCCGCCGATTATTTTGACTTCCCCTTTTCGGTGGAAAAGCTCGACGCATATCTGGATCAACTCGCAGCGCGGTTCACGTCCCCGCAGCGGGTGCGGATTCTGCTTGGGCGGTCGGGTCAACTCCAAAGCGAGGCAAAAGACTTCCAGTCGCAGGAAAAAATCTTCAAGGTGAGACTCGCCGTCAAGCCAGTCAACTCGCAGAATGTCTTCCTGTTCCACAAGACCACGCGGCGGGAAATGTATCCGCCTGTGCCTGCGGACTGCGACGACCTTTTGCTCTGGAATGAAAACGATGAGTTAACCGAATTTACCATCGGCAACCTCGTGGTTGAATTGGACGGGAAGCTGTTCACGCCGCCCATCTCCTGTGGACTGCTGGCTGGGACGTTCAGGTCGCACCTGTTGGAGACGGGACAAGTGAGCGAGCGGGTAATCCACAGGGACGAGTTGGGGAAATGCGCGAAGGTCTTTCTGGTGAACTCGGTCAGGAAGTGGGTGGAGGTGAAAATTGAAAACTAAGCAGAAATCCATCCTTGCCGTTCTATCCGCCTTTGCCTGCATGGTTGTGGCGTTGAGTTATTTCTATGCGAGTCGGGCGTATCTGGCATGGAGTCAAAAACCGCTGGGACCCGTCCTTGAATCTCCGACACCGAGGCAGCTCCCCGCCACGTGGACAGTCCCGCCGTCCACACCGATCAGCACGATCACCCTTGCACCCACGCTGAGTTTCGAAACAAGCACGCCGTCCATAGTGCCGCTCTGCTACGGTCTGCCGCCGATGACCATCCTTGCCATTGGCACAGATCAGCGTTCCGACGAGTATCAATACGGGCGGGCGGATGCGATCCGTGTGATCCGCGCGGATTACATCTCGCGGCGCATCTCGGTGCTGGAATTTCCACGAGACCTTTGGGTGGAGATTCCAGAGATCGACGACAACCTCGAGCAGGATCACGGCAAGCTCAACACCGCATATTTCTATGGCAACCCCGGCTTGCATTACTGGGACCATCCCAGCGAGGGGCCGGGATTGCTGGCGCGTACTCTCGAATTGAACTTCGGCGTGAAAGTGGACCATTATGTCGCCGTCAGCATGGATGTCTTTGTGGATTTGGTGGACGTGCTTGGCGGCATCGACATCACCCTCGCCGAGGAGGTGGATGGGCGCACACCCAGCGACAGGAGCAAGCGGTTGTACTTCCCCGCAGGCGATTTGCACCTGGACGGCGAGCAGGCTCTCACGCTGGGACGCATCCGCAACGTGAGCGTCTTTTCCCGCGCAAAGCATCAAAACCTTGTGATGTGCGCCGTGCGAAAGAAAATGGAAAATCCCGAGGCAATTATGCGGATGCCGCAAATCATCGCCTCGTTCAAAGAGCACATCCAAACCGACCTGTCCCCGGAGCAGATCAGCCAACTGGCTTGCCTCGGCACAAGCATCCCACGGAACAGCATCCTGTTTGCCAATTTTCCACGCGAACTTTTCAAACCCGGCAAGGTCTATGACCGCGCGCTCAAACAGGATGTTTTTATCTGGGAAGCCGACTTCGACGAGATGACGTACTACGTTGAGCGATTCAACACGGGCAACTGGCCCCAACCATCAGCGCCAGCCGAGACTGATTCCGGAGTCAGCGACTGCGAATGACAGTGACAACTGCACAATGGTTCTCTCAAAGTACAAACTCAATCCGCTAATCTGCACTAATCCACACGAATTTGAAAAGGATTCGCGAAAATTCGCGCAGATTGGCGGACAGGAAACAACTTTGAGAAAACCATGTAACCTCGCTCCTTATAAAAGCGTTCTCAACTCATCCTTGTTATAATCCCCTCATGAAACGCTACCTTCTCTTTACCGTCTTCGTCTCTGGCATGACCACCCTCGCCGCCGAACTTGCGGCGGGACGTTTGATCGGCAACGTCTTCGGCACCAGCAACCTCGTCTGGGCGAGCATCATCGGGTTGATCCTCATCTACCTCACGCTGGGCTACTTCCTCGGCGGCAAATGGGCGGACCAAAATCCAACAGCAGGAGCGATGTACCGCATCCTTGCCTGGGGCGCGTTCACCATCGGGCTTGTCCCCTACGTGGCGGGACCCGTCCTCAAGTTTGCGGCGACAGGCTTCGAGGCGCTGGAGGTCGGCGTCATGGCGGGGTCATTCATCGCCGTGCTGATTTTGTTCATCGTGCCGATCACCTTGCTAGGAACCATCTCCCCCTTCGCCATCCGCCTCTCGGTGGATGACACGTCGAAGGCTGGTCAAATCTCAGGACAGATCTACGCCATCTCGACGCTTGGCTCCTTCATCGGGACGTTTCTCCCAACGCTGGTCACCATCCCCACCATCGGCACCAAGCTGACCTTCTTCAGCTTCGGCATCTTCCTGCTGATCGTTGCGCTGATCGGGCTTGCCCGCTTCGCCAGTCTGCGTGAAATGCTCAAACTGATTTGGATGCCCATCGTGCTGGTCGCCGTCGCCATCCTCTCGGCGGGGCAGTCGCTCAAGAATAGTTCGGGGCAGGCCTACGAAACCGAGTCCGCGTACAACTACATCCAGGTGCAGCAGCAGAATGGCTACACACTTCTCAAACTCAACGACGGGCAGGGCGTCCACTCGATGTATCACCCCGATACCCTCAACTACGGCGGACCGTGGGAGCAGTTTTCTGTCGGTCCCTTTTTCTATCCCAACCGCAAGCCAGAGGACGTGAAGCGCATGGCGATTGTCGGCCTAGCGGCTGGGACGGCGGCGCGACAGGCAACCGCCATCTACGGCGACGACCTCGCCATCGACGGCTTCGAACTCGACGACCAGATTGTGGAAGTCGGCGAAAAATACTTCGGCTTGAACCTGCCCAATCTCACAGTCTACATCGGCGACGGGCGGCTGAACCTGGAACGCAGTCCCTACAAATACGACATCATCGCGGTGGATGCCTATCGTCCGCCCTACATCCCGCCGCACATGACCACGCGCGAATTCTTCGAGATCGCCGCCTCGCATCTCACCGACGACGGGGTGCTGACCCTCAACGTGGGTTCCGTCCCCGGCGACAGGCGGCTCATCGATGGGCTGGCAACGACGATGGCGACCCAGTTCCCGACCATCCACATCATGGACATTCCCGGCACACTCAACACGATGATCTTTGCCACCAAGCAACCGACGGCGCGAGACGACTTCACCGTCAATCTGGTTGCGCTCGGCTCCGATCCAACCACCCACCCGCTGCTAGTGACTGCCATGTCGGCGACCTTTGCCAACTTCAAGGATGGCTACGAGACGGCAACCGTCTTCACCGACGATCTCGCCCCCATCGAGTGGATTGTCAACGACATGGTGGTCAGTTTCGTCCTCCAGGGCGGGCTGGAGTTTTTGCAGTAGTCACCCATGCTCAGTCGGGGGCTAAGCCCCGACTGAGCGGGACATAGAGACCCATGAAACCCTTCTTCTCCTATCTCATCTCTTTCCTCACTCCCATCGCCCTCATCGGCGCGGCGCTGCGCATTCTGCTCACGCCCGTTTTCTACACCGTCGAATACAACATGCCCTACTTCCCCGCCGACGAGTACGGCTTCACCAAGGAAGACCGCCTGCGATGGGCGAAGCCTTCAGTGGAGTATCTCATCAGCGGCGCGGACATTTCCTACCTCGGCGATTTGAAGTTCGACGACGGAACTCCGCTCTACAACGAACGCGAACTCAGCCACATGGCGGATGTCAAAGGTGTGGTGTTGAACGCGCTGGGCGCATGGACGATTTCCCTCATCGTTTTGGCGGCGCTTGCGATTTTTGCCAAACGCGGCGGCTGGATACCTGACTACCTCAACGGGTTACGGCGCGGCGGACTGTGGATGATTGGTCTGGCGGCGGCGCTTGGGCTGATGGCTGGCATCGGCATCGCGGTCAACCCAAACGTGTTCTGGGAGTTCTTCACCCTCTTCCACCAGATATTCTTTGAAGGCGACTCCTGGCTCTTCTATTACTCAGACACATTGATTCGCCTCTTCCCCATCCGCTTCTGGCAGGATGCCTTCCTCTGGGCGGCAGTCCTCGCATTGGGCGGCGGCGCGGCGCTGGCGCGCTTCGCGGGCATCCGCGTGAAAAGATAATCCGTGAAAGCGAATCCCCTGACAAAGATAATCAAAAAAGAAATTGCCCTCAAAAGCTGAGGGCAATTTCTTTTCATCACTGGCTCCTGGCCGAGGACTTGAACCTCGAACCTAGCGGTTAACAGCCGCTTGCTCTGCCGATTGAGCTAGCCAGGAAAGCGACCGACATTATACGGACAACACAGGGGAATGTCAAGGTGCTGCGCCAACTTCGAGCAAAAGCATCACTCTGAGGAATTTCATTACACCCAAGCATTTTCCACCCGTAACTTTTTGGAGGAATTTGCGACTATTAGGATGTAATCAATCCACAATCCATTAGTTAAAAAGAAGAAAGAGGTCAAAAATGAAAAGGTTATCTTATGCACTTGCTCTTGTATTCGTAGTCGCAACCATGCTCCTGAGCGCTTGTGGTGGAGCGCCTGCTCTCTCCTCCGCTCCCGCTTCCACTTCCGGCGGTGGCAGCAAGCCACAGGCAATGCCCGTCGAATTCATAGGCGTTATCGAAGCCATCAACGGCAGCCAGTGGACAATCAGCGGGCAGACCGTCACGGTTGATCCAGGCGCAGTGCGCGACGGCACCTACACCGTGGGCGACACTGTCAAGGTCGAAGTCCAGGTCCAGGCCGATGGTTCGCTGATTGCCAGCCGCGTTGAGCTTCCCAGCCTCGACAACTCGAACGATGCCAATTCCAATGACGTCAACTCGAACGACACCAATTCGAACGATGCCAATTCCAATGACGTCAACTCGAACGACACCAACTCGAACGATGCCAATTCCAATGACGTCAACTCAAATGACGACAACTCCAACGATGCCAACTCAAATGACGACAACTCCAACGACGACAATGGCAATGACGACGACTCGAGTGACGACAACGGTAACGATAATAACTCAAATGATGATAGCTCAAGCGATGATCACAGTAGCGACGACGACAGCAGCGAGGATCACAGCAGCGACGACGACAGCAGCGACGATCACAGCAGCGACGACGACAGCAGTGACGATAGCGGTGATGATGACTAACCGCCAGGCAAGCTTCAGCCAATGATTTCGCGGGTCGCCTGAATGCAAGATCGGGCGGCCCACTTTCACATATTATTTCTGGAATCCTTTGATGCCAAAGCGCTTTCTAATTCCCCTTCTTCTTTTCACGGTCTTTTTTGCTGGAATGGCTGCCATCCAGTTTGCCACGCCGGACATGCCCGACAACGACGGCTTCTATCACATCAAACTGGCATGGCTGATGCGGACGGAAAACCTGAAGCCCGATTTCCCCTGGCTGCCATTGAGCATCCTGAATGAAGAGGAATTCTACGACCACCATTTTCTCTTCCACGTCGCATTGATCCCCTTTACGTTCGGCGACCTGCGTTTGGGAGCGAAATGGGCGGCAGTGACCTTTTCAGCATTTGCTTTTTTGAGCATCTGGTATTTGTTCCATCGCCAGAAACTGCCGCTCTCGTGGTTGTGGGCAATCGGTTTGCTTGGCATCTCGGACGCCTTCCTCTATCGCATGTCCATCACCCGCGCCCAGTCACTCTCGCTGGCAGTTCTGGCACTTGGGCTTGCCTGGATTTTGGAGGGAAAGTACAAACACCTGGCAGTTTTATCGTTTCTTTACGTCTGGTTGTATGACGCCTTCCCGCTGATGCTGGCGATCGCCGGGATTCATTCCCTGTCCGTGCTGGTCCTGGAGCGCAGGCTGGAGACCCGTCCCCTGCTTTGGGCGGGGCCTGGGATCGCCGCCGGGCTTGTCATCAATCCATACTTTCCAGACAACCTGATTTTTACCTGGCATCACCTTCTGCCGAAACTACAAAACGCCACCTCGGTAAACGTCGGCAATGAGTGGTATCCGTACGACACAAACCAGTTGTTGAAAAATTCATTGCCCGCTCTGGTTGCCTTTGCCGGCGGCGCTCTGGCGCTTGGGTTGTCCGGACGCAAACTGGATTTGCGGACAATGACATCCTTTCTGCTTGCCCTGCTCTTCGCGGCAATGCTCTTCAAGGCGCGCAGGTTCGTAGAATATTTTCCGCCGTTTGCCCTGATCTTTGCGGCGTTCGCCTGGGCTCCGCTTCTCGACTCGAAACGCGAGTCTTCCCCATCGACTTCAAAGTTACTCGCAAGCTTGCAGGCAAACCAGGCGTTGATTCTGCTGACAGTGGTTGTCTGTTTAGGAATTGCGAAATCGATCCCCGTAGCACAGGAGCGCATCATCGACTCCAAACCCCACACCCTGTATCAGGGCGCTTCCACCTGGCTTGCAGAGAATACCCCGGAAGGCGAGCGCGTCTTCCAAACCGACTGGGATGATTTCCAGCGCCTGTTCTTTTTCAATACCCACAACACCTACCTGGCTGGTCTCGACCCGACCTATTTGCAGTTGTACGACAGCGAACTGTACGACATCTGGGTACAGATCACGCGCGGGAACGTGGAAAAACCGTCGCAGGTCATTTCGGAACGCTTCGCCGCCCGTTATGTGCACACCGACCTGAAGCATGGAAATTTCCTGCGCCAGGCGGCAAACGACCCTGGGATGGTCGAGGTCTATCGTGATGATCAGGCAGTCATTTTTGAAATCGTCGAACCGTGATAAGATATTTGTTGATCTCTGACCTACATACTCCACAATCAAGGTTAATCAAAACGATGTCAACAACGGATACAGAGCAGGAATTGAATCGCCTGCGCGAATTAGACGCAAAAACGATCGGCGCGGTCTACGACCAGTACTTCTCCGAGGTCTATCGCTACGTGCTGTATCGGATTGGCGACCAGACCCTCGCCGAGGACATTGCCAGCGACGTGTTCGTCCGCCTGCTCGAAGCCGCCCAAAGCGGAAACCCACCACGAACCAACCTCAAGGGTTGGTTGATCGGCACCGCCTCCCATGCCGCGGCGGATCATCTTCGCCGCAAATACCGCCGTCCCGAAGAGGAAATCCCAGAGTCGCTGCCCGATCACGGTCCCAGCCTGACAGCCGAAGTGGATCAACGCGAACAGAATCGGGTCGTGAATGTCGCATACGCCCAATTGACCGACGACCAGCAGCATGTTCTTGCCCTGCGTTTTGGTCAGGGCTATTCCCTGGAAGAGACCGCAAACTTCATGAATAAGAATGTCAATGCGGTCAAGGCTCTCCAGTTTCGCGCGCTGGCTGCCCTTCAGCGCGAGCTTGGCGAGGTGATTTATGAATGATATTTTTGATGTATTGGATACCTGCCTGCGAGAAATCGAAAACGGCGCCGAAATGGAAACTGTCCTCGCGCGCTACCCCGACTTTGGAGCCGAACTGCGCCCAATCCTGATGGCATCCATCATGGCGCGTTCGCTGTCGGCGCCTGCCCCCTCTCCCGAAGCTGTCCGCCGCGGGCGCGCAAAGGTACTGCAACATGCCGCGCAGATGCGGGAGGCAAAGTCCGCGCCGCGCAGCAGGCGGGCGATCCCGTTCTTTCAGCGGCTTGCCATTGCCCTGACCCTAGCTGCGTTGTTTCTCACCAGCGGAACGGGACTCGTGAGCGCGTCCTCCTCCGCCTTGCCGGGCGAGAAGCTATATTCCGTAAAACTAACCTGGGAGAATATCCGCCTTTTCCTCACTTTCGACGAGGGAGTCCGCGAGTCCCTTGAGCACTCGTTCGAAAATGAACGCCTGCACGAGGTCAGCGAACTGCTTCTCGAAGGCAGGCAGGAGACGATCCGCTTTGACGGCGTTTACATGGAAGTGAACGGAGTGACGTATGTGGCGGGAATCCGCATTGTAATCCTGGATGCCTCAGCCCTTCCCCCGGAACCGTTGGTCAATGGCGTGGCGGTTGCGGTCACGGGGCATACCAACGCTGAAGGTTTTGTGGAAGCTGAAACCATCGAACTGCTCCCCGCAGGGACCGTTGTCCCCACGGGTGAGCCCCCTGAAATCGAAGAGGAACTTGAATACGATGACAACAGCTCAAACAACATGGACAACAGGAATGAAGATGACAACGAAAACGACATAAGTATCGACATTCCCGATGACATTCCCGACAACAATCAAAACGAAGAGAATGTCAACGAGACCAACAGCAACGATTCCGTTGAAAACACGAACGACAACAGCAACGACGAAGAAACTACAGACAGCAACAACGAAGAGACTACAGACAGTAACAACGAAGAGACTACAGACAGTAACGACGACAACAGCGACACTCCTACAAACAACGATGACGCCAACGACGACAAAAGCGATGACCACGACAATAGTGACGACGAGAATGACGACGACAATAGCGATGGCAACGAAGATTGAAAAGATCCTGCCTGGGCAAAAGGCGCAATTTACGACCGCGATGGGTATAATTCACTTCCATGCGATACGACTTGTGCCTTCCCTGGTATTGGGAATACGACGATGTGTTTGTCAAAGCGGTGGAATGCGCCTGCGGCGAAGCCGGGATCTCGCTTTGGCAGGTGACCCCGCATAACCTGCTCGAATCCGTCACTGCGCTTTACAAGGGGACGACAACCTTCAACACCCTCCTCAATCGCGGACAGGGTGAGCCAACCTTTGAACCGATCTCGCGCTGGGCGCGGGAACATGGCGCGCGACGGATCAATCCCGCCGAACTTTCCGCATGGTCGGAGGACAAATCCACCATGCACTACGAATTTATCCACGCGGGGCTGAACACGCCCCACACCATCATCCTCGCTTCGTTTTTGGAGGAACCCGCCCTGTCGCCCATCGACCTGAGCCCGGTCGGAGAGACATTCGTGATCAAACCCTCGAACGGCGGCGGCGGCGAGGGCGTCATCCTCGGCGCGACAGGCATGGATCAAATCCTGCGGGCGCGCATGGAATTCCCCCGGCAGAAATATCTCATACAATCCCCCATCATCCCCCGCGCCATCGATGGCAAACCTGCATGGTTCCGCGTGTTTTACGCAAACCATGAAACCTATCCCTGCTGGTGGGCGCCGGACACACACGTCTACCAAACTGTCACCCCAGGGGAGGAGACCGAATATGGACTGGACAAGCTGAGGGACATCACCAGCCGAATTGCCCACATCTGCAGGCTGGATTGGTTTTCCACGGAAATTGCGCTGGCTGACGACTTTGTCGTCGTGGATTATGTCAACGACGAAATCGATACCCGCGTCCAGTCCCGGGCAATGGACGGAGTCCCCGACCAAATCATCGACGATATCGCCAGGCAACTGGTGAAAATTGCGAAGGAAAATTTGTGAACATGAACATTCCCGACCGGGTAGTTACACTTTTGGAGTTACGTCGCAATACAGGTGAACGTGGCGCGAGAAAATTCGTCGCCTTCAACGGCATTGTGTATGACGTGACCGACTGCCCCAAATGGCATAATGATTTGCATGAGAACCTGCATTTTCCCGGTCAGGACCTTTCCTCCGAATTGGAGGAGGCTCCGCATACAGAGGATGTTTTTTTACGTCCGTGCGTAAAGATTATCGGAAGACTCGAAGGCTCGGCATAACAGCATGGACAAAACGGCTGCGACCAGAAAATCGAATTTTCGAACATTCACCACCCTATGCGGACGAGTCTTCCGCGACACCGACCCGCAATATTTTCCATGTGCACAGTTCAAAGGACGGAAAATCTATTTTTGTACAGACTCCTGCTTAAGCGCCTTTCAGGCTGATCCTGAGCTTTTCTACAAGACTCACGGAGCCTCCAACAAGAAACAACGCCAGACGCCAAAATGACAATGCCCAGCCCGTGGAAGGAAGGCACGATGAATATGTCGCAAAAATCAATTCGATACGAGCAGTACGAACATCAGCAGTGGAAATCTGTGGACACCGGCACAATTGTGGAGAGTCCCGTATCCCTGACGGTCAACGGCGAAGTCTGGCTTACCTTTATGTGTACCCCCGTTGATTTGGAGGCGCTGGCGGTGGGCTTTCTCTTCAACGAGGGCATTCTCCAGCGGATGGACGAGGTGGCTGACGTGCGGGTGTGCGAACACGGCGATAATGTAGACGTGTGGCTCGATCATGCCGTGGAACAGCCTACGTCGTGGAAGAGAACTTCCGGTTGCACGGGCGGCGTGACGGCAGTGGACCTGCTGGCAAGACCGAACGTCTCGCTGGGCGCGAACGATCTCAGGATACCGCCCGCAACAATCGGGCGTCTGATCGAAATGCTGCTCGAAGTGCAGTTTCTTTATCGTGAAACGGGAGGGGTGCACACATCAGCCTTGAGCGACGGTGAAAAGATCCTGTTGTCGGCTGAAGATATTGGTCGTCACAACACCCTGGACAAAATTGCCGGGCTGTGCCTGATGAAGGATGTCCGGTCCGAGCCGCGCATCCTGATAACCACGGGTCGCATCAGCTCGGAGATGCTGCAAAAAGCCGCCCGCTTGAACGCGCCCATCCTGATCTCGCGCACCTCGCCCTCCTCCCTTTCCATCGAGATGGCGGAACGTTACGGCATTACGCTCATTGGGTATGCAAAAAAGCACCGCTTCAACGTGTACTCAAACATGCACCGGCTTGGCATGTAGGGGTTGTCAAAACCGTTTGCCATGCGGGGCCTTTCGCTATTTTCGATCGCGTTGAAAAATCCATATCGAAATTTCTTTACAATCCAAAGACGCCGTGATAAACTCACGCGCGTCAAACATCCCAGCGCGCTCGCGAGAGCGCGCCTTTTTCTGCGAGTAAACATGGATACACTTCTCACTGGTTCCGTTGCGTACGACTACCTGATGACCTTCCCCGGTCTGTTCAGGGAACAAATTCTGCCTGAGCGTTTGGGTTCCATCAGCCTTTCATTTCTTGTGGATGGCATGTCCAAACAGCGCGGCGGCATCGCGCCCAACATCGCGTACACGATGGCTTTGCTTGGCGAAAAGCCGCGTGTGATGGCAACTGTCGGCGAGGACTTTGGCGATTACCGCGCCTGGCTCGAATCGAAGGGCGTGGACACGACGCTGATGAAGGTCGTCCCCGGCGTCTTCACCGCTTCCTTCTTCGCCACCACCGACCAGGCATCCGCCCAGATCGCTTCGTTCTATCCCGGCGCGATGGGATATTCCGCCACGCAGTCGCTCAAAGATTTGGACAAGAAACCCGACCTGGTGATTGTCTCCCCTTCCGCGCCCGACGCGATGATGAAATTCCCCGCCGAGTGCCGCGAGTTGGGCATCCCCTATTTGTATGATCCCAGCCAGCAGGTGCTTCGCCTCGAAGGTCACGAACTTGCTCGCGACATGGAAGGCGCACAGTTCCTCTTCTGCAATGACTATGAGTTTGGGCTGATCTCCAAGAAGACAGACTGGAGCCTCGACCAGATTTTGGATCATGTGAAAGTTCTGGTCATCACCCGGGGCAAAGATGGCGCGGATCTGTACTCGGGCGCAGATTCGGTTCACATCCCCACCGTCCCTGAAAAAGAGATTGTCGATCCCACCGGCGTGGGTGACGCCTTCCGTGGCGGATTCCTCGCGGGCTACGCGCGCGGCTTCGATTGGAAGTTGTGCGGCGAGATTGGTTCGCTTTCCGCCGTGTACTGCCTCGAACAGCGCGGCACGCAGAACCACAGTTACACCAGACAGGAATTTATCCAGCGTTTCCGCAGTCACTTCGATGATGGCGGGAAGTTGGATGAGTTGATAAAATAACCTGTCGGTCGAGTAGCCTCGCGTGTTTTCGCGGGCGTACCGAGACCAACAGGTTTCATACGAAATCTAAATTTTATCAATTACTGGTGGTCTCGATACGCCGCCTTGGTTTCGATACGGACTTTGTCCTACTCAACCAGCGGCGACTACTCGACCACCGGGTATAGTAAAAATAAAGGAGTACCAAATGAGCAATTACGATATCAAAGATATTCAACAGGCTGAAGGCGGACGCCGCCGCATCGAGTGGGCGGAACGTGAAATGCCCGTCCTGCGTTCCATCCGCGAGCGCTTCAAGAAGGAAAAACCCCTCAAGGGACTGCGCCTTTCCTGCTGTCTGCATGTCACCACCGAAACCGCCAACCTGATGCGCACCCTGCACGAAGGCGGCGCGGACATCGTCCTCACCGCGTCGAACCCGCTCTCCACACAGGATGACGTCGCCGCCGCGCTGGTCAACCAGTATGAAATCCCTGTATTCGCTATCAAGGGCGAGGACAAGGTCACCTACTTCAAGCACATCCGCGCCGCGTTGGAGCACAAACCCCACATGACGCAGGACGACGGCGCCGACCTCGTTTCCTCCCTCTTCTTCATCGAGATGGGACGCTTCGAAAGACTCGAACCCTCCCTCGCGGAATGGGCGAAGACCCTCAAGGATGACGAACGCAAGCAGATGCTGAAGAACGTCATCGGCGGCACCGAAGAGACCACTACGGGCGTCATCCGCTTGAAGGCGATGGAAAAAGACGGCGTGTTGAAGTTCCCCGTCATCGCAGTGAACGACGCGCTGACCAAGCACATGTTCGACAACCGCTACGGCACGGGACAGTCCACCCTCGACGGCATTGTCCGCGCAACCAACGTACTGCTGGCTGGCAAGACCTTCGTCGTGGCTGGCTATGGCTGGTGCGGACGCGGTCTGGCAATGCGCGCACGCGGCATGGGTTCGCTTGTCGTCGTCACCGAAATCGATCCTTTGAAGGCGCTCGAAGCGGCAATGGACGGCTTCCAGGTCATGCCGATGACCGAAGCCGCGAAAGTCGGCGACATCTTCTGCACTGTCACCGGCGACCTGAACGTGATCGACAAGAAACACTTCGAGGTGATGAAGGACGGCGCATTGGTTGCCAACTCCGGTCACTTCAACGTGGAAATCAACATCCCCGCACTGGAAAAGATGAGCGTGGGCAAGCCCAACCTTGTCCGCCCGTTCGTTGACCAGTACACCACCAAGGACGGACGCAAGATCAACATCCTCGGCGAAGGACGCTTGATCAATCTTGCCTCCGCCGAAGGTCATCCCGCCTCCGTGATGGATATGTCCTTCGCCAACCAGGCGCTTTCCGCCGAATACATGGCGAAGAATGCCGACAAACTGGAGAAGAAGGTCTACTCCGTCCCGACCGACATCGACAATGAAATCGCCCGCCTCAAACTCGAGTCGATGGGCGTGAAGATCGATGTCCTTACCGACGAGCAGTTGCACTACCTGAACTCGTGGGAAGAAGGAACGTAAGCCAGTAATCCCCTTACGGGGACGATGTCAGTTGTGTCAGTTGTCAGTGAAACAGTACAGCCCCGTGACGCGTTCACGGGGCTGTTTTATTCATGCTGTCTGATGGCCTGGGCGTTCCGTAGATGGATTCCCTGCGCGGCGCGTGGGGCCAATACCGTGACGGACAATCATCCGCAAGAGTTGTTGGGTGGACAAAAAAATGACAGTCGCCTTCAAGATGCGGATGACTGTCATTTTTTGTATCTTGTAACGCTTCTTTATTTTTGCGCTTCCAGATGATCCTTCAGCCTGTATACGTCAGCCCGAACCTGCTTTGTAAAAACCGACCGTAGCAGCGGTTCAAGCATGCGGAAAAACCCTGTGGGACGCAGCGTGAGCGAGTATGTGAACTTTGTGCCCGTGGGAGTGGCGGCGAACTCGCGACTACCGTTGCAAGGCATCGGTCCGGATAGGCTGCGAAACGCCGTTCGGGATGGTGAATATTCCGTCACCTCTCCGACGGTGACTGCGACGCTTCCCATGCTGCGCATGGTCTCGCGCGTACGCGCCCCGACTGTGGGAGGTCCACTCGTCTCGTACACCATGGACATAACGCCTCCACGCCACAAGGGATCGTTGGCGTAATCGCCCGCGAACACAAAAACCGCATCCGGCGAACGCCGGATTTCTTCAGAACATGAAACTGTAAACATCACTTCCTCCAACTTCTAATGGATATACTATTAATGGGCGGCATTATACGCCTGTTTATTTTGGACGGCAATAAAATGACGTAACCTTGTTTACACCCCTTGTTCCCTGATTTTCACGGAGTTGCGAGGGAATTTCGCGCGGCTTTTTGTTATACTGTTATCATTGCGGACAAGGTCGGACAGGAAATCGATGGCAGCCACCTGCAGGTGGCTGCCATCGATTTCCCAAAACATCGGCATATTTCCAAAAAAATGTCGGTACATTTTCCCAAAGATGTCGTAACATTTTTTCGAAGACATCACGTCATTCTTGCGGGAAGTCCTCACATCCTGCTGGCTGTCCGAAAAAAACTCCCGCCGCAGTCCCGAATGTGGGGATTGCGGCGGGGGCAAGTCTTGATTAGAAAGGAAATATATAGGGGCGGGATAACCCCGCCCCTACAAGTTCTACACCAACTTTTTCAAATCCGTGGCGCTCTTCAATTTCACGCGCAAGACCTTTCGTCCCGCCGCGACAAGAGCTTCGTAGTCGCCGAGCGCCTGGGCGCGGATGAGGGCGCCGAAGGTCATGCCGGGGGCGGGGACGTCCATGTCCGCATCGGCATCGTTTACAACCTGGGGAATTTCCATGTCCTCTTTGGCGTCGTAGACAACCTGGATGAACCTTCCCTTGTTGGGTCCACCCTTGTGGAACTGTCCCGTGGAATGTTGGAAGCGGGGACCAAAACCAGCCGAAACGGCGCACCCGGTCTTTTCGCGGATGGCGACGCGCAGGGCTTGTAGAATCTCCTCGGTCTCTTTGTTGCGCGGAATATAGGCGTTGATGGTCACGAAATCCCCAGGCTGTGCATCAGCGAGGAATTTCTTCAACGCCGCCTTGGCTTTGCTCGTGGTCACCAAATCCACGTCAGCCAGTTTACCGCTGGACTTATATTCCTCGATCTTGGCATGTGTTCGCAGTTTGCTGTCCTGCACGTCGGGCTGGTCGAAGGTGTTGATGCCCCAAATATGACAGGCTACCGAGATGGCAATTTCCCAGCGGAAGAATTCCGCGCCCGCGTCGTAGGGATTGGTCATTGGTAATTGGATGACGGGAAAGCCCGCATTTCTGAGCGCGGTCACGTCCACATCAAGCTCGCCGCCCTGCCGCAGGTAAACGAACAGGCGGTCGTTTCCGTACATTTCGGGAGCGGCAATCGGCTCCAGCGGAACGGGCAGCATACCCCTGCCCTGCTTGCCGCTGGATTCCGCCACGACCTGCTCGATCCAACCCGCAAAGGCGGAGACGGGCGCGTCGCTGAGGATGGTCAACTTGTCGCGTCCAGCCAGCGCAGATTCAGCCAGCAGGGCGCCCAACGCGAAGCCCGCGCTGTAATTGTTTGTCGAAGCCTTCTTGATCTTCTCGGCGGAAGCCAGAAGCTTTTCGATGTCCATGCCGAGCAAAGCGGCGGGAACCAACCCGAAGTCGGTCAGCGCGGAGAAACGTCCGCCCACGTTCGGGTCGGCGTTGAAAATCTTGCGGAAGTTGCGCTCTCTGCCAAGTTTCTCCAGTGAAGTATCAGGGTCGGTGGTGACAATAAAACGTGAACCATCGCCGTTGCTGAGCTTCCAGAAATAATCAAAAGCGGCGAGAAGTTCCGCCGTGCCGCCGGATTTGCTGGCGATAATATAGAGCGACTTTTCGGGCGGGAAATCTTTAGCCGTCTGCGCGACCTGCTGCGGGTCGGTGGAATCTAGAATAGCCAGACTCAGTTTGGCTTCGATGTTTGCCCCAGCCAACAGCGAACTGAACACTTCGGCGGTCAGCGAGGAGCCGCCCATGCCGATGACGAGGACGCGGTCGATGCCTTCTTCGTGGATTTGCTTCGCAAACGACAGATAACCGTCAAGACGCGCGCGGGCGTCTTCAATGGAATGCAGCCAGCCAAGGCGGGCTTGCACTTCGGCTTGCTCGGCTGGGTCCTTCACCCAAAGCGTCGGGTCGTGCATCCAGACTCGGGCGGCGACAGAATGGTCGTGGAGTTCCTCCATCCGTTTGGCAACGGCATCCGCCAGCGGCTGGATCGAATCCACAGCGGTTTTGCGTCGCGTTTCGATTGCAGCCAGCAGGCTTGTGAACGAATCCGAGAAGGATTTCACGCCCTCCTCTTCCAGTTCCTGCGCCACCTGCTGCATCGAAATGCCGGCGGCTTCGAGGTCGGCGAAGAACAGTTGCGCTTCTTCAAGTCCGCGCGTGATGGTGAGACTGGCGTTGCCATGATCGCGGAAGGCGTCGAGCGTGGCAGGCGGAACGGTGTTGACGGTATCGGGTCCGATGAGTTCATCCACGTAAATGGTATCGGGGTAGGCGGGATTCTTCGTGCCTGTCGAAGCCCACAGCGGACGCTGCACCCGCGCGCTGAACCTGGCTTTGAGCGTGGCAAAGCGCGGCGAGGTGAAAATGGATTCAAAGGAATCATAGGCAAATTTGGCGTTGGCAATCGCCGCCCTGCCGCGCAAGGGTGAACCTTCGGGAAGGCGCGGGTCGATCTTGGTATCCACGCGCGAGACGAAGAACGAGGCAACCGACGCAACCATGTCCACGGGTTCATTCCTGGCAACGCGGTCTTCGATCCCCGCGATGTAGGCGTCCATCACCGCGCCGTAACGTTCGAGCGAAAAGATGAGCGTAACGTTGACGTTGATTCCCGCCGCAATCACCTGGCGGATGGCGGAAACGCCCTCCTTCGTGGCGGGGATTTTGATCATCAGGTTCGGGCGGTCCACCCGCGCCCAGAGTTCCTTCGCCTGTTTCACCGTGCCGTCGGTATCGTTCGCAAGGTACGGGCTGACTTCAAGGCTGACAAATCCGTCGCCGCCTTTGGTCTCGTCGTACATCGGGCGGAAGAGGTCGCAGGCGTTTTGAAGATCTTCCACGGCAAGCTGCCAGAAGATTTTCTCCGCGTCCCAGCCTGCCCACGCCAGCGGAATCAATGCCGCGTCGTAATCGCTGGTTTTGGCGATTGCGTTCTGGAAGATGGTCGGGTTCGAGGTCACGCCGCGCACGTCGCCGCTTTCGATCATGGCTTTGAGTTGACCGGTTTCTAAAAGTTTTCTCTGAATATTGTCGTACCAGAGGGATTGCCCGAGGGCCACTGTTTTTTTGATGATTTCAGACATGATAATAAATTGCTCCTTGTAAAGTGCGTAATTGGGGATTAGAGATTAGAGAGTAGAGATTGGTAATCGGGAATTTCCCAATCTCCAATTACCAATTACCGATTTTCCTGTTCAATTAACTTGATCTTCCCCACCCGCCTCGCATACCTCTCCCCGCCTTTGTCGTTTCCGAGATAGCGGGCGTTCAAGAAGGCAGGCACCAGCACCTTGACCAGTTCGGGACCGATGACACGCCCGCCCAGGCAAAGCACGTTCATCGCGTCGTGCGCGACTCCCTGCGCGGCGGAATAGGTATCGTGGCAGATCGAGGCAAAAATGCCCTTCATTTTGTTGGCGGCGATGGATGCGCCGATTCCCGAACCGCAGATCAAAATTCCGCGCTCCGCTTCGCCGCTTTGAATCTTTTCGCCGACCTTTTTTGCAAACTCAGGGAAGTCCGAAGATTCCGCACTGAAAGCCCCAACGTCGATCACTTCATGTCCCGCCGCTTTTACTGCATCAATCACGATACCCTTCAACGGAAAGCCGCCGTGGTCACAACCAATTGCTATTTTCATGGTACTCCTAAAAGATTCAGCGAATCAGCGATTCAGCGAGTCAACAAACTAGAACTAAATCTTTGACTCGCTGAATCTTTGAATCACTGAATTGTTACAGTTCCTTCGCCTTCGCGACCACGTTATCAACCGTAAAGCCGAATTTTTCAAAGAGGATTTTCGCGGGGGCGGATGCGCCGAAGCGCTCCATGCTGATGATGGATTTGGCGTAGCGCTCCCAGCCCATGCCTGATCCCGCTTCGACGGCGAGCCGCTTGCTGACAGCTTTCGGCAGCACAGACTCACGGTAGGCTTCGTCCTGTTTCTCGAAGAGTTCCCAACTGGGGAAGGAGACCACGCGCACGCCCCTGCCCTCGTCCGCGAGTTTTTGCGCGGCATCGAGCACCAGCGAGACCTCGGAGCCGGATGCCATCAAAATCATTTCGGGCTTGCCAAAGTCCTTGACAACGTACGCGCCTTTTTCCACCTGGGCGGTCATGTCCAAGGTCGGCAGGTTCTGGCGGGACAAAGCCAACACCGTGGGACCGTCGCGGCGCTCGATGGCAACCTTCCAGGCTTGGGCGGTCTCGTTGGCATCGGCGGGACGAATCACCACGAGGTTGGGGATCACACGCAGCGAAGCCAAATGTTCAATGGGCTGGTGCGTGGGACCATCTTCACCAAGCCCAATGCTGTCATGGGTGAAAATGAAAATGGTCGGGATGTGCGACAAAGCCGCCAGACGCACGGCAGGTCTCATGTAATCCGCAAAGACGAGGAAGGTCGCGCCGTAGGGGATCAGTCCGCCAAAGACCGCCATGCCGTTCAACGCCGCGCCCATCGCATGTTCACGCACGCCGAAGTGGAAGCTGCGCCCGCCAAACGAATCCTTCTGGAAGTCGGGGACGCCGTCGATCTTCGTGTTGTTCGAGGGAGCCAGGTCCGCGGAACCACCCAGTAGTTCGGGGAGTTTGGGCGCGAGGGCGTTGATCACCTTGCCCGATGCCACGCGAGTCCCCATGCCTTTCGCGTCGACGGGGAAAACAGGCAGAGCGGAAGCCCAATCGGCGGGGAATTCGCCGTTCAGCCGTCGCTGTAACTCCGCGCCCACCGAAGGATGAATCCGCTTGAAGCCGTCGAAGCGGGTGCGCCATTCAGCTTCCAGTTCGCGCCCATGATCGACAGCTTTGCGATAAAAAGCCAGCACGTCATCGGGGATGTGGAAGCGCGGCTCCTTCTCCCAGCCGAGGTTGTCCTTCGCGGCGTTGAGTTCCTCGTCGCCCAGCGGTTCACCGTGCGCCTTGGACGTTCCCTGCCGGGTCGGTGCGCCAAACCCAATGGTCGTGCGGCACATGATGATGCTTGGTCGCGGATCGGACTTGGCGTCCAAAATCAACTTGTCCAATGCCTCCACGTCGTTGCCGTCGTCGAGGCGCAGCACCTGCCAGCCATATGCGCGGAAGCGGGCGGCGCGGTCCTCGGTGAAAGCCAGGTCGGTAGAGCCGTCAATCGAGATGTGGTTGTCGTCGTAAAGGTAGATCAGCCGTCCGAGGGATAAATGCCCCGCCAGCGAAGCGGCTTCCGAGGCGACGCCCTCCATCAAATCGCCGTCGGTGACGATGGCATAGATATAGGAGTCAATAATTTCGTGACCGGGCTGGTTGAATGCCGCGGCGAGATGCGAGGCGGCAATTGCCATACCCACGCCGGTGGCAAATCCCTGCCCAAGTGGACCGGTGGTCATTTCCACGCCGGGGGTCCAGCCGTATTCGGGGTGACCGGGGGTCAGGCTTCCCCACTGGCGGAAGCTCTTCAACTCATCGAGCGAAAGGTCGTAACCGGTCAAATGCAAAAGGGAATAAAGGAGCATCGAGCCGTGTCCACCCGAAAGGATGAAACGGTCGCGTCCAGCCCATTTCGGGCTGCGCGGATTATGGCGCAGGTGGCGCGTCCAGACGGTGTAAGCCATGGCGGCAGCGCCCATCGGCAGACCGGGGTGCCCCGACTTCGCCTGTTGCACGCCATCGGCGGAAAGAAAACGAAGCGCGTTGATACAGCGGGTTTGCAAATCAGTTGACATTTATGAAGTCCTCACCAAAAAAAAGAATTTATATATTTTACCAAAGGGCGGTATGGAATTGCCCAAATCCAGAAACTTCGAGGGGCTCACCCTCGAAAGTCGGAACTGCCTAATATTTCTCTTTCAAGCCCTTTCCGGGCAAAACCACCATTCCCTCTTTTGAATCGCCGATCTCAAAAACCCCCTCCTGTTTGTACGCAGCCAGCCACGCGATGTATGCCGCCACAAGCGCGTCAAGCTGGTCGGGCTGATACAACAATTCCATGGGCAAAATCCCCTTGATGATTTTGTAGCGCGTGATCTCTTCAAAGAAATCCATCGGGTCGCGGATGTCGAGTCCATGCTCGTAGAGGATCAACTGTCTCTGCAAGCGTCCCTCCAACGAAAGCCTTGCCAGAGGAACCTGCCCCCCCATCAGGGAATAACACGCCTGTGAATTGGTCTCCAAAACCAATCGTTTCGAATCGCCTTCGGGATATTTCTGGAAACCCATCTTCCCCAGCTTGCGATGCAGGCTAAACCCCGCCTGCATCCATGCGGGACAAAGTTCCGCGCTGGCATGGGTCTTCGTCACGAAAATGCCATGCTCGCGCAATTCATGCTCCGCCAGTCGCAGCTCGGTGCGACGAAGTTGATACGGCGTGAGCATCTTGCTTTTCACCATCTCGCGCACCAGACCGCGATTCACTCCTGATGGCGCATTGACCGCCACGGCAGCGGAATCCTGCCCGGCGATGAATGCGGTCACATCGCCCATTTCACCGTCAGCCAGCGAGACAAGCTTCAATTCCCGATCCAGCACGGCGTAAACAAAGAGCTTGCGCTCCGAGGCGGGGGTGATGCCAATGAAAACTGAGTCGGTGAAAAGCATGGGCAGGGAATTCAGGTAAACAAGTAGACAGGTAAACAGGCTTGAAAACAACTATATTTTACACCCCAATTCATGTATACTCGAAAAATCATGTCAACAAAACAGCGCATCCCCCTTTATCTTCTCGTCCTGCTCGCAGGCGCAGCGTGGATCGTCATCAGCGCCGACAAGTCAAACACAACTGGAACGACCTCCGCGCCACAGGCCGGCTTTACCGCTCCCGACCTCACGCTGAAAACGCCCGAAGGCGAGGGATACACCCTCTCCGAACTCAAGGGCAATGCCGTACTGGTCAACTTGTGGGCAACGTGGTGTCCGCCGTGCCGCGCCGAAATGCCCGCCATCGAAAAGATGTACCGCGAATACAAAGACCGGGGACTGGTCGTCCTGGCGGTGGATATGACCTATCAGGACAACCCCGCAGACGTGGTTCCCTTCATTCAAAAGTACAACCTGACTTTCCCCGTTCTGCTCGACGAAACAGGCGCGGTCGGCGCGGCATATCAACTGCGCTCCCTGCCTTCGTCATATTTCATCGACCACTTCGGCGTCATTCAGGAAGTCGTCATCGGCGGACCGATGTCCGAGGCATTGCTCCGCGCGCGCATCGAACAAATCCTCAAATAACATGCTTACACTTTTTCGCAACTTCTTCTCCCCGCCCCGCCACATGATCCTGCTTTTGCTCGCCACGTGGATCGGACTGACCCTCGCCGAAAAACGCGCCGAACGTTACGGCATCGGCAAAGACGATATCAACAACCTCACCTACTACGGCTTGATCGCCTTCGTCGTCGGCGGGCGGCTCTCCTTCGTTCTGCAAAACCTGTCCGCCTTCATCAAAAGCCCGCTCGGCATCATCTCCATCAACCCCGATATCTTCGACCCGCTCGGCGGAATTGCAGTCGCCGTCATCACAGCCGCAATCTACGGTCAGCGACGCGGGCTAAAACTTTGGAACACGCTCGACGCGCTCACGCCATTCTTTGCAGTTCTATCCGTCGGGATCGGATTAAGTCATCTCGCGGCTGGAACCGCATTTGGGATGGAGACCGACGTCGCCTGGGGAATCAATCTTTGGAACGCGACCCGCCACCCGACTCAAATCTACGAGACAGCCGCTTCGCTCCTAATCTTCGGGTTGGTCTGGTTCCAGAAACAGAATCCACGCCCGGGGCTTCTCTTCCTCGCGTATGCCGCGCTCACAGCCGCCGCCCAACTCTTCATCCAGGCATTTCGCGGCGACAGCGCGTTAATCCTCAACGGCTTGCGCCAGGGACAGGTCATCGCGTGGGTCGCACTGGCAATTGTTTTCATTTTGTTCGAATATCGACTGAGGAAAAGTCATGAAGGATAAAGTCATCATCACGAACCTGCGCGCGCACGGCATCCTCGGCATCCACGACTGGGAGCGGGCGGCGCCGCGCGAGATCATTATCAACGCCGCGATGTTTGCCGACACATTCGCCGCCGCCCAAAGCGACGACATCGCGGACTGCGTCAACTACAGCGAGATGGCAAAAAAACTCCGCGCCCACGCGGAAAGCGCGGCGCGAATGACGGTCGAAGCACTGGCAAACGACCTGGCGGAAATCTGCCTGCGGGAGCCGAAGGTCGTCAAAGTCATCCTGCGGGTGGACAAGCCCGGAGCGGTTCCAGAAGCCGATTCGGTGGCGGTGGAAATCGAGCGGACGAAAAACGTCGAGGGTTAGAATCCGCTTTGGGCGGAGTCCCCACCACCGTGAGTACGAGTCGAAGTCTAAATATGCAAGGGTCCCGCGCCGCGTGAAATGTTCGCGAGGAATTCCTCGCGCGAGGCAAGGTTGGCACGGAATGCGCCGTGCATCGCCGAGGTGGTCATGCGCGCGTCGTGTTTCTTCACACCGCGCATCATCGAGCACAGGTGCATGGCCTCCACCACCACCGCCACACCCTGCGGTTTGAGCAGGTCACGCAGAAAGTCGGCGATTTGGCGGGTCATGCGTTCCTGCACCTGCAGGCGGCGGGCGTACATGTCCACAATGCGGGGAATCTTTGAAAGTCCCAGCACCTTGCCATTGGGAATATACGCCACGTGCGCCCGTCCAATGAAAGGCAGCATGTGATGTTCGCACAGGCTGTAAAACTCGATGTCGCGCACGATCACCATTTCGTCATATTGCACTTCGAAAAGCGCGCCATTGATAATGGCTGTCGAATCCACCGTGTAACCACCCAGTAATTCATGGTACATGCGCGCCACACGGCGCGGCGTAAATTGCAGCCCCTCGCGCCGGGCGTCCTCCCCAACCGCCTGCAATATTTGAGTCACGGCAGTTTCAATCGCCGCGTCGTCGATGCCTTCCCCGCCAACATCCCTGTCATTCATATCGTCGAATTCCATGTCTGCTCCAAAATAAAAAATTGCCCGACAGCATAGCCGCCGGGCAATTCGAAAATTATCCGTCTATCCGAGTTCAGGCTCGATCAAGCCATAACTCCCATTGCGGCGGCGGTACAACACGTTGATCTTGCTGGTCTCCGCATTATAAAAGATAAAGAAGTTATCGTGTCCCAGATTGCGCATCTGAATCACAGCTTCCTCCTCGTTCATCGGGTAGAGCACGAACTTCTTCTTTCGCGCCACAAGCGGGGAAAGCTCGCCCGTCTCATCGTCGATGATCGGCTCGGCGGCTTCGGCGGCGGAGCGCCCGTCGCCTCGTCCGTGGTGATGCTTGCCTTTGTACCTCTCGATCTGGCGCTGCATGTTGTCGAGCGCGAGATCGAATGCAGCAAGGGCTTCGTCCGAGCGCTCCTCAGTGCGAAGTGTAAATCCCTTTCCATAAACGGTAACTTGAACTACATTCCGGTCCGTGGCGCTGCGCGCGGCTTTGTAATGAGCCAGTTCCACGCGTGCCTCCTCGATTGTGGGCAGGTAGTGGTCGAGATTCCCTGCCTTCTTGTTGACATATTCTTCGATCTTTTCGGTCAAACGGATGTTGCGTGTCTGAACTTCCACTTTGTTGGACATACGTCCTCCTTTTGGGGATGAAAAAATATGGACACAAACAACGCTCACACATGCTTCAGCCCATGACGGGGCAATGCGCGGGCGACTGTCAACGCGTATACATCCTTTGCGCCGGAGGAAAACAACGCCTCGGCGCCGGACGACAAGGTCGAACCTGTTGTGGATACGTCGTCCAATACAAGAACGGTCCTTCCTTTCACCCTTGCCCCAGCCTGGAACGCCTCGTGGACATTTTCGCGACGTTCCTGTTTTGATAATCCCACCTGCGAGCGCGTCTCCTTACGGCGCGCCAAAGCCTTCGGTGCAAATTCGATATCCAAAGCCAGTGCAAGCGGTCTTGCGATCATTCCAACCTGATTATATCCCCGTTGCTTCATTCTCTTTCGCCCCAACGGAATTGGAACAATCATGTCAATATCCCAGCATAGTTCGGTCACATATTGGAGCATGTGTGCCGCAATCGCATCGCCCAGGGCAACATCACGACGATACTTCAGCCTGTGCAATGCCTTCCTCACAGGGTCTTCAAAGACAGCCCAGGCGCGCAGGGCATGAAAACGCGGTCTGTCCACTCTGCAAGCGTCACAAACCCCGCTTGCATCCTGCGGAAGACCGCACACATCACACACTGTCCCACTCAAAACCTGCACGCGCTGCTGACATTCCCTGCACCAGCGAAAACCCGTCGTTTCACAGCCTCCACAAACAGGAGGGAAAATCAAATCAAGCGCGCTCCAAAGCGAACGGTACAGGATATACAATTTTTTTTTCAAGTCCGCCTCTCCCAAAAAGCGGCTGTCATTCTTTAATGTTTTGCTAAAAACCGCCCAACATCGGACCAAAGGCGCCTGCGATCTGGAACGCGGCGGGAGCCATCAAAATGATCATGATGGAAGGGAAGGTCAAAAGTGCCATGGGAATGATCATCTTCACGGGGGCTTTATGCGCCAGTTCCTCAGCAAACTGACGACGCTTCATACGCATCTGGTCGGACTGAATGCGAAGCACCTTCGCCAAACTGACGCCCAATATCTGGCTTTGGATGACCGCTGCCACAAAACTTGTCAACTCGGGCAAGGCGATTCTATCCGCCATGTCACGCAGGGCTTCGCGCTGTGTTTTCCCCAACTGGACCTCGCGGATGGTGCGTCCAAACATCAGGGACAACTCATTTTCCCATTTTTCAGCCACTTTCGCCATCGCCGCATCGAAGCCCAGTCCCGCCTCGACGCAGATTGTCAGGAGGTCGAGAGCGTCCGGCAGCGCCTTGCGCACCTCGGTCTGGCGTCTGTTAATTCGGCTTTGAAGCCACAATTGGGGAAAGAAAAAACCAATGACGGTAAAAAGACCCACCACCAGAACCTTCCTGCCCAGCGACCATGGAGTGGCGGATAGGAGAGAGATCATCAACAGCCCGCCGCCAAAAATCAACGCGCCTACAAAACGAGTAGCCAGAAAGGTCGCGGCGTCAATACGACCCGGATTACCAGCCAATTCCAATTTGAGGGTGGTTTCCTGCAAAAGTTTCTGCGGCGTAAATCGCGTCGAAATCTCGCCGATTTTTTCTATGATCGGCAGGAGGACCCGCTCTGTAAAAGGCTGCTGTAATTCGATCTGTTCAAGGGAGACCGTTTCACCGCGCTGGGTTGCCTCGGCAAGGCGCGCCATGACGGGATCGATCTCCTCCTCCTGCTTCCTGCGGGAATAGCGAAAACCGAGTACAACCAGCGCCACGCCGCCGCCGACAACCAGTAAAACAACGATGGTGCCAATAAGATTACCCATATTACACCTCGATATCCGCGATCTTCATCATGATGAAGTAACTGGTGAAGATCAAGCCAAGGACCACACAAATAATGGCGGCGGTGATGTAGGGTCCCCCCTTTGTGACCGCCATCAGGTACTCCTGATTAAGAAACCACAGGACGAGTACCAGGAAAAACGGGATCATGGACAACACGCTTCCAGATGTGCGCACCTGGGATGTCAACACCCTTACCTCGCCCTTGATGCGGACGCGCTCACGAATGGTGAACGAGATATTGTCCAAAATTTCCGAAAGGTTGCCACCCACCTCGCGCTGGACGTTGATCGCAGTGACAACGAAATCAAGGTCTTCGCTGGGTATACGACGAAGCAGGTTGTCCAATGCGACTTCCATCGGAATTCCGATCTGCATTTCCTGGATCACACGCCTGAACTCATCGCAAATCGGGGGAGGCAGCTCCTTGCTGATCGCCTCCATCGCCTGCATGGTCGAATACCCCGCGCGCAAGCCATTGACCATCAAATTCAACATATCGGACAATTGGTCGTTAAATTTTTGAAGGCGTTTCTTTTGCTGCGATTTTACGTACATACCGGGAGCAACCGCGCCAGCGATCGCTCCAATCCCAGCCGAAATCATGCTCTTATTTCCTATAAACCAGGTGAAGAGACCGCCGACCAGGATGGCAAGCAGAATCAACACAAAATATTCACCCACCTTAAATTTGAGATCGGCGCGGGAAAGGTCGCGCGCAATGCGATCACCAAAGGACGTCTTTTCCACTCGTTTGGAAACCCAATCTGTGATGACGGATTTTTGCGCCTGGCGCTCAGCTATTTTCTTGTCGTCCTCCTCCAGATATTGGGAAAGGCGTTTTTCGACAAGAACGCGTTCACTGTTCGATGAAACAATGACAGCGACAATCAACACAACGATCGCAATAACGCCAACTACAATGATAATCAAGGTCCAGTTCATGGTTGGTTTTTCCAAAATATCCTAGTAACGGCGTCGTTCCCCAATGCCAAAGATGGACGGTGGCAGGTGAATTCCCGCCGCCTCTATTTTATCCATGAATTTTGGACGCAGTCCGGTGGGGCGTGTGCGCCCAATGATCCTGCCATTTTCCGTGCCGGTCTGCTCGAACACGAAAATGTCCGTCATAGTGATCACATCACCTTCCATACCGCTGATTTCTGTGATGGTGACAACCTTGCGGCTGCCGTCACGCATGCGCGCCGACTGGCAAATAACGTCCACAGCGCCCGCAATCTGCTCACGAATAGCCCTGACGGGCAGGTCCATGCCAGCCATGAGGCACATGGTTTCGATACGGGAAATCGCGTCACGCGGCGTATTGGCATGGGCAGTGGTCATCGAACCGTCGTGACCCGTATTCATCGCCTGCAACATATCCAGGGTTTCGCCGCCACGGCATTCCCCGACGATGATCCGTTCGGGACGCATACGAAGCGAGTTGATGACCAGATCGCGGATGGAAACCTCGCCGCGTCCTTCAATATTGGGTGGGCGGGATTCGAGCGTAACTACGTGTTCCTGACGAAGCTGCAATTCAGCGGCATTTTCGATTGTGATGATGCGTTCGTCCGACGGAATAAAGCTCGACAACACATTCAAAAGCGTGGTCTTTCCCGAACCGGTACCACCGGAGATAACGATATTCAAGCGGGATTCCACACAGGCTTTCAGGAATTGGACCGCTTCGGGTGTGATCGACCCAAATTGGATCATCTGGTCAATCGTAATGGGATTCTTGGAAAACTTACGGATGGTCAACACCGGTCCAACCAGCGAAATAGGGGGAATAACCGCATTCACGCGGGAGCCATCCTGCAAGCGGGCATCCACATACGGGCTGGATTCGTCGATGCGGCGTCCCAAAGGAGCGACGATACGATCGATGATTCGCATCACATGGTCGTTGTTTTCAAACGTGATTGGAACGCGATGAAGCTTGCCCTTGCGTTCGATGTAAATATTCTTGGGTCCGTTCACCATGACTTCGGTGATCGTGTCATCCTCCAGCAAAGCCTGTAATGGACCCAATCCAAGTATTTCAGCAGCAATCTGCTCGAACAATCGCGCGCGCTCGGGGCGGGAGAGAACAATGTTCTCCTCGGAAAGGATTTGTTCAAACAGGTCCTGGATTGTGCGACGAACCTCGTCGGTCTTGGTCGCATCCATGGACGGGTCGATCTCCGCAAGCAGTTTGTTCTGTACACGGGTCTTTAAGTCAAAATACGAGCCAGCCTGCGGGGATGTAATGGGCGCGCTAACGCGCCTGGCTTGTAAAGACGAAAGACGGGAGCCGTCTCCTCCCGAAGATGGTGGTGGGCTGCCAGGCAGTTTTGGCGAAGGGGACGATGGAGTCCCACCATCCTGCTGACCTCCGCCCTGACTTTGTTCAATACGCCGAAGCAGTGACATAATAAATCTCCTTAACGCTTACCAGACATTTCATTTTCTGATTCTAAAGTGGTTAGCCGCGCACGGACCGCTTCAGCCAGTGAAAATATACCCCTTCCCACAGGCTGGGCTTTGTTGTCCAGCATAAATGGCACGCCGCGATTTACGGCAGTAATAACAATCTTTTCGTCGAGCGGAATCGTAACGGATATTTCATGCTTAAGATTTTCACTTACTCGTTCCGGGGTAATACCAATGCGTTTGTCATGGCGATTCATCGCAAAGACAACGCGCTCCTTTCCAATGCCAATGGTTTGCAGCAAATCAAGGAATAAGCGGGCATTCTTGATTGACGGGATCTCCTGTGTGGTCAATAATACAATTACGTCGCTGATGTCAAACATGGACAGGACCACATCCGACAAGACATGCGAGGTATCGATCACCACATAGGCATACATCTTCTGCAAATACTGCACCACCTTGGTAAACTGGTCCGTCGAAATTTTGTCAGCCATTTCGGGGCGCTGGGGCGCCGCAAGAATCCGCAGACCTGACGGGGCATGGTTAATCAATATCTCTTCAACCACATCCGGCTCCAGTTCGTCAACGCGCGGAGCCAGTTCAAGAATTGTGTTTTTTCCCTGTTCATTGACAAATATTGCCACATCGCCAAATTGCAGGTTTGCATCCACGAGCGCCACGCGGGTATCCTCATTATTCAACGCGATGGCAAGGTTGACCGCAATTGTCGTACACCCCGTTCCGCCCTTCGGACTGTAAACAGTTATAATTCTGCCCCTGGAAATCGAGGCGTAACTTGCCGCAGCAGCAGACACTCCCGCCGCGGATGATGTTGCCAGTTGCTGTTGCGCACCTTTGGCACGTTCCGCATGAGCCATTTCTCCCGCACGACGAATGGCGGATATTAGTTCGTCGCCCAATGGCGGCTTGGTCAAAAAGTCGCGCGCGCCGGCAAGCATTGCCTTGCGCATATAGTTCTGGTCGCTCTGTACAGATAAGATCACCACCTGGATATAAGGTGACTTCTTGCGAATTATATCCGTGGCGGTAATGCCGTCGATGTCCGGCATGTTGATATCCATCAGCACAACATCCGGGTCAAGTTCCTGTGCAAGCTGAATTCCCTCTTTCCCGGAACGCGCCGCCCCAACAACATCAACATCTGACTCAAACTGCAATAATTTGCGAATATTCTCCCGAGTTTCAGCAATATCATCGACGACGAGTATGCGGACCTTGTCTACAGCCATATTGATGCTTCCATTGTTCCCAAATATAAAATTCTGATCATTCTTTTTTCAAAATAGATCAACAGTTGACAAAACCCTGGGAGGGTATAACCATTACGGAGTTACAATCGTCTCGCTGGACGGCAGCAAATAGGGAAGCGCAGGTTCCAGCGCATACGGAAGTTTTGCAGGAACAGGAATATTGTACTGACTAAGAAGGAACTGCAAAGTTGCCGATTCTGTTGCCTGGCGCGCCTGGTCATTTGGATTGCGCAACGTCAATGAAAGCCGCGTCTGCGGTCTGTAACCAGTAACAAGACCGTCCTTATCCAACAGCTCCATGTTCAAGTTAAGCAGATATGCCAGCGTAATCGAATCCTGGGGGGTAACGATCAAAGTAACAACGTCCGGCGGGGCAGCAGGCACCGGGTTCCCCTCCGCATCTGTGGGAGGAACGGAGGGCGTATCAATGGTCGCCCCGGCGTCGCGCGAGAAATTGCCGACCTTCAACACGACTATATCCTGCAACAACATCTGGCAGACCATTCGCGGACGTTGGTCTTCCGAGGGCAGCAAATAGTAGGGCTGTTGCAGAGAGGGGTCCAGTTCCAGTTTGCCCTGCGGCGCACCGGAAGAGGAAATACCAAGCGAAAGAATCGGCAATCCTGTCGTGGTTAGACCACCGGGTGTCGTGACAGAACCAAATCCTGTTCCCGTCAAGATCGCAGACTGGTTGGGTAGAATTGTCTGAAATGACGGATCCACATCCACAAACATAAAGCAGGCGTTGAGGTTGACATGCGCGCCATTGTTGACTGCGTATCCAGAGAGGGAAAAACGGTTGGTTGGAATGGAGACGGCTGTCATCCCAGGCGGGATCAGCGCCGCCCATGATGGGCCGGGAATTGACACCGCGCTGGATACATCGCCAACCATGGACTCGGTAATCACGACGCCCTGATCAAGCGGAAATTTGGCAGTCTTTCCCACAAGCCCATCCCGCTCCGCAAGAGTAAACATCACGCCAACCTCATTCTCGGGCGCAATTTTGATCGTCGTAAGCATGTCTGCCGTAATCGTCCCGCCCTGCGGAATTGGTTGCGCGGCAATAAACACTTCCACATACGCCGCCGTCTCAACCGGGGCTGGCTTTACATAGGTACTGTAAACCACATACGCAACTACCGCCGCGATGATGATGATCAAAAATATAAAAATTAGGGTTCGAGCACGACGCATAATACTCTCCTCTTTTCACGTTCTGGAAATAACGTGCTTTATAACACGTTCATTATACAAGAAAAATGGCAAAAACATAATTGGCAATTTGGGGGATAGATTTGTATAAGGCAGACAAAAGGAAAAAATTGGACGTAGCCGTCGCCAAAGACCGAAAAATCCATGACTTATTATACAATTTTCCAAATAAAGCGGCAGCTGCACATAAACAAGCCGCCTACAATATTGTTAGGCGGCTGAAAGGCATCCCCTTGTGAAAGGAGGGACTACATCTTCGACGGGACTGTGAAGGAAATTCGCGCTCCAGAACCGGGTGCGCTGTCAATCTCAAAGCTTCCACCCAGCATTTCAGCGCGTTCACGGATAAGTTTCAACCCCAGGCTGGTGGAATCCTTCAGAGACTCAGGGGCAAATCCCTTGCCGTTATCCTCAACATTTACCCGAATAAAGTCGCTACCCAGGTCAACCTGAACCTTGATCAAGGCAGCCTGGCTGTGGCGCGCCGCGTTCCCTAACAATTCCTGAACTGCGCGGAAAATCATCACCTCCAGGTATGGCTCGAGGCGACGTTCGGTACCGGTCACTGTCACGCTAACATCCAATGCGGTTTGTTCCTTGAATGCATCAGAATATTTCCGCAAGGTCGGGATTAAGCCGAGATCGTCAAGCATCATCGGGCGCAACTCGAAAATAAAATTGCGGACCTTTTGAAAAGTCCCCATTGCGGAGCTTTTCAGGTTGCTCAACTCTTCCTTTGCCTGAGCGGGGTCCACATCCAACAGGCGCATGGCAATTTCAGTTTGCAGGATGAAATTCGACAGCGCTTGGGCGGGACCGTCGTGCATCTGGCGTGACAACCGCTGACGTTCGGCTTCCTGCGCATTTACGATCATTTCAATCCCAGCCATTTGACTCTTTGCGCCTTGAGCGGCGGAAGCGGAACCAGCATCATCCCCGCCCACACTCCCGGAGACAATTTTCTCCAAAACTCCCTTATATTTTTCGAGGTGATCCTTGTCGTTTTGAAGTTTCTCCAATTGTCCGCGCATGACGAAAAGCCGCTGTTGAACGTCAAGAGCGGAATCGTAGGACATTTTTAGTTCATCAATCGTGGTATTTTGTTTTTGAGCCTGTTGAAGGTGAGAGGAGATCGCCGTGTTTCGCTGCGTAATTTTGGCAAGTTCGCCCTGGCTCTGCTCGATCATCAAGGTCACTTCCCGCAGGGCGCGTTGAGTCTCATCCAATTCGGCTTGATAATCCATGGTCTCGCTGTCTGTCATAACATTTACTCCTGGGGGTGAATATCGGCATCCTTAAGCGTCACCCACCCGCGCTTCAAAGCATAGACAACCGCCTGGGTACGGTCCTCAACTCCAAATTTGCGCAGAATGGCTGTCACATGGTTCTTGACTGTCTGGTGACTTATCCCAAGCAGGCTGGCAATTTCCTTGTTGCTCATGCCGCGCACCACACAGGAAAGCACCTCCATCTCACGGTCAGACAACGGATGGAACGGTGTACCAGGCTCGCTATAGGAACGGCGCGCGCCTTCAATCCTGTCCTCGATCCAAAGCTCCAGCTCGCGGTGCGTGAGAACATTGTGATCGAAAACGTATTTGCCTTCGGCAACTTCACGAATGATTCGGGACAGGGTCTGGGGTTCAATATCCTTCGAGCAGTAACCGTATGCGCCCGCAAGCGCGGCATGAATTGCCTGCTCGATGTCGTCATAGCCTGTCATCAGGATGATGCGCGTGGGCAGCTTGTCCTGAAAGACCTGGTGCGTGATCTGTTGACCGTTCATGCCGGGCAGGTTCACGTCCAAAACGGCAATGGTCGGCTTTTTGGTGCGTATCACTTCCAGCGCATCATCCCCATCGGCACATTGGGCGATGATGCGCATGTCAGGTTCCAAGGATAAGGCATCCACTACACCCTGACGAAACAGTGGATGGTCGTCAACAACTACAAGCGTGATCTGGTTCATCCCATGCCCATTCTCTCTTTGTATACTGGTTTTGTGTCATTGTATTTTAACCCATTATGGTGTTTTCCACAGATAAACAGCCATATTTTCCTCGTCGAAAAGCGTCGGAGAAATGGAACCGTTCGTGACAAACACAACTTCGGCATTCTCGATTAGCAGTGGGTAAAAAAATGGAAAAGCAATCAAATAATCGGCTTCGCGTTGGCTGAGATGTTCAGCGAGGCGGGGCTCATCGCGAATAAAAGGGATCACCTCCGGCGATACCAGACCCGCGAGGTCGATCAGTTCGTGGTTGTCGAAGTAGCCAAGTGCGCCAATGTCGTGAGCGGCGATCAAAGCATCGGGCGGAAGGTTGGTCGCTGCCCATTTGGCTGTGACTACCATTTCGCTTTCTATCAAGGCGACATCCCTTGCATAGGACTGCGCGCCGAGAAAACCAAAAGCAACGGTTAACATGATAATACTCGCTCGCCAGATGGTTTGACCAATCCAATGATAGCGGGCGAACATCTTACCCGCGTCGAATTCAGCAAAAGCCAGCAAGCCGAATAAAAAGAAAATCGGCATGGCGGGCATGATGTAACGTCCGTGCTGATAGACGGGGAGACGAGAGATATAAAGGATGAGATAGCCCGCCGTCCAAAGTAGGGCGGCGAGACTGCCCCACATCTTCTGCCTGATTGACTTCACCAGCCAGCCGATGATTCCAGGAATCAGCACGAGGCTTGGACCAACCAGCAATTGCAAGGACATCTGTCCGAGGCGGTCAAGGATGGGAAGCGTTTGCCACGAGGCATATTCGGCTTGCTTGGCGTAAAACGTGTTCGGCATGGGCGCGCCGCCGATGGCAAGGTTGAACAATAAATAAAAGCCAAACAGCACGCCAAAGCCGATGAGATATCGTGTGAACTGAACGAGACGCGTGTGGACGTCTTCACCTGTGAGTAGGATGACCATCAGGACGGGACCAAGCAGGGTCAAACCGTCGGGGCGGACCCAGACCGATAGACCGGTCAACAAGCCGAGGGTCAGGTAGCGGTGCGAATTCGTCATAAGCAGGACAAGCCCGGTCGTGAGGATCAACCCATGGAGCAGGGTCTCCATCCCAGACATCGCCGCCCAGACAAAATGCCACTCGACAGCAAAGAAAATCCCAACCCAGGGAAATCGCGGACGATAGGTTTGCACGAGTTCGCGGGCAGCCCATTCGCAGAGGATAGCCAGAGCAAAGAGCGTGACCACGCCGAGGAAGTAGGTCCAGATATAAGGAGAGAGGCGGAGGAGAAAGCCGAGAGCAAGCAGCGCAGACCAAAGCGGCGCGGTGGAACCAGCCGAGGGGACGCCGGGGCGGAATGCCCATTCGCCGTGTTGGGCGAGGTTGCGGGCGTAGGTCTGATGAATCCAGGAGTCGTCGAGGGGAAAGCCGATGCCGTAGGTGAGTTGACTTGCAAGCAAATAGACCAGCGCAATCACAATGACCGTTACGGCAAGGATGAGAATGTCGCGGGGTAAAATTTTATTCGAGGTCGAGTTTGTAGATGCGCGCGCCATCGTATTCACCAATGTAGTTGAAGATGCTGCGTCCTTCGGGATTTTGGAATAAGTCCTTGATTGGCTCGATTGCCGCTTCTGGCTCCAACACCAGATAGTAAGCATCAAATTGTTCGGCGGCGGCGATGATGGCTTCCTCTCCGCCATAAGGGATTGAAATCGCGGAACGTCCCGTTGACAGATAATAGCCAGGCGCGTTGCGGACAATCACGATGTCGTCATCCTGAATGCCGTTCTGGACGAGGACCTGCTCAATGACTGGATAATCCGCGTCTTCGCCTTCGCCCCAGCCCAGCGTGAAAATTCTAAGGTACACGACAAAGACCGTGAGAATCATCGCGATCATGATGAGGATGCTGCGAAAGACAAAACGATTGCCTTCGTGCCCGATGCCGCGCTTTTGCAGGGAGTTCAAAATGGATTCAAGACCAAGCGGGGCGAGCGACCACCAGATCGGCTGCAGGGCTGCGCCCGCATGGAAGAAGGCTCCGCGCGCGCCAGCAAAGGGAAAGAGGACGGTCATGACGAAGAACAGAATCAGCCATGCAATGCTTGTCAGCTTGACTCGTTCGTCCTTCCAATAATAAATGATTCCTGCAACGATGAATGGAAATAATATGATTCCGCCATGCGCCGCAAATCCGCTTTGGAGGTTGTTGCTCAAAGCCCAGAGCCTGTCCTTGAGGATGTGCTCCCAGCCGAGGGCGAGGAAGGATTGCGGGTTGAGTTGTTCGGGCGGATAGATAAATGTCTGGTCGTAGTTGGCAAGCCAGAGGGCGCGACTTCCGCCTGGAGCCATGAGCGAGCCGTAGGCGCCGAGGTTGCGGGCGTACCAGGGGAACATGATGAGGAGAAAGCCAACGGAAATGAAGAATGCGGAATGAAGAATGCGGAATGTGGTTTGAACGTTTAACGTTGAACGTTTAACGTTACGGAGGGCGAAGAGGAATGTGAGCGCAAGCCAGAGAAGACCGTCGCTGCGGGAGAGGGTCATCAGCCCAGAGAGGAGGCCAAGGAGGAGCCAGTTGCGATTGGGATTTTTACCTTGAATCAGTTGGGTGGCGACGAGGAAGTAGAGTCCGCCAAAGAGCATGAACGGGCTGAAGTTGTCGGTCACACCGACGAAGGGCGCATGATAGACGGAGAAAATCGCCAGCATGCCAGAGGCGATGGCAAGGTCACGGCGCTGGGAGAAAGTATAGGCAAGGGCCGCCGTCAGCGGGGGGACGATGGCGGCAATTAAGATGAAGAAGAGGCGCGCCGAGGTAAAGTTTATTTGTCCCGTGAGCTGCATTCCTAGGGCGGCGATGATGGAGGAAAGCGGAGCCCAATAACTGTGAGACGGGTGCGGAAGCGATGAAACGCCGTCGAGATAATTCCACAAATAGGGTTCGTTGAAACCCTTGCCCGTCGCAAGTTGAATCCCGCCCGCGTAGTAATAGTCCGCGTCAAGGTAGCCAGGATGGGGTTCAAAATACGAGATGACGGATGTGAAGATCAAGCCAAAGAGGAAAAGGAAGAGGTAGGTGCGGGAGGACATAGAGTGAGAAGTGACAAGTGACAAGTTACGGGTTGTGGGTTGCCAGGTCGCTGAGGAGGCGCGGCGGACGGATTGCCCACCAGCGAATCCAGTATAAGCCAATGAGGGTGGAAAGTGGAAGAAAGAGAAAGGTCAATTCGCTGGCAAATTTGTAAGAACGGGTAAATGGAAGAAAATAAAGCAACCACGGGACGACAAAAATGACCAGCATAAGCAGGAAGGTCAGGCTGTTGCCGATTCTCCGCCAGCGGTCGTGGACGACGGCAAAGACCAGGGCAAGCGGGATGACCAGCACGACAAGATGTTCCATCTCGGTGCGGAATCCAAGCAAGGGGGCGGCGGCAAGCGAAAGGCAGGACGCCCAATAGAAGCGGCGGAAGTCCCCACTGACAGCGAGGCTCCACTCGTAGCCCAAAGCGATGACCAGCCCGATGGTCAGAATCCAGCCGAGAGCTTTGCCCTGCGCGGGGAGAAGGTGGACGAGGACGGCGTGGACGTTGAATCCAAAATCCGCTCGCAGGTTGTTGACCGTGGCGCGCAGGAAGGGAATCACCCAGTCGGGATAGGTAAGGAAGGCGACAAAGTACATTATGAGAGCAAACATGAAAAAGCCGGCAAAGATGCGCGAGCGCTTTTCGCGGTAGACGCGCCAGAAGAAAAGGATCAAAAACGGAGCGCCGACCTCCCAGTAATAAAGTGAAAACGATAGCAGGGCGCCAACGAGTTCGTCGGCTTCGGCGCGATAGGCGGTGAGGATGGCGGCATAGAAAAACGCCAGGATCAAAACGGGGCTGGACTCGAAGACGGCTTGAAAGGCATAGAAATTGAAGACGGCAAGAAAGACAAAAAGGATGGCGAAAAAACGCGGCGACTCCCAATCGGTGAGACGCAGACTCAGAACCGCCAGCGCGAACAAAGCCAGTTCGAGGAGAAGGGTGAAGACGGCGCGGACGACTGTTGGGTTGGAGAAAATGGAAAATGGAAAATAAAGCAGGAGGATTTGAAAGGGCGTGTCCAGAATATAAGGCTCATCCCCCGCCTTTGCCGAACCTTCATAGACCAGTCCCTGCACACGGGCGGCGACTTCCCCACTGTAGGGGTCGATCTTATCGAAGAGGAAGGCGCGCGCGCCAACCCAATGGACGTAAAAGTCACCGCCGCCTTTGAGCGTGAGGTTGGCATAAAGCAGCGCGGCGCAGATGGCTAGGAAAACAATCACAACCAGCGCGATGAATTGATAGTCGCGCGGGGTGAGGGATTTGGAGGGGGGTTGGAAGTGGGTGGTCAACGAGATAATCAGCGGCGGAAGATTTCATCTAATATAACATCAGATGGTTTTGCCTGCCAAACCGTTTTGCCACTTGTATTTCCATTAATAAATGCAATACTTAACCTAAGTTGCTACCTACCAAAGAGAATTGACGCTACAAGCAAGAACAAAGAGAGCGACTTTGATTTCAAAACCTTTGGCAGTGACAGCATGGATTGATTTTGGCAAGAGACGTTCAATCAAGCTTCCAGTCGT
>JACRBJ010000091.1 GCA_016234555.1 Chloroflexota bacterium | reverse complement strand
TGGGTATCCAATTCCCCTTCAGAAAGAGATTAGCAACGTTGAACGGAGACCCCATACGAATTTCAGTTCGATTACGAAACGTGACTGTTAGTGACTTCGCTTTCACTGGACGACTCTTGATAAAACGGAATGTCTGGAAACGCCATAGCACGCCGACCGCGCCGACGCGCCACGCGAAATGAAAGTACGTTTCAACTATGCCAGCCCAGTTCGCCAAAACGCGCGTACCGTGCGTGGTCGGCGTGTGCGTGTTTGGCGGCGTTCATTCCCTTTCTATTTTGCAATTGCCTCTAGTCATGTTTTGAACCATCAGGCATGGTAGCCCCATGAAGCGAGTTTACTTGTGCCAGTTGTTCTTGCGTTACTATTGCCCCTTTCAAATCCACGTCATCCATTATAGCCCCGTTCAATTTTGCGTCTGTCAAATTAGCTGCAATTAGTTTTGCGCCCCTCAAGTCGGCTTGGCTTAAGTTGGTTTCATGCTTCGTAATTTTCAATCCCGCCCACCTAGTATCACCAGCCTTAAGTGCTTCATCAACAAGGTGGGGTGACAGGTCGGCTCTTGTTAAGTCAACGCTCCTCAAGTCAGCTAGTGTTAGGTCAACTCCATTTAGCCTTGCCTCTGTCATGCCAGCGTTAGCGAACTTGGCCTTGCTCATTTTACCTTTGACGGAAAAAACTTTGCTCAAGTTAGAACCACTTAGGTTCGCTTCGGTCAACTGGGTATCATGTAGCCATACGCCACTCAGGTTCATGTTTGTCATCTCAGCTTTGTTCAGGCACGCAGAACTCAAGATTGTATTGCTAAAGTTTGCCCCAGTTAAATCAGCCTCGGTGAGGTTCGCTGAGTAGAGACTTGCATGGCTAAGGTTAGCCCCAGTCAAATCAGCTTTAGTCAGGTTCGCTGACTGGAGACTCGCATGGCTAAGGTCAACGCCCCTCAGTTTGGAACATTCCAAGTTCGAGGATTGCAATTCAGCATGAGAGAAAACCACGTCTCGCAAATCCTGCATGTGAAGGTCAATGTGTTCCAGTTTGGCGCGACTCAAATCGGGCTGTCCCTGCTTCCAAAAGCGCGGCCATTTTCGCGTGCGTTGCGAGTTCACAAAATGCATTAGCTCGGCGGTCTGAACATTCTCTCCAATTAACCTCCGATGTATTTCCTCCAAACGTTCGCGCTTGGCTCTTTGGGTCTCAAGCCATGAACTGGCAAAAAAGCCCAATATGCCACCTACAAGCGTAAACGCACCACCGACCAAAGCCCCTAACAAAGCGTCCGTCATGCTATGCTCCTCTACCCTGCAATCAGAACGGAATGTCGCCAAACGCTGTAGCACACCGACAACGGCGGACGAATTGAAAGCGACTACCGATTGGCAACTGATACCGCCGTTGTCGGTGTGCGTGTGTTCTGCGGCGTGTGTCTTTGTCTGAAGCCGAATGTGTTGAAACGTTGTAGTTGTGGCTACGGTTCAACGCGCATAGACGGTTTGTAGGTCATCCTGTCCTTGCGATTCACGTACGCGTCATCTACAACAACAAAGCGAAGTTGAACAGGCATGCCTCCGCGTTTTGTTACATAGACTTGATAAGTGCCAATACTCGTGGAATTTGCCTCTCCTGTACCCTGAGGGTTATGTATTTTGAGCAAACCGCCCTCAAGCCAGAACTTGGCTTCTGCTCTGTATCCCTTGTGCATACCACTGATGATGGTGGCAATCCTAGCACCATCTGCTCTATATTCAACATGCTGGTCTGAGGGACCCAGCGGATCGCTGGGAGGAGAAGTCATCAGCCAAACGCCGAGTACGTCCTCGTTCTTACTTGCCAGAACTTCTGGTACATCAGTCGGTGGGGGTAGTGGCGTAGGCGTTGCACTTTGACCACATCCAACGGTGGTCAGCAAGAGCACAAGTGCGAAGATGATTAGTTCTCTCCAATGCTTTTTCATGGTCATTCCTCCTTTTGAGGTTAGCCCGCAATGCTCTCATTGGAACGGTATGACGCAGAACGCCGTAGCCCCCTGACGTGCGGCGGCAATCAACGTCCCTTCCGCGACGCGCCGTTCCTTCCGCCGCATGTCAGGGGGCGTGTGTTTCCCGTTCGTGCATGTTCGGCTCGCTAAAAACTCCGCGAGGCTTATGGGATCGGACACCGTGATAGGTCACCCATTCTGAAATCAGTTATTTGCCATCTTTCCAATGCAGACAGTATGTAATACTTGTAGGCTGTGTTGACCAAGTAGCCTTTGTCTGTTAATGGAAGCGGCAACGGAGGAAACGTAACGGCGAACATTCCATCCGCCGATGTCCTTGCAAATTTTTCGGGGAAGATTGGACGGTCTCCCCCTACTGGAAAGATTTTGACCTGTACCTCACCGTCGCCAACTGACGTTCCCAATAGACTTGTGGTCAATCGCCCTGTCACTTTTACCGATTGATTGGAGTCTAAGCACCAGTTGACACCTGATACGTTAGAGGGTGGCAAGAACAACAGCGCAACTGCGATTGCCACAGCAACCACTGCGCCAATGATCACACGCTCTTTTGGGCTGAGTGATTCGTGATGTTGTAATTTGGTTCTAATCCAATCCACAATGAAGGGAGTTACGACACCAATAATCAGCGGAACAAGAATGTTCTTAATGAGAATGTCCATACGAATATTCTCCTTTCATGTTGCCGTCCAATTCGACGTGCAATTGCGACGGCATGACGGGAAACGCTGTAGCACACCGACCGCGCCCGAAGCCGCACGCGAAATGAAGCCACCGTCCAACTGCGGCAACCAAGTTCGCCAAAAACCGCGTACGTGGCGCGGTCGGTGCGCGTGTGTTCTGCGACGCAAGTCGTATCGTTA
>JACRBJ010000092.1 GCA_016234555.1 Chloroflexota bacterium | reverse complement strand
TCGCTTGAAAATCTTTCGCATTTTGAGCGAACGTTATCGAAATCGTCGCAAACGTTTTGGGTTACGTTTTAACCTGATCGCTGCCATCTGTAACATGGAGCTCAAAACTGCTTACTAGCCTACTTTTGCAAGAGATCTAATTTACTTTCGCATAATATTTACAGTTTTATTGCATCGAATTTTTCACTAAATGGAAAATCTGGCCGGAAACAAAAAATGGCTTCTACTGAGAAATGAAAAAATCCCAGTAAAAGCCATTAGCACTTATATCAATGCCCGCCGCCAGGCAGCAGGAGTTTTTTGTTCGACGCGGGGTTGCTTTTGGATTACCTGTTAGAGGAGTTGGGACAGACTTGTGAGAAGGAAGGAGAGGAAAAGCAACGGCAATATGTTTGATGTGAATTCCACAGGCAGTGCCCAGAGCAATGCCAGCCAGAGCTTGACATCCCCTACTCCCATGTATCCTCTCACCCAGGCAAACACCAAAGCAAGACAGGCAAGCCAAATTTCATTTACCCGGGAAAGTGGGCGATGAAGCCTGCCAGAAGAATTGGAAGCGTGTACCAGTTTGGGATACGTCGGGTGCGCAGGTCACACAGGCTGATGGCGGAGACATAGATGAGCAACCAGATCATTGGCTGCTCATCATATAGGGGTTGTTGGGTGGGTATGGGGAATGTGTCGGTATAACAATAAGCGACAGCCATCCTTGACGGGTGGCTGTCTTGTTTTGTAACTAAACCTATGACTTTGCCAAAGTGCAGACTTATGGGGTTAGGCAGAGGAAATGTAAATTAGCATTCCTGAGGCTGAAAACTAGAGCTTCTTATCCAACATGGCGGCTTTGCGAATTCAGATCACTCACATCGCACGCCTGGCTGATTTCCGGGTGCATAGTCTGATGGAGCAGAATGACTGCCTTCAATGCGCCAAAACTTTCAACCGAAAATCTGCCTTGACTGCCCGATAGGGCGGATCGAAAGGTTCAAAGTCATCACTAATATCGCTACGCCCGGATGATCTTCAATTGCCATCACTCTCAATCTCTGTGCCGCCACACATCTGAAGGAATTCCAATTGGTCGCTGATACTAGCTTCAAAGTTCTCACCAACATAAATATCGAAATGTCCGATTGGATAATGACGGACTACCGCAGAATCGCCCAGGAGGTTTGCAGCTTCTTCAACGGCGTTGTTAGGCACAAATGTGTCATGATCAGCGATCTGGAACAAGACCGGACATTGCACCTGCGATGCCAACAAAACCGGCCTGTATTTGTCGGCCCGGATCATGATGCGGGCAGGAGTCTCGTTCACATAGCCTTCCGGAGCATATGCTGCAAAAGCATCATAGGCTTCAGAGTCCGCCATCATGGCAATACTTCCTGTTTTGCCAACGATGGGTATGGTATGAGCCGAAAGTCCAAGCCAGGAACGTGCAAGGTCGCGCTGGGCATGTGCCAACGTTTGAAGCGAGATTCCAGACGTATCACCTTCATGTGGCATTTCCAGCGCCGCCATGCCATCCATAAATGGAACCTGCGCAACGACACAGGCGATCTGGCTGTCTTTGGCAGCCGTAGTAAATGCATGTCCACCGCCGAAGGATGTCCCCCACAACGACACCCTGGCCGGGTCGACTTCCTTGAGGCTGCGAACATAAGCGACGGCTGCTGCGAAATCTTCCAGTTGATCCGGGATCCAGATCAAGTGTCGCGGCTCCCCACCGCTTTCGCCCCAGTAGCGGTAGTCGAATGCCAGCACCGCAAAACCGGCTTCCTGAAAGCGTACAGCATAGTTTTCCAGAAACATGTCCTTGGTGCCTGCTGCACCATTACCCATGACAATGGCAGGTACCGGAGTGGACACATCGTCAGGCAGGTACAGCCACGCGCTTATTGGTGTTCCTCCGACATCGAAACTGACTTCCTTTCTCCCCGCCACAGGAGCTAAATCAGATTGATCAGCAGGCGGAACAACTTTATCCAGTGGTTGCTGCGGCACCGAGATGCCAGGGATGATCGCCAAAACGAACAGGTATAAGAAAAAAATACTGATCAACAGGCCAATGCCTAAAAAGATTCTCTTCACGATTTTCACGATGGTCTTCATTTTTGTTTTCCTTGAATTTGCTATGCAGATGGATACATACCCCGGGCTTACTTCGTCTTCATCAAAAATTGATCAATGCGCGCGTTGACGGACGGCAGTACTCGTTCCGGGATGAAATGTGTGCTGCCGGGAATGATCTCTGCGGCTGCCAGGTTATGAAAAACTTGTTTAGCTCGCTCCACAACGCGCTTTGCCGGGAACAGGCGGTCATATTCGGCAGCCAGTACCAGGGTTGGGGCTGTGAAGTTTTGCAGCTCAGTCTTTGTCACATTGCGCGGCATTTCCGGTTCGACGTGTACATACTGGAAAACCGCTTCAGTGACCTCGATCACATCTTCGGGAATTGGGTTTTCCAGAAACATGGGACGCAATACTTTGAGTAATCTTGCATGACTGGGAGCCAGGCGATAAGCGATCAATGGAGCCAGCAGGTCGAAGAACATTGTCCGCCACGGGATCGAGACCAGTCCCGAGGGGATCATGGCGACGGCCTTTGAAATGCGCTGGGGGGCGAATGCCGCGATGCGCAGCAAAATGCCCGCTCCGTAGGATGCAGCCATGACAGCCGGTTGAGATAGCTGTAACGCATCGAGCACATCCACCAGCCACTGGCCATAACTATCGTCACGCGGCGAAAGCCTCACGGGTGCGCTCTTCCCGGGATGGCCGAGTGTGTCGGGAGCATAGACCCGGTACTTCGCCATCAAGGGCTTGATCCACCACAGCGTGGTCGGGTTGATCGTGTTCCCGCCGTGCAGCAGCACCAGCGGCGGACCGGACTCGGGTCCAGCCAGCAGGACGTGCGTCGTGCCGAAGCGAGTGGGAACCATCCGGCTTTCGGTTGCGATGCCGGTCTGCGCCAGATGTTTGTCATACAGGGCATGAATAATGGCTTCGCCCTGTGGATGATGATAGATGGTATTCATATAATTACTCCACAATTACTCGTCAAAGGGGCGACCTCGATGGGTCGCCCTCACTCATATCGCAGCGCCTGGACCACCTCCAGCCGCGCCGCCTGGCGGGCAGGGATGATTGCTGCCAGCGCCCCGAAGACCAGACCGATCACAATGGCGGCGACAATACCGCTGATCGGGAAGGAATAACCCATCGGGAAGACGACCTTAATCGCAGTCACCAGGACATATCCCAGGTACATCCCGCCCAGGATGCCAAAGATCGCACCGATTGCAGCCAGTAGAAGCGCCTCCGCCATGATCATATTACGGATCTGTCTGCGGGTGCCGCCCACCGCGCGGATCATACCGATCTCGCGCGTGCGTTCGATCACGCTGATCGTCAGCGTGTTGAGCATGGCAATCAACGAGGGAAATGCCAAAATGGCGAACAAAACGTAAACAGCGCTGAAGGCAGCTTGGAATTGCGCCTGGATCGTGTTGTAGTAATCGGCTCCGGAGATCACCTTGAATTGAGGATAATCTGCGCCCAACGCCTTGATTTGCGCTCCGGCAGCTTCCCGGTCGGCGCCGTCCTGCAGGTCGATCTGGATGAAGACATCCTCTGTGCTGCCAAAATCAGTTTGCAGGTTGGACTGCGAGATGTAGATTGTATTGATCTTGGCATTCAGCAGATCGGAGGCGACCGCCACAATGCGGTACTGTGCCACGCCGTCCGGCGTGGAGAGTTCCACGCTATCGCCGACCTTCAGACCGGTACCGATCATGAAGACGCTGTTAGCGATCAGGGCCCGCTCCGAGGCGATGTCTTCATACGCCGACCTGTTCCCTTCCATGAAGATCAAGCCACTGACCTGCTGGAATTCATCCGGCTGGATGCCCAGCACGGAGACAACCTGTCCACTATCCGTTTGGCTGGACGTAAAACGGAGTGTGCTGACCGTCTCGACGCCGGGGACAGATTGCAGGTTCTCGGCAAGTTCAGGTGTGGCGCCTACGTTACCGCTCCACAGTCCCACAGAAGGCGGTAGGAACACATAGTCACTACCGAGGCTGTCCTGTACCATATCCAGCAATGTACCCTTCATGCTGGTGATAATCCCACCGGCTGCCACAATAACAGCCAATCCCAGCAGGCTGGTCGAAGCGGTAACAGCCACGCGCGACGGCTGGCGGGTGAGGTTGCTTTGCGCCAATCCGCCGATGCCCTGGCGCGCAGTGGCAAAAGCCACCACACGGCCGAACAGGCTGGCAAAGGGATGCACCAGTCCCGGCGCCACCAGCACCAACCCGACCAGGAAAAGTATCCCGCCGGGCAGGATCAAGACGGCCTGCCCCGAAAGGATAGCTAACACGGTCAAGACCATGATGACGATCCCAGCCCAGAAGCCAACCCCGGTCTGTCGTTTGAATTCCACTTCAGCCGTGGTCGGACGCAGTGCTTCGAGCGGTGTTAGCCGGCTGGCGTTCCAGGCAGGCAAGAGTCCGGCCAGCACGGTCACACTCACGCCGAGCAGGATGGAAATCAGCACCAACCCAGGCTCAACGACCGGCAGCCCCAGCTTTATGTTGATGAACGCGCTGATGGGCCCCTGCATCACCTTGAGTACACCGAATGCCATCAAATAACCAAACAGCAGCCCAATCGCCGAACCCAGCAGTCCCTGCAGAAAGCCTTCAGTCAGGATGGCACCAATGATCGTCCGTCGGGTGGCGCCCAGGGCGCGCAGCATGCCGATATCACGGCGACGCTCGGTGACCACCGTGCGGAAGGTATTGAAGATGATGAAGCCACCCATGAAGAGTGCCAATGCGCCAAACACACTGAGGGCGATCTGCGCGATCTCCATCGTGGCGAACATTTCGTCCCCGGCGATCAACGTGCCCACTTTGTAATTCTTCCCCAGGGCAGCCTCAATGTTGCTTTGGATCTCAAGGCGGCGGTCTTTATCCGCGAAAGCCTCCACGTTTAGTTTAATAATGTTGACCTTGCCGATATCGCCGGTCATTTTTTGCGCTTGCGGCAGGTTCACCCATACGGCTTCATTTTCAGGACCGATGCTTGCCGGCAGGACACCGACCACGGTCAGATCTGTGAGTCCGGAAATGGATGGCAGGCGAATAGAATCGCCGACTTTGACGGAAAATGCGTCGGCGAGGGTTTGCGAGATGATTGCTGCGGTGGTGTCAGAATCGTTTAGATAACGTCCATCAAGGATCGGGTAGGCGCGGATCGAACGGGCTTCCTCCGGGATGATTCCCACCAGATTGACGGCGATGAACCTGTCCGCCCGAGACGGATCGTTATCAACAAAATCAGCAGGCAGGTTGATGGCGCGCTCAAGCGAAGCCGCAACGGCGCGCACACCGTCGATGTTCTGAAGGCGGCTGGTCACGTCGGCGGGGAATGAATCACCGGCGGCGTTGGTAATGGTGAAATCTGTCTCGCCCTCCGCGCCCTGGACGTTGGCTTGCAGGGCAGCGATCATGGTCGGCAGGACCGTGTTCATGCCAAAGATCAGCATCACACCAAAGATGATCGCCAGGGTAGTGAGAGCGGTGCGTAATTTTCGTCCGGCCAGGTAACGGGCAGCGAGTGTTATTTGCAGGTTCATGGGAACTCCTTAGTCCCCGATTTCTTTGATCTTCTGGGCGACAACAGCGGCATTCCCGCCGTTCTTACGCTCCAGGATGGTTTCATCGATAACCTTGCCGTCTTTCAAAAAGACGATACGGTCGGCATAGGCGGCGATGCGCGGATCATGCGTAACCATGACCACAGTACGGCCGTACTTCTTGGCGACGTCGCGCATCAAACTGGCGATCTCATCACCCGAGCGCGTATCGAGGTTGCCTGTCGGTTCATCCGCCAGGATCAGGGATGGCTCGGCCGCTAGGGCGCGCGCAATGGCGACGCGTTGCTGCTGTCCCCCGGAGAGCTGGTCAGGGCGGCTGGACATGCGGTCAGCCAAGCCGAAGCGTGCCAGCCACTCCGCAGCTTTTTTCTGCGCCTCCGCTGGTTTCACTCCATCGAGCGTGACGGGCAGCGCCGCGTTCTCGACCGCGCTCAGCACGGGGATCAGGTTGAAGAATTGAAAGACAAAGCCGATCCTGCGACGGCGCAGTTCGGTGAGACGGTCGTCATCCATCTCCGCGATGGACGTCCCTTCGATGATCACCTTGCCGTCACTCGGACGGTCCAGTCCGCCGATTAGATGCAGGAGTGTGGATTTACCGCAGCCGCTTGGGCCCATAATCGCTACGAACTCACCGACATTGACAGACAGATTGACACGGTCCAGAGCGCTCACAGCTGTGGCGCCGGAACCGAAAACTTTCGTTAGGTTTTGTGTGGAAATGATTGACATGGTAACTCCTAAAAGAGCAGAGGCTTGTTTTAGCATTCGAGAAGAGAAACTTCTCATCAGAGATAATAGGAAATCCTTTGACTACGAGCGGCTGACTATTTTCTCCGGCGGTGGATAGGTTGAGCCTTTTTCGCCTTTGCGCGGACGACCACGACGGCGGACCTCTGGTTCGAGCGGGGGCTGGTCCTTGATCGTATCGAGGCGCATCTCGATCATATCGAGCCAGCGCAGGTCCGCTTCGAGGTGCATGATGACCTTATCCAACAGCAGGATCTGCGCCATCGCGGTATGCGGGTCGTATTCGTCCCGCTGATTGGTCGCGGCATGCATCTCCTGAAAGAGGAGGGAACGCTGGGTCTGGACCAAACGTTCAGGTCTGGCATGCCCGGATGCAATCCCGATGATCAACTTGATGAAGAACTCATCCCGCTGGTGTTCCGGTGGGACCGGGCTCGCAAACCACTCCTGCAAAGCCTCTTCACCCAGCGGGGTGATCTGGTATACGCGACGGGACGGCTCCTCGCCTTCGCCCAGATCAGAGTAACGCTCCACCAACCCGGCTTCTTCGAGGCGGTCGAGGGTGGTATATATTTGGGCAGGCTTGACCTCCCATGTCGCATCCCCACCCACCAGTGCCTCGAACGCAACACGCGTTTCGTAGCCATGACGCGGTTTCTGTGAGATCAATCCAAGAATAGCATAACGGACAGACATGATTTGCTCCATAATTAGTAAACAAGTTACTAATTACATTAATAATAAACATGTTACTATTTTTTGTCAAGGAAGTTCTGGCTATTCCATTACAGAAGGCATCTTGGGAGTGGCGAAGGGAGTGTATAAAATAGAGAGATGAAATGTCCAAAGTGTGAGTAAAAGAAACGGCAGTATTTCTCTCGTTGCCCGTATGCCCTTCACTGCGCAGTTCGCTTGTTTGTCTATTATTTCAACCAGCGTCAATTGAGAAAACACCAATTCCCAAAATACTCCTCCCACATCACCAACTTCGTTCACTCACCCCTTTAGCCACTCCCGGAGTTTATATGCAATCCAAGAAGTATATATAATTGGCATTGTACGACAGAATTGCATCGATTTCTGTCACAAAATTGGTAGATTCCAGACTCTGATATTTGAAAAATCATGTCGTATAATTAGCAAAGAGTGGGGATACCCCGCTAAAATTTTGTTTGCGTCCAGTAATAGCTCTTCACCTTGAGGAAAAGAATTCAGAACTAACCAGGGTAATAAGATGCTTTCTGCCTTATTCGCCAGCGTCGCGGACGCGCTCATCTCGTATGCAATAGACAAACTCGACCCAGCCGAGCGGATCAAATCTTGGCTGTGGTTGGACCCTGCGCGGCTGGCGTTCAAGAAGGCATTGGCGCGAGCGTACTCTGCCTTTACCCGTCTATATCCCGAATACACATCTTCTCTCTTTGACCAGTCGTTCCTCAGCACGGACGCTCTCCCCGAACTCTCCAAGCTACTAACCCGTAACCAACACCCTGACCCAGCCTTGCTCGCCCAGGCATGGGGACGTTCGCTCGGCGCCAGCGCGGACTTTGCCAAAGCTGCTACGAAACCAGCTGCATATTTCATTGAGCGTTTTGAAGCTGAGCTCAAGGCTGAACCCGCTCTGCAGTTCATCTTTGATTCGCGGGCGTTGGAAAGTTTGCCAAAACTAGAAGCAGAGATTCAGAAACTTTCCGCCGAACTCCAGCGCGGACTGGATGAGGCGCTGAAAGTAGCACAGAATTACCAGCAAGCAACTATCCGTATCAGCGGGGACGTTATAGGCGATGGAATTATTATTGGGAACAATAACCAACTGACGATCAACAAATATTATTACTCAGGTGACTTCATCGCGCTAAACGAGTACTACATCCCGCCCGATGGAGTCTTTCAGCGTGTGTGCGTGGTCGAGTTCGTCGGCCGCGAGTGGCTGACCGCCAAAGTGGACGCCTTCCTCAACGACCCAAACCGCAAATCAGGTGCGTTCCTGTTGATCGGTGACGCGGGCGTGGGCAAGACTGCCTTCATGGCGCATTTGGTGAAGGAACGCAGATACCTGCACCTCTTTGCGGAGCAAGCGCCTGGACAGGCGATGTTACAGCGCGCCATGCAATCATTGGCATCCCAACTGGTCACCCGCTACCAGATCGACCCATATAAAGACCGTGACACACTGAATGCGCTTTCTGTATTTCCTGACTTTCTGGAAAGAATATTGCGTCTCGCCGCCAGCACCTTGACGGAAGGTGAGAAGATCGTCATCGTCTGCGATGCGCTCGACGAGGCGGGCGTTTTCCCTGACCACTTTGTCTTTGGCTTGCCAAAGGAGTTACCCGATGGCGTGTACTTCATCCTCTCGCAGAGACCCGTAAACGTAAAACTACCAAACTTCGAACCTGTGATTGAGAAACTCGAAGCGCAGGGTGAAGGCAACTTGCAAGATATGCAAGCCTACTTGAGTGCCGTGGCAAAGCGACCTGAGGTGATGGGACAAATTCGTTCGAAAGAATATTCCGAGGACTTCTTCATCCAGACCCTGAAAGAAAAAAGCCAGGGTGTGTGGATGTACCTGCACTACATCATCAAAGAGATCGAGAGTGGAGCGCGCGCGCCCTTGGACTTGGCAAACCTGCCCACCGGCTTGGTGGGATATTATGCCGAGTACTGGGATGCCTGGCGAACTGGCAAACGCGGCAAAGGTGAAGAAGCTTGGGATGAACTGTATGCCCCCTTGCTGACCACGCTTGCCGCCGCACAGGAAGCCATCCCCGTGGATTGGCTGATTCGATGGGCGGATGTGACCGCCAAACCCCGCGAAGTAAACCGCCTGCTCACCGAACAATGGCGGGCCTTTATTACCGAAAAAGAAAAAGACGGGCAAAAGACATACACGCCCTACCACCTGAGTTTCAAGGATTTCATCACAGGCAGGGTGGATACCAGCAAATTACAACCTGCACAAGTCAACCTTGTAAAAGACCTTGCCGCCCAGACCGTGGACACTCATAAACAGATTGTTGATGCCCTCGAGAAGGAATGTAAAAGTGAATGGGATAAACTGGTGGAGCAGGATTACCCCCGCCTGTACCTGACTGCCCACTTGCATGGCGCTGGAGAATACGAAAGACTGCGAATGTTGCTCACCGATGGTGATGAAAAGATCAATTGGGCTGAGGCGCGTGAAAAACAGGAAGGAGTGTACGATGGATATCTAAGTGACCTGGCCTATGTTTGGATGATCGCAGAACGTGAGAATAATTACATCTTAGCAGTACGGTGTATGCTAATTGAGAACAGCATACAAACAATCATTTCAAACATTGGTCCAAATTTAATAGCTGATTTGTGTTTGTATGGTATTTGGAGTTATCCCCTCTGCCTACAAGTGGTCAAGCTGAAATCCGATTATGAACAAGCAGAAATAATTTCAATGATCGCATCCCACTTACCTCAGGTGCTTATGGAGGAAGCCTTGGAAATTGGCTTCAAGATGGAGAGTCAAGATTGGCGCAGAGACAGGCTATTCGAAGCCCTTGCACCCTATGTAGGAGCAGAACAATTTTCCCGGATGCAAAGACTTTACTCAAGAGCCGGGGTGAAATCCCTGCAGGAATTGAGAGAAAATAACAAACTGTCGCGTCATCAAGATATGTTGCAAACGGATCAAACAGCCATTGGCAGGGAGGAGAAGATCATTAATCTCCAGTCTGCCCTCGCCCAAGCTAAAAAAATCGGGAAGTTAGGTTTTGTAGAGCAATTAAGTTGCTTAATCTCACTCATGCCGCATATAAAAGATAAACAGCGAAGCCAAGTGGTTGCGGAATGTTTAGCTGCACTGAATTCAATTGGAGACGAAAGTGTTCGTGCCCGCTTGATATGTGATTTGGCGAGCTATACTAACGCGGAACAGCGAATAACATTGTACGACGTTGCAAACAAATTTCAGGATGTGGGAAACCGAATCCAAGTTCTGGGAATTCTAGGTTCTTTACTGGACGGAGAAGCGAAAGATGAGACCCACCGCCTTGCGCTCTCATTTCTCAAACAAGACAATAGCGGAGGATATGGTACTTTCGGTAATTTTGATCTTTTTTCGAGAGGCATAAAAGACCTTGCCCCTCATTTAAGCGATAAGCTTAAGGATGAGTTCGTTAACTTGATTGAGGAAAAGTTTTACATTTATTATAAGGTTCGCGAAATGATTGTCTTGTTGGGTATGATAGTTGAATACCTGGATGGGGATTTGAAAAATAAGGTTGTTGACAAAGGTTTTTCAAGCGCAGTTGGTATAGATTATCTCCCATACGGCCACGATTACCGGGTGAGTTATATTTCCTATTTCATTGAACATCTAAATAACGCAACTATGTCGAATGCATTAAAACTGGCGTTGAAATTCGACGGAAACAATCGCGCTATGGCTTTAGCTGCATTAATCCCAAACTTAAGTCGAGACCTGAGAGATCAGGCCATTCGAGCATATATAGCAAATGTGGAACGTTATCCTCAAAGTCTGTTCATGGTCTTGCCATACTTAACCGGAGATGATCTGAAAAGAGTGTTAATCCATGCGGAAGAAAAAAACTGGTTAGATGATCTTACCCATAAAACGCTCATTGCCGCGGGCGATCCCACACATCTGCCGCCATCGGCCTTGCGAGATCCGAGGGTGGCGGGAAGGCTAGCTGGTGCTATCGAAGTGAATATGAATACTATCCAATTCCGTTTGCTCCCGTATGTCGATTCTCAACTTCAAGAGGAGATTATTCATAACTTTTTTCAAAAGCTATCCTCCTCCGATAAATTTATATTTTCTGAACTCGGGCCATATCTTAACGATGAATTGTGGGAGCAAGCGCTGTCGATTTTTAAAGATGTAAAGGACGAGAAACGAAGGATCGATTTGTTTGTAACTGCCTTGCCTTTTCTGAAAGGGAAGAATAAATTATCCGCCTACCTGCAATTATTCGCCTTCCCCGCAAAAGCAGCAGGTGATCCTTATAAGACCCCGTGGAACCAAATTATCGGGCGCATCAAGGCTCCTGATGATTCTATGGATGTAGGAATGTACATTACATTTCTCCATTCCGCATCAAAGTGGAATCGGAAAATTGGCTACGAAGCTCTTGATTTCCTTTTACCGGGATTATTGACCTTACCAGGGGAAAAAACAGCCGAACAACTCCTTGATACCATCACGGACGTAACCCGCTGGTGGCCATAACTGAATGATACAATCCGACACACCATGACTCAACTAGAAAATATCGAAGCCATTGAAAAGAGACTTTGGAACGCGGCGGACACTCTGCGCGCGAATTCCAACTATGCCAGCAATGAGTATTTCATGCCCGTGATGGGACTGATCTTCCTGCGGCACGCGTACAGCAGATTTCTGAGCGTGAAAGATTCCATCGAGGCGGGGCTGCCGCAGCGGGCGGGGAAGACGCGCGAGTTGACCAAAGCGGACTTTTCGCAGAAGAGTTCCATCTTCCTGCGCCCCATCGCCCAGTTTGATTATTTGGTATCGCTGACCGACGCGGACGACCGAGCGAAGGCATTGATCGAGGCGATGGAATCCATCGAGAAGGATTACAAAACCCTGGAAGGCGTCCTGCCGAAGGGTGAGTATCAAGAGTTGGACAATGCCGTGCTGGGGCAACTCCTCCGCACGCTCAACCCAGAGGAATTGAAGCGCGCTTCGGGTGACATCTTCGGGCGCATTTACGAATACTTCCTGACCCAGTTTGCCGACCAGAAGGCACACGATGGCGGCGAGTTCTTCACGCCTGTTTCGCTGGTGTCGCTGATCGCCAATGTACTCGAACCCCAAAGCGGACAAGTGCTCGACCCCGCCTGCGGTTCGGGCGGCATGTTCGTGCAGAGCGCGCACTTCGTCGAGCGGATGAACGCCAACCCGTCTGAAAGGCTGACCTTTTACGGCTTGGAAAAGAACGCCACCACCATCCGCCTGGCGAAGATGAACTTGGCGGTGCATGGACTCGAAGGCGACATCCAGAAAGCCATCAGTTATTACGAAGACCCACACGAACTCTTCGGCAAGGCAGATTTCGTGTTGGCGAATCCCCCGTTCAATGTCGATGAGGTGGATGCGGACAAGGTCAAGAATGACCCGCGACTGCCCTTCGGTCTGCCTGGGGTGAACAAGGGCGGCAAGGTATCCAACGGCAATTATTTGTGGATCAGTTACTTCTACAGTTACCTGAACGAAAAGGGACGGGCGGGATTCGTCATGTCGTCGCAGGCATCCAGCGCGGGCAGGGACGAAGCGAAGGTGCGCCAAAAGTTGATCGAGAGCGGCGCGGTCGAGGCGATGATCGCCATCCGCTCGAATTTCTTTTACACCCGCACCGTGCCGTGTGAACTGTGGTTCCTGAACCGTGACAAGCCCAAGCAGCACAAAAACAAAGTGCTCATGCTGGACGCGCGCAACGTCTACCGCAAGGTGACGCGCAAGATTTATGACTTCAGCCCCGAGCAATTGCAGAACCTGCTTTCGATCTTCTGGCTCTATCGTGGAGAAGATCGCCGCTTTCTGGACCTGGTGGCTGGCTACCTCTCTCAAACCTTGACCGAAGCCCAAGCCTGCACAGGGGAAGCCGCGCTGCCCGCGTACATTGCCGCAGTGGACGAACTAAACAAAGCCTTGCAGCCTTTCTTGAAAACCATTCCTGCCGACAATGATACGGTACTTGCAGTGGTGAAGGAATTTACCGAAGCCAAAGCGACCTTCGAACGTGACGTGGAGTCGTTTCGGAAGTTGACCGAAAAAGAAACAGCGGGTTGGGAGAAGCAAACCGCCCGCAAAGCAGGTGACCTGGTCAAAGCGACCGAGCGACTCGCGCAAGTGGCAGAAACCAGCCACGACTTGGTGAAGAACGCCGACCTGTTGTACAAATTGGGAAGCCGAGTGATTGACCTGTGCGAAAGCGACCTGAACGCCCGCGAGAGCGACAAGTGGCAGGCGCGCGAGATCACCAAGGCGCGCAAGAGCGCCGAAGAATCCCGCCAAGCCGCCGTGGAGCAGTTGAAGCGTGTGCGCTACATTCACAAACAAGCCGTTTGGCTGACCGAGCGCTTCCCCGAAGGGAAACTGCGCGACGTGCAGGGACTGGTGAAACTGGTGGACAGGAAAGAACTGGAAGCCAACGACTGGAGTCTGACCCCTGGGCGTTACGTAGGCGTCGCCCCCGAAGAAGTAGACGAAGACTTCGACTTTGAAGAAGCCCTGCGAGACATTCACGTGGAATTGACAGGTTTGAACGAAGAAGCCGCCGAACTCGCCGCCAAAATCGCCAAGAACTTTGAGGAGTTGGGGGCATGAAGTGGGCTAAGCAACCATTAGGCAATGTTGCAGAACTTTGTCTTGGAAAAATGCTCGACGAAAAGAAGAATAAAGGGCAACCTCTTCCCTATCTTGCAAACATCAATGTGCGGTGGGGATCGTTTGACTTGGACAATCTTCGAGAAATGCGATTTGAAGAGAACGAGTTAGAACGCTATGGGCTGAAATTCGGAGATATTGTGATGTGTGAAGGGGGCGAACCTGGCAGATGTGCAATATGGAAAGATGGTAAGCCAGGAATGATGATACAGAAGGCTATTCATAGAATTCGTCCACATGAAGGCTTGGATTATCGGTTTCTATACTACGACTTCTTGCTGAAAGGAAAAACAGGAGCATTCACTCCACTATTTACAGGCGCAACAATAAAACATCTCCCAGGTCAAAACCTTGCAAAGGTTGAAGTTTCAATTCCCCCACTGGAGATTCAACGCCGTATCGCGGACATCCTCTCCGCCTACGACGACCTGATCGAAAACAACCGCCGCCGCATTGACCTTCTGGAGCAGTCGGCGCGACTGTTGTACAAAGAGTGGTTCGTCTCCCTGCGCTTCCCTGGGCATGAACACGTCAAAGTCAAAGACGGCGTGCCGCAAGGGTGGGAAGTTTCTACAGTTGCTGATGTTTGCAGTAGTTTTGATGATGGCGATTGGATTGAAAGTAAAGATCAAGGCGGCGAAGATTACCGTCTATTGCAAATATCGAACATCGGAGATGATGATTTCGTTGAGACAGGAAACTTTAGGTATGTCACCGAACAGACATTTCGGCGCTTGAATTGCAATGAAGTGAAACCTGGTGATATTCTGCTTGCCCGTATGCCAGACCCAATTGGAAGGGGATGGTATGTCACGGAGCAACCGTGGAAAATGATTACGGCTGTTGATGTTACGATTGCTCGTCCTGACCAAAACAAAGTCAACCCTTTCTATTATCTTTACCATATCAATTCACCTGTTCACCTTGCACTTTGTGCTGCAAGAGCAACTGGAGCAACTCGCCCAAGAGTTTCCCGAAAAAACCTGGGAGCGCTCCCAATACTGGTTCCGCCTTTGAGTTTACAGAATGAATTTGGCAATTCGGCAAGCAAAATCAATCAGATGAAAACTACGCTGCGTCGTCAAGTAAAACAATTACAAAAAGCCCGCGATCTGCTCCTACCGCGCCTAATGAACGGCGAAATCCCCGTCTAAATTCATCCTTCATAATTCATCATTCATCCTTCCCCATGACCTATACCGAAGACACCCTCGTCCAACAAACCACCGCCGAATATCTGCACACCCAACTCAGCTGGGACTCGGTCTACGCCTACAACGAAGAGACCTTCGGCAAAGACGGCACGCTCGGGCGCGAAACCCAGCAGGAAGTCGTCCTCATCCGCTACCTGCGCGCCGCGCTCGAAAAGTTCAACCCCAACCTGCCCGAAGCCGCCTATCAAGACGCCATCCGCCAGACCACCGAGATCAGCGCCTCACAAACCATGCTGGCGACCAACCGTGAAAAATACTCCCTGCTCAAAGACGGCGTGCAAGTCACCTACCGCAACGCGCAAGGCGACCTGAAAAAGGAACGCCTGCGCGTTTTTGATTTCGACCATGCTGAAGAGAATCACTTCCTGTGCGTGCGCGAGTTGTGGGTCAAAGGCGCGCTCTACCGTCGGCGGGCAGATATCATTGGCTTCGTCAACGGGCTGCCCCTGCTCTTCATCGAACTCAAGAACATCCACCGCGACATCCGCGCCGCCTACGACGGCAACTTCAGCGACTACAAAGACACCGTCCCGCACCTCTTCCATCACAACGCCATCGTGGTGCTCGCCAACGGCGAAGAAGCCAAACTCGGCTCGCTCACCAGCAAGTACGAACACTTCCACGAATGGAAACGCCTCGACGAATCCGACCCTGGCGTGGTGGATATGGAAACCCTGCTCAAAGGCGTGTGCAGCAAAACCAACTTCATGGATATCTTCGAGAACTTCATCATCTTCGACGAGTCCAGCGGCGCGGCGAAAAAAGTCCTCGCCCGCAACCATCAATTCCTCGGCGTCAACCGCGCCATTGATTCCGTTTCGCAAAGGAAAACGCGCGAAGGAAAACTCGGCGTCTTCTGGCACACCCAAGGCAGCGGCAAATCCTACTCGATGGTTTTCTTCACCCGCAAAGTCCACCGCAAACTGGGCGGCAACTTCACCTTCCTCATCTGCACCGACCGCGAAGACCTCGACACGCAAATCTACAAAACCTTTGCTGGATGCGGCTTGGCGGATAACGACAAAGACCCGTGCCGCGCCTCAAGTGCCAAACATTTGGCTGGGTTGCTCGCCCAGCACAAATCCTACGTCTTTAGTTTGATCCAAAAATTCAACCAGAAGATCGAACCAGGCGGGGAATATTCCCAGCGCGACGACATCATCGTCATCACCGACGAAGCGCATCGGACTCAGTATGGGCTGCTCTCACTAAACATGCGCGACGCCCTGCCCCAGGCGGGATACATGGGCTTCACGGGCACGCCGCTCTTCAAAGACGACGAGATCACCAAAAAGATATTCGGCGATTACGTCTCCACCTACGACTTCCAACGCGCCGTCGAAGACAAAGCCACCGTCCCGCTCTACTACGACGCGCGCGGCGACAAACTCGGCATCGCCACCAACGACCTCAACGAACGCATCGCCCAAAAACTGGACGAGATTGAACTCGAAGACATCAACCTCGAGCAGCGCCTCGAACGCGCCCTGCGCGGCGACTATCACATCCTCACCGCCCAAAAACGCCTCGACCAGGTCGCCAGTGATTTTGTCGAACACTATTCGAACGCCTGGGAAAGCGGCAAAGCCATGCTGGTCTGCGTGGACAAGATCACCACCGTGCGGCTCTACAATCGCATCGCCGATCAATGGCAGAAACGCATCGCCGCCCTCGAGCGCAGCCTGCGCCACACCAAAGACGAGCAGGAAGAAATTTATCGTCTGCGCCAGATCGAATGGATGAAAGCAACGCGCATGGCGGTCGTCATCAGCGAAGAACAGGGCGAAGTCGCCGCCTTCCGCAAATGGCAGTTGGATATCACCCCGCACCGCAAACTGATCAAAGACGGCTTTGAACTCCCCGACGGTTCCCGCATCGACCTTGAGTCTGCCTTCAAAAAGGATGAGCATCCCTTCCGCATTGCCATCGTCTGCGCCATGTGGCTGACAGGTTTCGACGTGCCCAGCCTTGCCACCCTCTACCTCGACAAGCCGCTCAAAGCCCACACCCTCATGCAAGCCATCGCCCGCGCCAACCGCATCAACGAAGGCAAGACCAACGGGCTGATCGTGGATTACTGCGGCGTCCTCAAGAATTTACGCAAGGCGCTTTCCACCTTCACGGGCAAAGGCGATCAAGGGCGCGAAGGCGACGATGAAGACGCCGACCCGACTCTACCCGAAACTGAATTGCTCAACTCCCTCGCCGAAGCCGTGACCCTCGCCTCAGACTTCCTCTCGGAGCGGGGAGCGTCACTCGAAGCCATTTCCACGCTGACAGGTTTCCCGCGCATCGCCGCCATCCGCCAGGCAAAAGAAGCCGCCAACGAAAACGACCGCACCCGCAAACGCTTTGAAGTGATGTGCCGCACAGTCTTCAACAAGTTTATCGCCTGCGTCAACATCAAGGGTGTCAATGCCTATCGCAACTCCCGCGACGCGCTGGATATCGTCTACAAGTCCCTGCAAAAAGACCGCGAAGAAGCCGACATCAGCGACATCTTGCAACAATTGCACCAGGTTGTGGACGAAGTCATCACCACCCGTCCACCGCAAACCGCCGAAGACCGCCCACCCTACGACATCAGCCAGATCGACTTCGAGCGCCTGCGCAAAGAGTTCGAGCGTTCATCTGCCAAACACACCACCGTGCAGAATCTCAAACAAGCCATCGAACAACGCCTTCAACGCCTGCTCGAACAAAATCCCCTGCGCACCGACTTCCAGCGTCACTACGACGAGATCATCGCCGAATACAATCGCGAAAAAGACCGCCTCACCATCGAGCAGACCTTTGAAGACCTGCTGAAATACTCCCAATCCATGAGCCAGGAAGAAACCCGCGCCGCCCGCGAAGGCTTGGACGAAGAAACCCTCGCCATCTTCGACCTGCTCAACAAACCCGACCTCACCGCCGCCGAGATCAAACGCATCAAAGCTGTCGCCGTTGACCTCCTCGCCGCCCTCAAAGCCGAAAAACTCCGCATCCCCCAATGGAGTGAAAAAGAAACCACACGAGATGCTGTTCTGGTTGCCATCAAAGACTTCCTCTACGCCGACGCCACAGGTCTGCCAGAGCGCTACACCGAAACCGAAGTCCAAACCAAAACCGAAGCCGTGTTTACGCACATTTTGAGGGCATATCCCACCGTCCCATCGCCGTACTACGGGTCAACGACGGGGTGATATGGCAGAAAATAAAAAGTTATCAAAGGGCGGCTTCTCGACTTGTCCTGTTTTTATTGTCTCTGTTATGGGAGTGCCAAAGTCTTTGCAAGCTAATCTATTGGCAAATCAGCTTAGTTGCAAAGACTTTGGGAACTACAATATTGTTTATCGTTTCTTGGTTATGGCAATAAGTTTTTTTAGCTTACTCTCAAGTAATGCCTTCGTCTCATTATCTTCCAATTTCGCTGCAATAGGAATTGAAGATTCTACAAAAGATATCCAGGAATGAATAAAGGAGCGTGGATCTCCATTCCAACAAAATAAACAACCAAGCGTCCTATCACCCACTAATTTAGCATACTCAAGACATAATATCGCTGTTCTGTTGTCTGATTGCCAATTCTCAAGAGACCATTTATAAGCTACTTTTATATGAGGCCAATCACCATGTTCTGCAAACATTAGGGTGCATAAGTCTATCAATTGGCCTGAATTACTTTCTTGATATTGAAGGGAGTACCTCTTATAAACATCTAAATAATGTTGTGCGTAAGAACGATAAAAATCTTTTGTGTTTATTCCAGAACGAGTAACCTTCTGTTGGATAAAAAGATAAATCGTTGGGTGAATAGAATAGCGAGTTTCCAGTTGCGTTGTTTCAAGTGTTCTTAATCCCTTCGAAGTTAATGTCGATTCATCTTTTGGTACGGTCACTGTATTAATCAAGCAAGTATCTGTAAGAACTATTAACCACTTTTCCATCTTTTCAGAGGTATCCGACCAGATACTCTGTAGGGCGTCCCAGTCAAAGTATATTGGTTGTGATCCAAAAGGTATCATCTTCAACAGAGCCTGGCGAGTTTCATCATCTGGCAAAAACTCGAAGCTCAAGTCAATAGATACATTCAATTTTAAAATATCATTATTTTGTTCAACAGCACTTTGGGTTGATCGATAAATTTCTTGAAACTTTTTTGGCATTCGGGCAATAAATTCATCAAGCGCCAAACCTGCTCGTATTCGTTGACGTAGTGATGGCCCTATCAGTCGAATCGCTAATGGCAAGTTGCCAAAATAGTGAATAATCTTAAGTAGTTTTGACGACTTGGCTTCGAAATCTTGTTGAATATAGTTTGCATATGAATTTTTTCCGATAATATCAATGAGAAGCTCAATCGCTGATTCGTCCTGCAAAGGAACGACTTTGAAAATATTATCTGGATTTACTATCTCGGATAGCACATCATAACTTCTAGCAGTCAATACAAAAAAGCAATTTTCACCTATCGCGGAGACAATTTTTTGAACGTAATCAGTACTCCATATATCATCGAAAATAACTAAACATTTTCTAGTTTGAAGTAAATTCTTCAGCTTGCTAATTCTTGTATCTTCCGTATCGTCTATTAGGGCTTTATGATCAACACCTAATGATAATAACCACTTGTATGTAATTTCCATAATGGAAGGTTTTTTTCCAAATGATGCCCATAAAATGCCATCTGTAAATTTCCTTTTTATTTTTTCTTCATTAGCTAGCCACAGTGCGAGAGTTGTTTTGCCGGAACCAGGAAGACCCCAAAGGGCAAAATGACTTGATTGCTCATTTTGAGATTCGAGGCGATCTAATAATTTATGCCGCAAAGGTAAGTGCCCGAAGAAAGTGTGGTTTAATCTGGGTGCCTTAGGTGGATCGTGTGGCAAAAATATTTCTGAACCTCGTGGCTTATCTCGTTGCATCTCTTGCAAAATGTTTTCTTCAAACTTTATTGCCCAATCCTGTAATGAGCTTACCTTGCTGTCCACCGTAAAAATTCCTTCTTGAATAACATTCATCGATTCGGTTATGCTTGCTTGCCACAAATATTGCATCGAGCGTCTAACCTTTGATTCCTTTTCCCCACCTGAAATCAGTATTTTCACAAAGGAGTGATACCAATGAGATTCAAATTTACTTGTAAACAAATTTTTTAACTCTTCATCATGTCCCCAAAAATAATTCCTTATTGCAGTATTCCATTTGCTTTGGAACTCATTTTGTGAGGAATTTAAATATTCTGTGAAATTTTGCCTACTAATAAATTGCACGTAATTAGTGAATGGGGTAAATATTTTTGATATATTCTCTCGAAATATGATTAATGGTATTAATGACAGTTTTGCATTTTCTGGGTCTTTGTGTTGTAAAGTATGGTATTGATAGGTGGTTTTCCATTCAGCTTCGATAGAATCTATGGCAGAGAGCAAAGATCTTTCTAATGCCCATGAAATATCAGAATTCAATATTCCGTCTTTATCAATCCATGATGCCATCCAATCTTGAAGTTTTTTCTCAAAAATATTAGAAGCCCAGTTAACGCCAATGCCTGCTGTGGTAGTAGCTAGAGTAACCCAAAATCCTTGGCCTGCCGCAAATCCAATTGCCACTAGACCAATTGCTATGACAGATTCCACCGCAACAACACTTGATGGGTCTTTGGATAGTTTCGTCTTCATTAAACCTCATTTTTTATCGCAACTGAAAAAGGTCGAAAATATGTTAAAAAGACATAATAACCCTGATCGATTATGTTCAACAATTCATGTAGTTCTGGATTTGCTGTTGATTATTCCATGAAAACATGAATGGCAAAAGTATATAACAAAATTAGATATTGTGCGGATTACTCGGTTCTACGTTCTACGGTTTTACCTATATTAAAGTTCCTGCATTTTCAATATACATTCTATCTTTTGCGGCACACCTAGCATATTTTTATGCAAACTCTAAGCCCTATTCAAAGCCAAGGCTCCCGGCATCAGCGGTCTTGTCCGCGTGATGAACAAACGCTAGGAGTTTCTCTGGGCGCATGAGAGATTCGCAAGCAAGTATTAGTGTAGCGAATATTTCAGGGATCATTACTAATAGAAAAACATAGCAAACCTGTGATCAATCTGTCACGGAAATGTTACTCTGTTGAGATCAAGTAATTGTGCGACAATAAACACTGCACCCCCATCCCGCCACTTTCATTAGTGCATCACTCATCCCTTTCAGACCGCCTCCGATACCACCTGTCGGCATTTTCGAAGCCAGTGGAGAATTTCGGCTTTACAGATTTAGGCTTGGAAGGTTTTATTTTTGCAACCTTCTTTGGTTTCGGAGGATATTGCTTTGGATCGAAAGGCAATCCCTTATGAGATCGGGCTGGTTCGTAAAATCGGCTCATCGAGAAATTTTCGCTCCATTTTCCAAACTCATATTCTGGCAAATTCCCGAATTCGCGCCAGTCGTGTCCGATAATTGCAACTTGCGGGCTCATGCCTGGGATACACCAGCGGAAGTGTTCCACTGCCCAGAGCGGTCCCAGCATACAGAAAACTATCGGAATTCTCCATCTGGATGCATGGTCATACGCCAGCTTTAAGCGCCGCTTGTAATTCACTTCCATCGTTTTCCTGGAACTATGCCCGCTATCCACTTCCAGCCAGAACAATGTCTCACTCCCACGATGTGACCCCCACGCCAGTGCATCGGGAATCCCATATTGCAACGGCACTTCCGTCCAGCTTTCCCAGATCTCAATGGACGGATATGCAGTTTCCAACCATGACCGCCACAGTCGCGACACACGTCGGTGACGTTCCCCCGCGTATCGGAATTCGCCACGATATTTTCTAAAGTGAACGCCTTTTGGAATATTCCATGAGCGGTGCGACAGGCTCAATCCCTTGTTTCGGATTGCCCATCCTTCGTATTTACCAATCTGTCTCCGCTCAATCAATCCCATCACCTGCAATTGCTGTAGGAGATTGCGAACCTGACTCTGGCTGAGACCTGTCAACGACGCAACCTCTGGTCTATGGGCTGCTTTCAGACGAGCCAAAATGCGCAACACGCGAATCAAGTTCGGCTTGCATCCAAAGTTCGTTATAGTAAACGGAGGTTCCATCCGCGGATTTTCGATGTTTTCCGCAAGGCTTGGATATCCATGTGGACTGAAATCCCAAACATCCTTGGGCACTTCTCCAGTCGGTAGGATGACCAATGGTATTCTGGGCTTCACAAGACGTTGCAGCTCATTGAAATACCAACTGCCAGGCGCATCCACCGAAACCCACAAACAAGGACGTGGACGCACCTTGAGCAGGCGATTGGATATCAAATCAATAATACGCGCCTGGGAATAAGGCGGCAGCCCGTCGGTGGCTGACAGGCTGTGTTTGAAAACATCCACCATCACCCTGCCATCCCTAGTCAGGCTGATGGGTATCCATTCCAAAGTAAGGCGAGAAAGAATATCGATCATTTCTTCTTCTTTTGCGGGAGATGGTAATGCTCGATCACATCCACACGTTCCTGGAGCCTTGTAATTCGGCTTTTCAATTCGCGCAACATGCGTTGTATGGTTTCAGAGTCGGCATTCAGTTTATAGCCTGCTCCGCCAGAAGTGGATACGATCATGACGCCCCTGTTTCGCAGGCTCTCAATCCCCTTGCGTATCTTTCTATCACGGGTGTCATTATTCAAATTTCGTCCCACACGCGCCCCAAAAACAATGTAAACCAACTCTTGACGGGTCAACCCATTGGGCTTCTGAAAAAACGCCTTGAAAATCCCGCGCTCGATTTCCTTCAATTCGCCGGTTTTGAGTTGAGCCAGCAACTTTTCATATTGAGGGGTTCGTGACATGGTTCTCCTTTTTTAGCGCGGATAATATTGGACCTAGTAAGAGGGAGGAGAAAATGTGTCGCTAAACTATCGTTGACAGGCGATGTCAACAAAAAATGGGGGAAAATAAAATAATTTTCCGTATGTTGTTATTTTTGTAGTTCAATAGTTCAGTCGTTTCAGCCTACCCCTATATCTGGAAAATCGGTCTTCACTTCAAGCCCATCAGCCTATATCTGGCGCAGGTTTCTGTGTTCTACCCAGTGAACTAGCCCATCCAAAAGTAGTTCAATCAAAACCTTGCAGTTCACAAGTAGTTCAGTAGTAGTTCACTGTGTAGTTCACTCAAACCACCCCCATATAGTGGGAAAAAATTCTTAAAATAAATTATTTATTCCATATATGGGTACCCTGATCATCAGTGAACTACTGAACTACTAAAAAACATGTCTGCTTAATTAAAAATTCCTATCCCCACCCAACGGACAAGAATCAAAAAAGCCTGGCTCCCATTTTTGAGAAACCAGGCTTTTTAGCTTGACCTCACGCTTCGGACTTTATCAACGTGATTCCATATAACTGCTCAACACGTTCCAAGTCCACCACCAAAACCCTCTGATTGGACCCGCTACAGAACTTGGTCACCTCCACCTGCCGTTCCCCCATTTGTGAAAGTAACCCTGGGATTTGTCGCAACTGTCGGCGCAGGGCATCTGGCATGATATCCAGGTTTTCATCCAACATTCGCCAGAACTCCTTGGCATGTGCCAGGCTGGTCTCTGTACGCAGGTAAATCATTTTCTGTTGCAAACCCGGGTCGAAATAACCGATCTGATCCGCACTGAAAGGAGGTTGAAAACCATCCATCTGTGTACGTGGAGCCAGATACACTTTACCTTCCACCAGCAAGCTTGCTACAGCAGTAAAGAATTTGCAGACCGGGGACTCCGCTGCAACCTGCTCCGCCTGATTCTGGATGATCGCCAACAGAGCAATATTGTTTTCCTTGATTAGCTGATCGGCAACTGTCCAGGGAATCAATTTCATATCCTCAAAGCAACGCAATGCCAGTTCCTGAGAGGCGGCAAGAACTGCATAGGCATCCGGCAGGCGATTTTGCAGGTTGCCGGCTTGTCGAGCAGCTTGGGCAGCCTTGTCTACCAATGCAGGATACTCGCTGGCGATGCGCTCCCAATTTTCTGTCAGATATCCCAGATATAAAGTCATTGCCTGCGCAAGCAAACCTTGTTGTGCCTTGCTCTGTAGTTTGGTCAATTTATCTTCGGCACTGGCAGATACCCCAGCTGCTGGCAGGATGTCGCCCGGCTCGACCCCCACATACAACATACGCCCGACAATGCTCTGCCCAATCAGGGGATTTTCCGCCGTCATAATCACCAATCCACGAGGGAAACGTGTGTTTTGTTGGGAGAGGTCGGCTCGCGAACGTCCACGTGCCGAACGGTTCCCCACCGAGCGCACCACATGATGCGCCTTTTTATGCATACTACGCGCCTCTGCCACACTCGAAAACTGCGGTGCAAAATCATCGATCACCAGTGGCACGTCCTTGGCGTGAAACATCGCCGATTCAATGGCTGTCACCGTGGAGGTCCAATCGATTGGCGCATGATAATCACGTCCTTGAATAAAGCCTGTCCCAAAATGAGTCAATGCCAGGTGCGCCAGCGTTGACTTGCCGCTTTGTGTTGTGCCATAGACGGAAACCACAGCATTCAGGGGGCGAAGGCTGGTGAGCGGCGCAGCGTACATCGCAGCCCATAGGGGAGCTGTCACCTTGCGTGGACCGAGGTGAAGGAATTCTAGTGTGGTACGTACCGCTTCTTCCCGGTTGATCTCCCCTTTTGGCAGGGCATAATGACGCAGGTTATTCGTCCCAAGGTCAACCCGCACCTGGTCATTCAAGCCATCTGTACCCAGCCACCCTGAAGCACTGAGAAAGCCGCGCTCCCCATCGCATTCGTGCCAACCCGTGAAGGTATACAAGCGTTCCCGCTGGACGGTCTCCATTGAGACCTCCTGAATTGCTCGAGCCAGGAGATAGGATCTTCCCGGAGGCAGGGTGATGATCGGGCGCATGCCCCAGTTATCCGGGATCCAATCCAATTTACCAAAGGCTCGTGCCTCCACCTGAATGGACTGCAAGGATTGTCCAGAAGCCAACCCGCCCTCGATGCTGTATCGCACCGTCGGCGGATTGAGCCCGTCATCGACCATCAATTCGTGGCTGATACGAGCCCAGAAGTTACCCAGCGGATCACCCATGAATTGCAACCGATGTTCTCTAATCTCGGAATACAGTGATCCGTTGTCGTCCTCATGCTGATTCATCAACCTCCTGATATCACGACGGTTGATGCTGAGTTTCTTCTCGACCTGGGCAAGATATCTGGATTGCAATCCATCAGGCAGGATGCTCAGATGTCTGGCAATTAGGCTCAGGGATTCTTCCAATTCCATCGGGGAAACAGAACGGCTCTGGTCGATCAACATGTCCAACCAGGGTTTTGATGCGGGCAGGTGTTTTTCCAGCGTCTGCAGAGTCAGACCCTTCTGCAGCCACTCATTGAGGTCCTTGAAAGGCAGGTCTGGCACAACCATTGTCAGAGGACCAAAAGCTTCACACAATCGCCGTGTCACAGCTGCTTTACGCTTGCGTATCTTATCCTGCTCTATCTCGGATAATTTGGTCTTGTGCAGGTCATTATCCAATGCCAGATAGACCACGCGTCTTTTTTGAACCCGCTCGATCTCCCCCATCGACAAATTTCCCACCCCACATAGCGCCAGCGCAGAACACCCCAATTGCCGAAGGCTTTCGGCGTCAGATTGCCCTTCCACAACGATCAAGTTGGGGTCGCCAGAAACCAATGCCCAGTAGACCTGGCGTTCTCCCGGCAGGTTGCGTGACTTGTCATTCGGGTCAACTGGTTTCAAGGCACGCGCCGAGAAATACACGGTTTTGCCATTCCATGAATGAGGATAAACGATGTATCCATCCGGTGAGGCGTTCGCGCCATTCCCGTTGACGGTGAAATCCAAGCCATCTGCCCGGACCAGTCCCAACTCTTTTGCCAGGGAAATATCCGCGCCGGCTTTTTGTAAATGTTCAAGCAAGCCACGATCTGACCTGCAATATCCCCAACCCGCCTCCCGCAGGGTGTTTTCCGTAAATCCGCGTCCGAGCAAATATGTCCGTGCCGGCTCTCCTGCCTCACTCCACAGCTGCGTTGCAAAATAACGCGCAGCTTCGTCGAGCAGGTTGGATTGCTTTCGATGCTCCATCTCCATCTGAATAGCTTGAGGATCGAAGCCAAGGCCCTTCAAATTCAGATTGGCATATTCTGCCAGGTACTTCACAGCTCCCATGAAGTCCAATCCCTGCCAGCGCTGGATAAAGTCAATTGCATCACCGCCTTCATCGCATTTGGTATAACAGCGCCAGCGCTGATGACCGGACGGATCGGTATACACGCTGAATGCCGTGGGATTATCCCCTTTGTGCAGTGGACAGTTGCCACGCAACTCCTCTCCGCTGCGATGAAGTTTTGCGCCGGCTTGCGCTGCCAGTTCGTCCAGCATTACTTTGGACAACACGACGCTCAAATCGAGCCGCGAAAATTTTGTGGTATGATGCGCCCTGTCTTTTAGAACGTACTGTTCTTCTTTTGATGCCGCCGGTTTCCGCCCGGCGGCGTTCTGTTTTGTATGCATGATGAATTCCTTGTTCGATGTTATTGAGTGATGAGGTTTTCCACAGCCAGTTCCAGATCGCGCGCGCTGGGGGTGATGTAAATGCGGGTGGTATTCAGGCTGGAGTGACCAAGTAGAGCTGCGACCTTCTCCAGTCCAACTTCGTTCTCCACCAGATTTTTCGCAAAGGTGTGTCGACAGACATGCGGGGTCAGTTCATCCAGTTGGGCAGCTTTGGCATAGCGTTGCAAGACACGCTGCACCGTCCTGCCGCTCAGGCTTTCATGTTCACCCTCCACGGTCATCCAGAGGTGATCGCTTTGTGGACGTACCGCCAGCCATTCCTGCAGGGCTTTACGAGCATCCGAATTCAATGGCACGCTCCGTTGTTTGTTGCCCTTCCCGTTTTGCACCAGGACGCTCCCCTTGCGTTCGGAAAGTTGAATATCCCCCATTTGAAGTTCAATGGCTTCGCTCAGGCGTAACCCTGTATGAAGCAGGAACAAAACCAGGGAGGCATCACGTCGGCGTGTCACCCAACGTTTGGGATATTTCTTTCTCGCCAGTTCCAAATCGTTCTCGATGGCACGCAGCAATCGATTCTGCTCATGCTTATCCAGCCACTTCGGACCGCGCGTTATACCCGTCACCCCCTTGATGTTTTCAGTGGGATCGCTGGTGATCTGTTTGGTCTGTCTCGCCCATTTGCAGAGTGCAGCGAGCGCTGCAAGTCGGCGGTTGACCGTGCCAGCTTTGCGGCGTTCGACTGCCAACAGGAAATGTTTGTATTCCTTCACATCTGTTGGGGTGATGCGTTGGATAGTGAGGTCCTCCCCATTGGTCTGTTGGAACCATCTCTCGAAGTGCTGGAGGTCTGAGAGATACCCCTTGACCGTGAGCGGAGAAAGGTCTTGATCTTCCAGGAAATTTTGAAAATCGTTCAGTAGTTTGTTCATATCAAATGCCCTTGTTTGTCAATTTTGGAAATCGACCAGGAAGCCCCAGGAGAGGCGATGTTTTCCAGACGGAGTATGAGTCCTATTGGGGCTGTCAGGAGGCTCTGTGCCCTTCCTATGACTTGAAGGTAAGCGGGACTATAAGCAGGCTTGTAAGCAAAGGTAAGCAGGAAGTAAGCAAGTTTGTAAGCAAAACGCTTACAGACCTTTTTGACTTCAAAATTTGCTTCCACTTTTGGCGGAAAACTCCAAAGTCGATTTTTGGCGGTTTTCATTCCGACCAGCCCCGGACCTGCATTTGCATCACAACCGGCTCGCGGCGGATCTTCAATTTCCCATCGCGGAAAGCCCGAATGCTGTGCCGAAAGAACGCGCTCAAGATATCCGCCAAAGGCAGGTTGTACGCCTCGGCAATTACCCTTAATCGGACATGTCGCTCGGTACCTAACCGATACGCTGCGGTCTGCCCCTTGAGGGAATGGAAGGGCGTATCGGTCCGCTTCACCGATCTATGTCGGCGCGACTGTAACTGGATCGGTTCTGTATCGGCTTCCTCCCACGTCAATGTATGCTTTCGTCCCTTGGGGTTGAGTCTCGGCTTGAACTTGAGCGTCCCGCGCGTGTGACAGGTTTCGGCGTAATCGAACAGGACACACGCCAGCGGATCAACGTTTTCCATCAGGGCTTCCGCCAGTGCCGCTACTTCGTCCCGCACATCAACAGGAATCAAGTAACGGCGCGCAGGATTGGATTTCTCCCAGTTGCGTGTCTGCTTGCGTTTTTGCGCGACGACCAGGTCGTGCGCTACCGTAGTATTGTTATTTGAGAATGCATTTCGTCCCGACATGATTTCCTCCTACTCCACTTTGGAAAGCCGCCTGGCAAGGTCTTCATACTCAAAGGCGGAGCGGCTTTTTAGGTCTTTTTCGAAGATGGTCAACCCCTCGGCAGAGGCTTCGCGAAGCAGGGTCGCGCGATGGATGGGCGTAAAGACTTGGTCGGGAAACGCTGTTTGCAGGTTCGTCATCTGCTCACGAGTAGTGCGGGTTTGTTCATCATAGAAAGTTGGCAGGACGCCGGCGAGTTTTCCATTCCACTGTTTTTCGGTCTGCAAAACTTTGAGCATATCCACAAAACCTGAAACGCCATCGGCAGATAGATAATCCAGGCTCGATACGATCACAGCCAGGTTCGCAGCCCAGGAAGCCATCTCCTGCAGACCACCGGTGGAGGGTGGGGTGTCAAAAAGCAGGTAGTCGAAACCCAGTCGCCGAATGGCTGGTAAATGATCCCTGATGTAGTTGATTGGTTTCTCTTCGATGGTGAGCAGGCGTTGTGTCTTGGCGGTCATTTGGTTGCCAGGCAGGAGGAAGAGATTTTCCCGTCGTGTCGGGCGAATCCATTGATTCATGATTTCCGGCGTAATGGGATTTGCATTGAAGATCGGGTACATCAACCAATTCGCCACGCAGGGTTCCGTGTCCAGGTTCAAGGAAACTGCCGCATGCCCTTGCGGATCGAGGTCGGCAATCAGCACTTTTTTGCCCATTCGAGACAGGGCATCGCCGACATTGACCACAGTCGTGGTCTTTCCAGTGCCGCCTTTTTGATTTGCAAATACGATGATTTTCATGAGTCATTCCTCGTTGGGTTTTCAAGAACGGTGTTGCCTTCCACATCCCGATCGAAAACAGCATCTTCGATGATTGCGAGTGCGACAGGTTTGCCATCCAGGTCAAGGTTCAAAGTACGAACGCCGGTATGCCGGTTCAGCGCTCCAAGCGCACTGATGGTGAGCGCCATCGCCTCGGCAGAATGGGGCAGGCGGGCGGCACTCCGTTTTACCAACTGGATTGCCCCGGACGCCACGATCTGGCGCGCTGATTCCAGCAGAACGTTCCAATCGGCAGGCCGGCTCACGTAGGGTTTTCCTCGGGCGGCTTGGAACCATTGCCATTCACACGGGTTTCCACTGGTACTTCCTCCGGCTCGGAAACAGGCGCATAAGGCTTCTTCCAGCGGCGGACCAGAGGCCAAATCGAGAAATTACCCGTGGGAGTGGATGTTGGCTGGGGAGACTTTTTTTGTTTCATATTGACCAATACCCAATTTGTCGGCTGAACCAAACGCAGAACGAAAATTGCCGCGCCATTGGTTCACAATTTGCTCCATCATTTCCTCCGCCACGGTTTCGGAGTCCTTTTCGATTCGCGCCAGGGCTTTGAACGTAACCAGGTCACGCGCCGCACCTTCGGCGATTTCCTTGATCACATCCATCTTGCCGAGTTCAAAGACGATGGTGGCGAAGATGTTGATCGCGATCAGAGCGGACATGCCCAGGATGACGATCCGAACTTCATTCTGCGTCATCTGCCCAACCAGGCCGTTCTCTCCAGAACGATACAGAGTGTCCATTGTGAATAGTGCCGCTTCGCCTAGAAAATCAATCAGGACCATCAGCAAGGCCGTACCGCGCTGGATGATGCCATCCGCGCGATACAGGAAAACCAGCAGCCAGCCGATCATTCCGCCCGAAGTGGCAAGTAGCGCAAAGTATCCAAGCGCCTGATCCTTTGCCGGCAGGGTGGTCTGCACGAAGTCCAATGAACGGGAAGCGGCATAAACGAGCAATCCGCCCCCGATGACAAGAAAGGCGACCAACGCCACAAATTTGAACAAAGCTTTCATTACGATCCTCCACAGTATTTGGAATGCACCCAGCCGGTTTGTCCGGCAGGGGTTGTTACCTGAAGCCAGTCTTGATCGGCTTTGTAAACCGCCAGAACTTCACCCTCTGACAGCCAGGCAATCACTGTACAATGCAAGCCGCCGCAACTCCTCAGGTGCAGGGAGTGGGCAGATACCGTGCAGGTCTCAGAGATTGTATGGAGACTGGGGGTGGGGTTGTTGGTTGGTGTCGTTAAATAAATTTTCTTGACCGCCTGCGCCCCTGCGTCTTTTGCAGTTGGAGGGGTCGTGAGCGAGCAAGCCAGTATGAAAAAGATGGACGGGATCAGGAGATAAGTTATCGTTTTCATTGAGGCATCACCATCTGAACAGGCTTCTGTAATTCCATCTCCCGTTTGCGGGATTGCGCATTCATTCGCTTTCCCTCTGACACTTGCGCCCATGCCCAACGCGGTGGAAAACCACAAACCAATACAAAGGTTCCAGCCACCTCGTTTGTGTAAACTAACCGCTCCAGGAATTCTCTGCGAACCGCCTGCAAATCCTGTTCAGGAGAAATGATGATCAACCACGCGATTTTCTCGATCAGATAGTGATGGCGTTCAATGTTCACAATTTCGATCTTTAGGGTTTCTGCTCGTGCAAGCCGCAGGAAACGATTGGCAAAGGCGCGAAATTCGATCCCTGATTCTTCGAGTTGGATTGCAGCTCGCAGAGCTGACCGATACAGGATTTCGAAGATTGGCTTTTTGACCGGTCCAAGCAAATTGGAAAGAAACATGGCTCTACTCCTCTTTCTCTTGGAATAGACCTGTGTTCTCGGAGATGAACCTTTCCAACTCCGACATTGGAATACGGGTGGACCCTCTGCCTGCATGGAAGACCTTCAACCTTCCCTGTTCCACCCAGCGATATACGGTGCGCAGGGAAACACGCAGGTGGTCTGCTGCTTCGTGCATGGTGACATAGGTCTCCTTGCGTTCCTCCAATGGATTTGATTTTTCTGTCATACGAAACCTCCTTGAAATTGGATTAAAAACAAAAACGCATATGGTGTTCCCATATGCGTTGAGTCGACTCGTGCGCAAAGACAGTTATCTAAGTTAGCCCAGTTTTAGGAGAAATGCCCGCCCTCTCCGCCAGAAAAAGACATCCCTTAATGGGATGTTTTTGTTTGAGGTTCGCGCGCTTTATTTTAAGCAAGATACCCAACACGATTCCAATAATGAGGGCAGCCTCCAGTCCCTCCCGCAGAGATAAAAGAAAACTTGCAAGCACGTATGTAAGCCTCCAGTTTTTATGGGATCCAGTTTGACAATACATTCACAACCAGATCAGGATTTGCAGGGTCATTCGTTTTGAGATGGACCCCAAAGTTATGCGGACCATCCATGCCTTCGTGCATCATGAAGACACTGGATTTAATGACCGTGCTTTCGCCAGGCTTGAGTACCATCGAACCGATGGTAAGTTGAGGAGGTCAGCACCCCTCCAGTACTTCGATATACGGCTCTTCCTTGAACCGCAGGGTGCCATCGCCTGTATTCGTCACTTTGATTGCAAAGGTTTTTTCCACGTTAAATTTCACGTCGCCATAATCGATCTTTTGTTGATCCACTGCGATGGATGGCGTTCCACCGCCATTTTCGCCTTGATTGGCAAAGTAGAATGCGGCGGCAATCAGCAGGACTCCTCCCAATATGATAAGCGGGAGAAAGAGTTTATTGTTTTGTTTCTGTTTCTTCTGTTTTTTACTCATTGATTTACTCCTTGATATTCAAATTGAAATGAGTAGAGAAATGCGACCAGGTTCCAGGTTTGTTCATCGGTGAAGATCGTTCCCCACATGGGCATGCCTGTTCCCATTCCGCCGCGCAGGATAAGCCCTTGTAATACCGCGGGTTTCGCTTCGAGCAGATGTTCCGCATTTGCATAATCGGTTGGAGTCTGAATCCCATGTTCATCTTTATTTTGTTCTGCAATGGCTTTCATCTCATCGGCGAATTGACCATCACCCGCGCCATTTTCGCCGTGACATGCCGCGCAGTTGATTAGATAAAGACGTTTTCCCTCAGCCAATGCCGTTGACGATATATTTTGCCGCCAAATATAAGCAACCGCATCCCAAAGTTCCTCTTCGTTCAATGACTGCAACGCGGACTCGGCGCGCAGTTCTCCGAATATCTCCATTGGAGAATGCGCGACGTAGTAATCATGCGTAATGTATATAGCTGGAATTTGATCTACAAACGATTCACCTTTTATCGCCGATGGCTGACGCGTCAGCTCAATATGTTCCCTCTCTTCCTCTTCGTGTTTCTCATCCAAGTTCAAGCCAAGGCGAACGTAAAGCGGGGGTTCGGCGGCTTGAGGCTCACCATCTCCAACAACTTCGATCACGCCACGCATACGCCAAAAATTCAGACTGGAAGGTGTAGTCGTATAGAATGTGTATGTACCTGGTTTATCGAAATTGAGGGTGATATTCACGGGTTTACCTGGCTCAAGGATTACAGGTTGCAAGTCGCTTTGTCCAAGCGCAAATGTATGTTCCACATCGTCTGAAATCAAACGGAGATGAAGCGGTTCTCCAACACGCGCTTTGACATTGTCAGGTGCGAATCCGCCATCTTCAGCGATTCGCGCATGGATGGTGATAGGCCGGCGAAAAAAACTTACAGCTGCGATCAAGCCAATTATGGAGACACAGACTAAGGTCAAGATGAAGAAGCGGCGTGTTCTCATGGGATGTTCGAAGTCCCATACTTCGAATAAGTCGTATCAATATATGCCCTGGCATCCTGCGGACTTTTCCCGTCCCGCAACATCCGCATAACATCCTGGGTAATATCCACGCAGATGGAACAACCAAGGGCATGATTGTCGAAGGTAATCTTCCCGCTGGCATCCACTTCCGAGACGTAGCAATCGTAATTGGAGATGTGTCCAATATTGCCGCATCCGCAATAGCAGGGAATATCTTGCATGATGTCGGGGTTTGCTGTGTTGAATTGATAGGCTTCCTGCACAGCTACGGGCGCGGACTGGACTTCGGCGGGCATTTGATCGAGCGCCGTCATGACCAGATGGACTTCACTTGATGTTGAGGTGGTGCAGGCGGAAATAGCAGTGGTCAATAAAACTGCTATGACGGAAAGAAGAAAAAGTTTACGTGTTTTTGAAATCATATTGAACCTCCGTGATCGGATGGCCCAATAGTAGTCTGACAATTTGATTGCCTCCAGCGCAGGATGGCGGGGAATTAATACGCCAAATGGCTTATGATAAATATCATTGACGGCTTTGACGCTCATCTTCTTAAACAGGGTGTTCCACTTCGCCCGTCATGAATGGATCAGGATCCAAAAGAAATACACCAAGACAAGCTTGGGTACAGAAATAAATCCGTTCGCCATGATAGTCTGCACTTGGATATTTGGATGTATCCATTATTATCCCGCCGCAGGCAGTTTTGAATTCTGGCACTGGAGGAAGAGGTGTTTGATTTTGCTCCAATATTATTTTCTCTACTTGCTACGATGTTGGATTTCATTGCAAAGCCAAAACACTGTCACCACAACTGTCACACCTGCCATCCCCGCGAGGACTACAATGCTGGAGGTTGAACCAAACCACACTTTCCAAATCGAAGCAAATAAAATGAAGCCGATGACAAAAGCCGCGATGTAGGAAAGGTTTGGCATATGGATTCTTTCATGTTTCATTTCACACACTCCATGTAATATTTATTCAACGATCAACTTGCCGCGCAACATTCCCATCTGACATTGGAACTCATATTCACCCGCTTTCTCAGGCGTGAATTCCAATGTAACCTGTTCGCCTTCGGGCAGTAATGCGTTTTGATTGAAATCGGGAAACAATACTTTTTCGGAACATGCCGAACTTTCCTGTCGAGTAAACGTCAATCGCACGGGTCGTCCTTTTTGCACGACGATCACATCAGGTGTGTAGCCGCCTTTCACAGTGATTGCCACCTCCTGTGCACCCGACGCGGATAAAGCAACGCGAGTCTGCGCTTTGGGCGCGAACCAGAAATACCAGGCGATGAGAATTGTCAATACGATACCAGAGAGGATCACAAAGATTTGTGGTGTATTCATTTTTTACTCCTATTTCACGCTGAACTTGGGCTTGAAGCCCCGCAGACGATTGGCATTCCCAACAACCGTGACGGAGGAGAACGCCATCGCCGCGCCTGCAATCATTGGACTGAGCAGCAAGCCGAAGAAAGGGAAAAGCAAACCCATTGCGATAGGAATCCCCAGCACATTGTAGAAAAATGCGCCAACCAGGTTTTGGTAAATATTGGTCATTGTGGCGCGGCTGACTTCAATCGCCGCGACCACACCTTTGAGGCTGCCTTTAATGAGCGTGACATCCGATGCTTCAATGGCAACATCCGTACCTGTGCCAATGGCAAGACCGACATCTGCCTGCGCGAGTGCAGGGGCATCATTGATGCCATCGCCAACCATTGCGACCTTTTTACCTTCGGCTTGAAGCTGGTGAACATTATTTGCCTTATCTTCAGGAAGGACTTCAGCCAATACACGTGTGATGCCAACCCTGCGTGCAATCGCTTCTGCGGTGCGACGGTTGTCGCCCGTGATCATCACCACTTCGATGTCCATTCCCTGCAAGGCTTTGATCGCTTCGGCAGAATCTTCTTTAACTGTATCTGCCACCGCGATAATACCTGCGGCCTTGCCATCGAGCGCAATGAACATCGGCGTCTTGCCATCGTCGGCGAGGGATTTTGATTTTTCTTCGAGTGAACCGAGCGCGATCTTCTCACGGTTCATCAATTTGAGATTGCCGATCAAAATACTGCGTTTCTCAACCTTAGCGGAAACGCCGTGACCTGGAATGGCTTCAAAATCTTTTACTTCTACGAATTCCAATTGATGCGCCTGTGCGCCCTCAACAATTGCCTGCGCCAGCGGATGTTCGCTGACTTTCTCAACAGAAGCCGCCAACCTCAATAACTGGTCACTGTCAACCGATGACTGCTCACTAATCACCACATCGGTCAGTTCAGGTTTGCCTTTTGTAATCGTGCCAGTCTTATCCAACACCACGATTTGAATTCCACGCGCGGTTTGCAAGGCTTCACCCGAGCGGATCAAAATCCCATGCTCTGCGCCTTTACCAATGCCAACCATCAGGCTCATCGGCGTGGCAAGTCCCAACGCACATGGACAGGCGATGATCAGCACGGTCACACTTGTGACCAGCGCATAAACGATTTGCGGCTGCGGTCCAATCACGAACCAGATGACAAAAGTCCACACAGCCAGGATCATCACAATCGGAACAAAATAACCAGAGATGACGTCGGCAAGGCGAGCAATTGGCGCTTTGGAATTTTGCGCGTCCTGCACCATCTTGACGATCTGTGCGAGCGCGGTATCCTTGCCGATTTTCGTGGTACGGAATTTGAACGCGCCTGTCTTGTTGATCGTCGCGCCGATGACTTCATCCCCCATTTTTTTGGAAGCGGGCAGCGACTCACCCGTCAGCATGGACTCATCGACAGCGGAACTGCCTTCGACGATGATCCCATCCACTGGCACTTTCTCGCCAGGGCGAACCTGGATCACATCGCCGACCAACACTTCTTCAATTGGCAAATCCATTTCCCTGCCATCGCGAATGACTCGCGCGGTTTTGGCTTGCAAACCCAACAACTTTTTGATCGCGGAACTGGATTGTCCCTTGGCGCGCAGCTCAAGCGCCTGTCCCAAAACAACCAGCGCAATGACAACCGCGACCACGTCATAAAACGGTTCGGATGTTCCTTCTGGGAATACAGATGGAAATGTGATTGCGGAAGTAGAGTACAGCCATGCCGCACCTGTGCCAAGCGCAATTAGCGTGTTCATATTCGCCGAACGATGTTTGAATGCCAACCACGCGCCTATGAAGAAATCACTGCCCGACCAAGCCATAACAGGCAAGGTCAGTAAAGCGGTGAAGCCCCACAGCACCCGCAAGGAGTCCATGCTCAAATTACGCAGGAAAGGAACGAACTGGTAGTACGCAGTGATCATTACGATTACGGAAGTCACAGCCGCGAACCAAAACTTGTTCATCAACTTGCGATATTCCTGTGCGTGCGCTTCCTCCTGTTTATCCACGGGAGTGTCGCTGGTTGCGGGTCTGGGTTTGTAGCCCCAGGTTTCAATGGCATTATTCAAATCTGCCAGCGTCGTATTTTGCGGCAGGTAATCCACGGTGGCTTCCTGTGTGGCGAGGTTGACTGCAGCGTTCAAAACACCCCGTGTGGATTTCAACTCATCTTCGATGAATTTCACGCAGGAGGCGCAGCGCAGATTCTCGATGCCGATGCGCGTCTGCACGCCATCCACGGTATATCCAGCGGAACGAATGGCGCCTGCCACGTCGACAAGGTTCATCCTTTGCGGATCGTAATCCAATTGAACCAAGCCTGCCCCCGCATTTACGGTCACGCGATCCACTCCATTCAGGGCGCGTAACCCCGCTTCGAGCTTTGTCGCAGGTTGGACAAGGGGAAGGTCTGCCACGGGTAATTCGATGCGGGTGAGAGGCCGCTCAGGGTTGAAACCTGTCGTCGCGGATGTCATCACATAGCCGTGAGGGTTCTTGTCAAATTGATTCACACAGGATTGTGAACAAAAATAAAACGTCCGCCCCATGTGTTCGCGTTTTGCGAAAGCGTTTTGGGGTTCGATTTCCATTCCACATATGGGGTCACGGATAGTCATAGTTCATCTACCTTGTAAGGGATACCAATAGTGTATGTCCATTTGATGAGGTGCAACAGCGAACTTTAGCCCATTTCGATATAAGCAAAATGGCCTAAGCAATATAGGCCATTCGCTGAAAAGAGGTGTTTTTTAGCAATGATGCTCTTGTTGAATTTTATGGTAGATTGTTATCAATGTGGACGTGTACTTTTCCAGTAGGTGTTACTGGTTTCATGCAGATGTACCCATCACCATTTTTGTCAGCATCAGTGCCTACATGACGGTGGTGATGGTTGTCATGTTCCATTGCCATTTCCAGAGTAAAACCTGGCGCACAACCGCCTGCAGGCTCATCCGCTGCAAACGCAGTTGAAACCGCGAATTGAGAAATAAACACAACCAGTAACAGCGCAAATGTAAGTTTCTTAAACATTTCGATCTCCTTTAAAGTTTAATTATTGTGTTCGTGTTCCTTGCCAAGATACTTTTCGGGGTTTTCGTCGAAGGCCTTCTTACAGCCGAGCGAGCAGAAGTAATAGGTCTGTTCTTCGTATTCGGATTTGCCAGCAGCGGTGGCGGGTTCAACATCCATGCCACAGACGGGGTCGCGTACTGTATTCGCCATAGCTTGTCTCCTTTTGTTTGATTTGAGTATCCTATTAAACAGTCATCCACAACGAGAGCCATATTGCCTAAAATCATATAGGCAATATGGCTTATTCTTTTTTCTTAATTTCGTGACCAGTTCATTCCTACTCCCCATGCCACCTTTATGCCTTCTGCATGGTATGCCCACTCAAGTAACCCAAGTAAGCGGGTACAAGCGGAAGCACACAGGGTGAAAGGAAGGAGAATAATCCCGCAAGCATGGCGGTTAGATAAGTTGGCGCGGCGGCATAAGTGGCGAAGGACTCGATGTAGTATCCGTTCCTGAAAGCCCAGATCGAGATCAGCCTCATCGTGTTCGTCAGTAGTATTACGCCAATTGTGATGATGAACACTCCGCTGGCAATCTTGAAATATTTTTGATAAGGTCTCATACGCTTGAGCCAGCCCGAAGCGCGTTCCAATCCAAGTGCCATTGCAAGAAATGGGATACCCAGCCCAAGTGAGTACCCTGAAGACAACCACATTGCCTGTCCAACGGTTTGTTGGCTGAGTCCCATTGTCAGGATCGCGCCCAAGGTTGCGCCAATGCACGGACTCCAGCCTGCGGCGAAGAAAATTCCCATGAGGGCAGACCCGCCATACGTTCCGCGTTCGCCTGAGTATTGAGCGCGTGTATCCGCGTAGAACCACGGAATGCGAATGATCTCCAAGGTCGCCAACCCGAACAGGATGACAACCAGGCCGCCGATCTGGGCAATGAATCTTTTGTATGTGCCAAACACCTGTCCAACCAGAGTTGCTGATCCACCCCACCCGACGATGAATACCAGGGAAAAACCTGTCACAAATAAAAGTGCATGCAGGAATATCTTCAATCGGTCGCTTTTTTTCAAAGCAGGTTGGTATGTTGTATTGGTCGTCATTTTTTCTCTTTTTGTGAAACCTGGGCGGCGGATTGCCGTCGCCCAGGTTTTAATGTTCAATTACATTCTCATTGCCATCGGAAGTGTGAAAAGGACAACATTCATTATGGTGAGAACGACCATCAATACGGCGTAGGGGATGAAGGTCGCCCAGACTTTTCCGCTCACACTGTTGTTCTTTGCGATGTAATACGCAGTCAGAAGTGAACCGAGGAAGCCAAGCACGATCAAAGCAAATTGCAGGAATTGAATAACGTCCATACCCACAAGGGCGGTTGACATGCCATGTGTTGCCAGACCGAATAAGCCAAGCCCCGTGACGTAGATGGCTCCGCCTTCCGCCAGCAAGTGGAACAGGTTGTGGGCGATGTGCCCCGCCATATCCAGGGCGATGATGGCATAACCAAAGCGGGCGAAGTTTTCCACGAGCGAGACTTTGTTGAATTTACTTGCGATCCATGAAGTAAGTCCGAGCAAACCAACGGGGATGCTGAGTGCGATCAAGAAGGTAATGCTGAAGGTGACATAGTAACTGGTGGTGTTGACCAATTCTTCGAGCCAGCGCAGCATCGGATTCCATGCTTCGAGCATGGTCACATTCTGCACGAACACAATCCCCATAATGACTGCGGATAAGAAAGCCTCTTCGATCTTGGGCTTGCGGATGAACCACAATTCTTTTGTGGGCGGGCGCAGGGTCAATTGGATGGAGTTGTTGGGGCAGCCCTTGATACATTCCGCGCAGATTACACAGTTGGCGCTGGAGGTCATGGTCTTGGGGAATTCGAACATCGGGCAGGGCATGGATTGATCCGTACCTTTGTAGCAGGAGGCAACTGTGCAGGTCGCGCAAATCTCAGGAGTTCCGCGCAGGCTTAACATGCCATTGCGGGCATAGTTGCCTGATAAACCGCCGATAAAACAAACGTTTCGGCAAAAAGCGCGGCGTTCGTAAAATGCGCCAGAGACAACCACGCCCGTTGTGAGCGTCAGCATCAGGATGCCTGAGCCCAGCGGATTTTCCACCACGCCCCAGACATGATCGCTCCAGGTGATGAAGATAAAGAGCGCATCAATAATCCAGACGCCATACTTTTTCAGGAACTTCGGAACAGGGCGGTTGTTGCCCACGAACTTCTGAACGAGGTCGTTGATAGTCGCAAACGGACAGATGGCGCACCAGAAACGTCCTAGGAACAGGAAGATGATCGGGATGAGGGGCCACCACAGCACCCATGTGAGCGCGGTGCCGAAGTTATCGTGCGCGGCTTCGGGACCCAGGATCAACTGAAACATGATGAGCATAAAGATCATCAGGGTGGGATATTGAATGATGCCAGGATACCAGCGGCTGCGCAGGAAGCTGTCGATATATTTGTTATTGAGCAGGTTTCCGCCATTCAGCATGGATAATTTTTGCGGGTTGATCGGAGTTGTCATGGAATACACCTCTAAAGAAATTTATTTGCGAACAGCAACAGGCTGGCGTTTGAGGACAGCCGCCATTATGACCACAATGACGTTGATGGCGATGAAACCAGCCAGGACTGCATAGTTGAGGATGAGTTGGCGGGCGATCTCAAATGGAAACTCAACTTCTGTCGTCTCGCCATTGACCGTGAAACGCACGTTGAACATCCATTCGCCTGATTTTTCAAAGTGCATTTCGCCTGTATATTCGCCAGCTTCATTTGAAGGTTCAAGGATTGCCGAGAGCGTTTCTTCACCATGCGCGTCACCCGCAGGTTCGTTCGGTTTCATGACACCAGTGGCGGGTTCTTCTGTTGTCATATCCATCCCCCCTGAGTTACTAGTCATGACACCAACTTCGCTATTTTCATCATGTTCCGCTTCGCTGGATTCGCCATGTTCCGACATTCCTTCAGCAGGCATGGCAGAGACTTCCACTTCTGCGTTCGTGACGGGCATCCCCAGCGTATCCGTGATCTGAATATGGAATTGATTCTCACCGACCCTGGCTGGTTCGACAAAGTTCAGTGAGACGTGATACCCGTTCACTTCCTGCTCAATGCCGCCTTCCCCGCCGTCGGCAAATACTGTTTTTGGAAATGCCAGCAGGAAGGTTGCGACGATTAGCCATGCTGCAATCAACCCATTCAATTTTTTGCTCATGATGTGTATATCTCCTTTTTAGCAAACTTGCCCAATCTTACGTGGATGCCTCCGCATTCATAAGCGTGGAATGGCGTAACGTGTCATAAGCAAGATGGCGTATGATGAATGTCATGCGCTGGTTATGATTTTATTAAACAAAAAATGCCATCGAAATCAATGACATTTTTGAAGAACAGGTTTTTTGTTTGGATTTAGACGATGGGCAGCCGAACCGATACCTGCGTGCCGCCCCCCGCTTCGCTCTTAACCTCAAGCCTGCCTCCGATCAACTCGGAGCGTTCTCTCATCCCAAGCAGACCGAAGTGCCCGCTCGTTGTGAAATCTGTTGGACCTTTGGGCATGACGAAGCCAATGCCGTCATCGCTGATTTCCAGGCTGATCTCGTGCTCACTGAAATTGATGTTGAGTGTCACGTGGCTTGCTTTGGCGTGACGTACTACATTGCTCAATGCTTCCTGCGCGATGCGATATAACGCCAATTCGACATCACGTTCCAATCGTTTTTCCTGGCCTGTGCGGTAAAAATCCACCTGCAGTGTTTTTGTCTCACGTGCCAGCATTTCGAGCGCGGTGGCAAGTCCCAGGTCTTCGAGATAAATGGGGCGCAATGCGCGGATGATGCGTCGCAGGTTCTCAACAGTCTGTTCTGCAAGGCTCTCCAATTCCTGGAGTGAGCGCTTACCGTTTTGGTCCCTGACTAACTTCCCAGACAACTGCACACGCTGTTTCAAAGCGATCACCGCCTGGATGGTTTCATCGTGCAATTCGCGAGCCAGCCTCAAGCGTTCCTCTTCCTGTGCGGAAGTGATCGCGCCAATGTAATCATGTAATCCTGCCTGTGCGGCTTGTACTTTGCGCGCCATCTCCGTCAATTCTTTTTGCAGGTGCTGGACTTCCAGTATCCCGCCAACTGATTCATGGATGGATTCAAAATCGCCCCAAGCAAGCGCGGCGGCTTTGGATTCAAGTTTCTGCAAAGGTTGAACGATCTGTTTTGCACCAAACCACAACGCGATCAATGCAAGGATAAAGACAGGCACAAATACGAGCGGAGCGATTTGAGTTAATTGCAAAGATGGACTGACAACATATCCCCATTCTTCTTCGGTGATCAATGCCCAGCCTGTCAGTGGAATGGGGCTGTAGGCGACAACATGTTCTTCGTGTGACATTTGAGTGTATAGTGTGCCGCTTTCGCCGCGCAAGGCTTCGGCTACGCCAGGATGGTCTTCTGGCAGGCTCTCAGGCGCAAGTGTTCCACTGACAAAGAGCAAACGCCGCGAAGAGTCCAACAGAAAGATCGTTGCCTGACTGCTGGCAGGATACGCTGTAGAAAAGGTTTTGGATGCGAGCGCTGCGGGAGAGAATGCACCAGCGACGATCATGTTGCGGGATGGAGAATAAACTGAGACGATAACAAAAAACTGTTTGGAAGTTGGATCAAGAAACGGGGACGAGAAAACAGCTTCGGGGTTGGTTGAATCGGCGAAGGGGAGATTCGTTTCGTTTTGGGCAACCCAATCCCAAAGTCCAGTTGGAGGCGTGCTTTTGATCAACTGTCCGCTCGAATCAAAATAAGCCAGTCCACCATCAAAGTCAGATATTAAATCCGCATTGGAAAAAGACTCATCAGTTGAATTTGAAAGCAGGGAAATGGTGGCGGCGCGATGATGTAATTCAGAATCAAGCGCGGCAGCGGCGGATTGCACCGCGCGCTCATCGCGCTCGCCGACAAGCGCACGCATGTCGCGCTCGTGCAGGGTGACACTGCCAAAGGCAACCAGCAACAGCAAAAGGGTGAGCGGGAGAATAGTGAAAGCGAAAAGTTGGGTGAGACCGCGCCACCTGGGGGAAATGGTTTTCATCAATCGCCTTGCGAAATCAATCCAAGGGATACGCCGCGCATGACCGCTTCGGTGCGGCTGTTGGCTTGCAGTTTGGCGAAGATGTGCGCCAGGTGACCTTGCACGGTACGGTCGCTAATGTGGAGTTGCATGCCGATGGCTTTGTTCGTAAAGCCTTTTGCGGTGAGACGAAGAACATCCAGTTCGCGGTCGGTGAGCGGGTCAATGACTTTTTTTTCAGACCCTTTGAAAAGGTTGGACATCAATTTTTTCGTAATGGACGGGTCAAGCGCGGACTTGCCCTCATGTACATCGCGCACCGCCTGGATGAGTTCATCGGTGCTGGCTGTTTTTAGTACATAACCGTTTGCGCCCGCTTGAAGCACAGCCATTACATACGGTTCGTCATCGTATGCGGTCAGGATCAACACGCCGATCTCTGGCAATTGGGCGCGCACCCAGCGTGTGACTTCGATGCCACTGGCTTTGGGCATTTGAATATCCAGCACGGCCACATCAGGTTTGTGCTTTTGGATCAATGCCTGTGCCTCCTCTCCATCCCCCGCTTCAGCGATGACTTGAATATCATCGGCGCTTTCAAGCAGTTGACGAATCCCCGCGCGCACCATGTGATGGTCGTCTGCCAAAAGGACTTTGATCTTTATTTTAGTTTTGGGCAAGGGATTCCTCCAGTGATGGAAATGCCAGCCAGACGACGCCGAGACCTGCCAATAGTCCCGTGATGAGGCGTATGAGCGAGTTGAATGAGCCGAACGCGTCGCCTGCGTAAAATGAAACGGGCAGGGAATGATTTGTCAGCAAGGTCAGCCACTGATTTGAGTCACGAAAGCCCTGTCCAATTCCAGCAAGATCGCTCAACATGTGTGTGCCGCCATCCAATGCGATGGGGAGGAGCAGAAGCGTAAAACCCAAAAATGAAAGCGGCTTGATTATCTTTCGAAAAGGCGACCATGCCAGTGCAAACACCCAAATACTGGTGTAGAACGAAATCATGCGATCAGACCAGGCGACCTTCCAACCCATATCTTCGTTGCCGATGAACTGGCGCAGAAGCATTGGATTGATCGTATTCTGCCATGCGGCTTGAATGTCAGATAGTGTGTACATGGTCTTCTCGCCGAATAAAAAGAACGAACGCTCTGGTAATTGGTGGCAGAAAAACGAGTAGATAAAGTATATCGCTTTTCCCGCGCTGCTCCAGCCGATCTTCATAAAGACAGGCGCGAAGAAAGGAAGCCAGATCCAGAGACCGTAGAAAACGAGAAAGATTCCTAACCAGTGGCGGGACAGCCATTCTCTAATGGATTGTGACTTTTGTGAGTTCGATGGCGATATGACGGTGGACATTCAACCCCTACGGCGCATTGGGTTCAGGCGCTTTATTGAGGTTGGCGCGATAGAAGGTTTTGGCTTGCTCTGAGTCAAACGATTCAAAGCGCTGCATACGCCCCCAGGATGTCAGGACAAGTGGAACATCGAGAGAAGGCCAGGGATAGGCAATCAGTTTTGTGCCGCCCAGTTCATCCATTGTGGTTTTGATCTGTTCCTTCAAATTCGTACAGCCAGATTCATCCAGAAGGTCGCAGTTGTACCAAAAGATGACGTATCCATGTTCAAGATTATGAACCAGATAGCCAGCGGGAAATTGATAGGTGTTACTATCATAGAAACCCTCCCTGGCTTCGTCTGCATAATGGGGACCCGATGTCGGCGGGTCAGAGTTGTACTGACCCGGATCGCTATCCACAGGGATATGCGGATCACTCACCATCACAGGGATGGCCTGCCCCGCCGCAGGCTTTACTCCCTGCCAGATTGCGAATCCAAGTATGGCAATTACAGCTACTCCGATGCCGCCCCAAATGAAGTTGGCGACCATTTTTTGTTTACGATTGCGTTCCTGTATTTGCTTTCGTTTCGTTTTTGTATTCATAAGCATCCTGATCTGATTGGAAATAAAACACGGCGTCAATTTTTATATTGACGCCGTGTCATTCAGGTTATTTACTGAACTTTGAGTTCGATGTCTTCCTTGTAATCCAGCGAATCTTTGGTGACTTTTACGGTCAACATCCAGTTGCCGCTCTCGGCAAAATTGGCTTTGATGGAATATTTTCCGCCGCCCTGATCGGTGGCGAGCCCGCTCATGCCCATTCCGCTCATGTCGGTATGATCGGCAGAGACATTCACCGCAGCACCTTCAATGGGGTTTCCATCCTTGTCGGTGATGGTCAATATTAATTCCACATCGCCCATCATCGCAGGGGATGGATCGGAGGCGACGGCAATATTCACATCTTTGGATGAAGCAACTTCTTCTGCCGGGGCCGAGCCTCCACAAGCCGCGAGCAGAACTGTCAAACCGACGAGCATACTTACAAAAATCATTTTACGCATTTTATTTCTCCTATAAGATTATTCAACAACATTGATCATCAACATCAAGCCGCCTGGCTCAACATTGTCATTCGTAGTGTGGTGCAAAATGTGACAGTGCAGCATCCATTGTCCAGTTTCAGTGGCGATGAATTCAATATTGTAGCGTTCGCCTGGTGCAACGCTGATCGTGTCCTTAGTCAACTGTGCTGCTTCGGGAACGGGATGCCCGTCTGTGGCTGTGATCTTGAACGGCATTCCATGTAAGTGCATGGGATGAATGAACTGCCCGATGCCCATTAATCGCAAGCGCACCAGATCACCTTTCTTGACCGTGATCGTCTCCGTCGCAGGGAATGACTTGCCGTTGATCGTGAAGTAGTTGGGCTCCATTCCACCCATTGGCATGGCGGCATAGGTCTGTCCATCCGTCATTCGTACTTCAGAGATCATCAGTACCTTATCCACGGCAGGCGGATTTGCTTCAGGTTCCTTCGAGTCGATGATGAATGGAGCATACAACCCAGCGCCTACCTGCACGTCACCTTCAAAATGTGAGTGATACATGAACGAACCAGCAGGCTTGGCAGTGAATTCATAGGTAAAGGTCTCACCAGGTTGGATGGGATCTTGTGTGACCCCTGGCACACCGTCCATTGCGTTGGGAACTTCGACTCCATGCCAGTGAATGGTGGTCGGGTCAGGCAACTCGTTCTTTACGATGATGCGGACCAAATCCCCTTCTGTGACGCGGATCATTGGCCCAGGCACAGTGCCGTTGTAGGTGTAAGCTGTAACAGTCACGCCATCCAGGATTTCCCACTGAACGGCTTTGGTTGTCAGATCAAATATTTTGATCCCGTTTTCCTCGCGGAATTCGAGCGGGTGTCCGCCTGTCGATTCAGTGGCAGGCTGAACGTTCGGCGCAGTGATCGGCTCCATCATGTGCGCAGCTTCGGGATTTTCCGCCATCATGCTGCCCGGGGTTACAGTCATCATGGGTGCGTCGTTATTATTCATGGGCATGGCAATATCTGGCTGTGTTGCCGACGCGCATGCCGAGAGGATCAACGCCAGAATACCAAGCGCAAAAAATATTGTCTTCGTTTTCATCAATTTTCCTCTCAAGAATTGGAGTAGCCGTCAAGTATAAGAAGATCCCACCCTCCCTGACAGCGCAATATGACGCATCGAAATATAGGCAATATTGCCTATCCAGCCCATGTAATGGAAACAGGCACTTTGCATTCCAGCGTCTGCTGAATTAACGAGATCAATTTCGGATCTGCTCGTTGACGCGGGTCGTCCGCAATGGAAAGACGGGTTTGCCCATCATTGCCATGCAGAATCACTGTAACTGGTTCTGCGGCTTTTCCATAAACCAGCAGGACCACCATCTGACAATCACATTTGCTCGTCCCATGATTTGGACATGGGCAATCGTGCGATCCAGCCCGGGCGGCATGCAGGTCGAAAGTTTGTATGGAACGCAAGCCTGCCTGCAATAATTGTTTCTTTGTCCATTGCAATGCTTCGACACAGGTGTGGTTGACAGATAAGAACGGAGAAGTATTCATAAGCGCCTCGAATGATCCCATTGTATGGAATCTTCCGAAATGCGTGAAGAGCCGCGTGGCTTATTCGTGAATAGGCAGAATCGCCTATCGGTTCGCCGTGAGACGATAAGACGCGCAACTACAGGGTCTCTCGTGCCATTGGCACGAGGATGGGACTCCCAACTCCCAGCAAATCTAATTTACGATATACTTAGAATATCTCTCCGAAGCCTCCCCGCCTAAACGAAAACGCACGGCGGCAGGACAGTAATGCGAAAATAATTTCGCACTACCAGGTGAAAGCGGAAACGCCTTCATCCCCCGTTGGAAAGGAGACCCTCCCGCCATCTGCGCTGTCTCTTTTCCATGAGACGGCGCTTTTTGTTATAACCGAAAGACCAACCGACCATCAGACTACGAGACTATAAGACCATGAGACTACTAGACGACCTTCTCAAAAAATCCGCCCTTGACCATTCGCACCTCTGCCCGCGACAAATTCTCGGTGTGCGGCTGGGACTCGCCGGCTTGACCGCGCTTGGGTTTGATTCTCCGCCCGACAAAAAGCGCCTGCTCGTCATCACCGAAACGGACGGCTGTTTTGCCGATGGACTTTCTGCCGCCACAAACTGTACCGTCGGTCATCGCACCCTGCGCGTGGAGGATTATGGCAAGACCGCCGCTACCTTTGTGAACGTGAAAACGAATCGCGCCTTCCGTGTTGCGCCTGCGCTGGATGTCCGCCAGAGGGCGTATGATTACGCTTCCAACGAATCACGCCGCTACCTCGCTCAAATGCAGGCGTACCAAACCATGCCCGATGACGAGATGTTCACCGTCAGCGAAGTGCGGTTGGTTGCGTCCATCGAAGCCATCGTCTCTCGACCTGGCATGCGCGTGAACTGTGACTTGTGTGGCGAGGAAATCATGAACGAACGGGAAATCAAACGCGATGGGCTGACCCTCTGTCGCGCCTGCGTCCACGGCGGGTACTATTCGACAGGGCATACTTTCATTCCATCTCTCGTCCATCAGATCGAAGCGACTTTATGAGTTCCTTATACCTTTTTGTCCCGCTCATTGCCATGCTTTACGCCAGCGTCGGCTTCGGCGGCGCAACGGGTTATCTTGCCGTAATGAGCCTGTTCGGGATCGAGCCGCAGGTGATGGCAAGCACAGCCCTGGTCTTGAACGTGATTGTCGCCGGCATTTCGTTCGTCACCTACTTCCGCGCGGGACATCTGCGCCGCAACCTGCTCCTGCCTTTTATCGTCACCTCCATTCCCGCGGCATTCATCGGCGGGTCGTTCAAAATCGCCGACCACATTTACTCCATCCTGCTCTACGCCGTGTTGACCTTCGTCGCCATCCGCCTGTTGTTCTTCAGCAGGAAGCAGGATGAAGAACGGGAACTGCGTCCCGTTCCGCTCTGGCTTGCCCTCATCATCGGATTGGTCATCGGCTTGCTCTCTGGCATGGTCGGCATTGGCGGCGGGATATTTCTTTCTCCTATCATCCTCTACGCTCGTTGGGGAAATTCAAAACAGGCGGCAGCCGTAGCCGCTGCTTTCATCGTGCTGAATTCGGTCAGCGGGCTGTTCGGACGCTTCACAGGCGGCACCTTTTCCCTCGACTGGTTCAGCGTCTCTCTCATTCCGTTCGGGGTGGTGGGCGCGTTGACAGGAAGCTGGCTTGGCGCGCAACACGTCAGCGGATTGAATCTACGCCGCGCACTCGGCATGGTGATGTCCTTCGCAATTTCAAATTTCTGGCTGACGTTTTTGAGATTCTAGGGGAGAGCCAACCCCTTGGCTGACTTTATCCAAAAGCACAAATAGAACGAATTATTGCTCCCCTTTGAAATACTCCACCGTAGCCTGTCCCTGCTGGTTGATTCCTTCGCGGGAGATGGTCTTCCAAACCGTCATCAAAATGATTTTGATGTCCAACCAGAAGGACCAATTGTCCACGTACCAGACATCCAGTTTGAAGCGGGTGGACCAGTCCAGAGCGTTGCGCCCGTTGACCTGCGCCCAACCAGTCAACCCCGGGACAACGTCATGCCGTCGCGCCTGTTCGGGTGAATAAAGCGGAAGGTACTCCATCAACAATGGGCGCGGACCGACAAAACTCATCTCGCCGCGCAGGATGTTGAAAAGCTCAGGGAGTTCATCCAAAGAAAGGGAACGCAGGATCCGCCCGAAGCGGGTCAGCCGCTCAGAATCCGGTAGCAGAGTCCCATCCCTGTCAGCCGCATCCAGCATCGAGCGTAATTTGTAGATGAAAAAAGGACGTCCCTTGTAACCGGGGCGTTGCTGCTTGAAGAGAATCGGAGTCCCAAGAAAAACACGGACAAGGATCGCCGTCAAAAGCAGGATGGGCGAAAGAATGACGATTGCAAGAAAAGAGAAGGTAAGGTCGAAGAGCCGCTTGCTGAAGGGCATAAACTTATTTTACCCGCGATTTATGGTATATTTTGAGCAGGAGACACTGCCATGAATGAGCGAATCCTAATCATTGAAGACGATCAGGCAATACTGAAACTGTTGCAGCGCGGTTTGACCTATGAAGGCTACACTGTGGATACGGCAATCGACGGGCGGATGGGATTGATCGCTGCGCGAGACCATACTCCCGACCTCGTGGTTTTGGATTGGATGCTGCCCGGCATGGACGGTCTGGAAGTCTGCCACCGATTGCGAAGCGGCGGCTCGATTCCCATCCTGATGCTGACGGCAAAGGACACTGTGCAGGATCGCATTCAAGGTTTGGACGCCGGCGCGGACGATTACATGGTCAAGCCGTTCAACCTCGACGAGTTGCTGGCGCGTGTCCGCGCCCTGTTGCGACGCACCCAGCCGGAACGGATTCCCGTGTTGAAGTTCGCCGACCTTTCGCTCGACACAGGTTCGCGTCAGGCGTCGCGCGGCTCCCGCGTTGTTGCGCTCACCGCGAAGGAATATGAACTGCTGGAGCTGTTCCTGCGCCACCCCAAGCAGGTGTTGACCCGCGAGGTCATCTTCGATCGCGTGTGGGGCTACGATTTCGGCGGCGAAAGCAACGTGCTGGAAGTGTACATCCGTTACTTGCGCCAAAAGCTGGAAGGCGAAGGGGAAGCCCGCCTGATTCATACCGTGCGCGGCGTCGGGTATGTGATGCGGGAAAATCCGTAAGGCAGGGATGAATGATGAAGGCTGAAGGATGAATTTCAATCCCAAATCGCGAAGCCCATATCAATCGTAAATCCTCAGTCCAAAATCGTAAATTGAAATGTCTTTGCGCCTGCGCCTGACCTTATTGTATTCGACCTTCATCGGGGGCATCCTGCTGATATTCGGCGCGGCAGTTTATATCCTCGTTAACTTCATCCTGCTCAACCAGGTGGATACCATGCTGGCGGCTGTGGCGCGTGACATCACCGCCGTAACCAAAGTCAACTCCGTCGGTGAGTTGAGTCTGGTCAGCCTGCCGCCGCTCGACATGACCTCCAATGCGTATGTCCAAATCTGGGGCGTGGACGGAAATATCATCGCCACCTCGCCCAGCATCGGCGCGTTGATCAAACCCCTCGACCCGACCAATCTCGAAGTATCCTCCCCCATCTATAAAGACTCACAACTCGACGAGGCGCACCTGCGGGTGTTGAGCGTGCCGCTGATCGTGGGCGAGCGGATGTTCGGCACGCTGCAGGTTGGGGCAAGCCTGGCGGTGGTTGACGCGACTCAAGGCAACCTGCTCTCGATGATGGCGATGACTGCCGTGATCGCCGTCCTGATGGCGGGCATCGGCTCGTGGGTGGTCCTGGGACGCGCCCTCTCCCCGCTGGAGGACATCACCGAAACCGTGGACCAGATCAACCGCGCCGACGACCTCTCGCGCCGCATCCCGCATCAGGGAGGGAATGAAGACGAGATCGGCGAACTGGTCGTCTCGTTCAATCAAACGCTGGAACGGCTCGAATCGCTTTTCACCTCCCAGCAAAGATTTCTCGCGGACGTGAGTCACGAACTACGCACGCCGTTAACAGTCATCAAGGGCAACGTGGATTTGATGCGCCGCATCAAGGAGGCGGATGAAGAATCGCTCACCAGTATCGACCAGGAAGCAGGCAGGCTCACCCGTCTCGTCGGCGGATTGCTGATGCTGGCGCAAGCCGAGTCGGGCAAACTCGCCCTGAACATGAAGCCCGTCGAACTCGACCTCCTGCTAACCGAAGTCTTTACCGAGATGACCGTGCTGGCGGGCAACAAGGTCAAGGTACATTTGAACGACATCGACGAGGTGATGGTCAACGGCGACCGTGATCGACTGAAACAGGTTTTTTTGAATCTGGTCGCGAATGCGATACAGTACACGCCGCAGGGCGGGGACGTGTTCCTGAGCATGTCGAAGATCGGCGATCAGGCTCGCATCATCATCCGCGATACGGGACCTGGGATTCCCGCCGAGGATTTGCCCCACATCTTCGACCGTTTCTATCGCGCCGAAAAATCCCGCACCCGTTCTTCCATCGGCGGGTTTGGGTTGGGGCTGTCCATCGTCCAGTGGATCGTGGAGCATCACGGCGGACAGATCAAGGTTGAATCGAAAGAGGGGAAAGGGACGACGTTCGTGATTTGGCTGGGGACAATCAAGTAACGCAACGCCTACAAGTTTCGCAAAGCCAGCGCGACAGCGGCAGTCCACGCCATCACCTGGAACTCCCCTGTTGCCAAAGCCTGCTCAATCTCTGCGCGAGACAAGAGATGCAAATGCTGTTCTTCGAGGTCGTCAACGATTGGCGTGGCGACCAGCCGCGCACGACGAGCCAAAAATAAATTTCCCATTGCGATGCCACGATTTGGATCGACTCGATAGCTGCCCAACGACACCCAATCGGGGGACTCGTACCCAGTCTCTTCGCGCAGTTCGCGCTGCGCCGCCTGAAGCGGTTCCTCCCCATCGTTTAAGTAGCCCCCGACGATTGCCAGTGTGTCGCCCTCCAACCCGTACTTCACCTGACGGAAACAGATGAACTTGCCTTCCTCCGTCACCGCCACCACGTTGATGTAATCGGGGGTGGTCACCCATTGCCAGTTGGGAATCACCTGTCCCGACGGCAGTTCAACGGTGTGACTTTCCACCTTCAGCCACGGGCTTTCATCCAATATGACTTTCCTGTCGCGCGTTTTCCATTGTTGCATAAATCACCTGCCGCCTTGTTTGGATTTTAGGGAATTATACAGCCCCTATTGCAATCCCAGCCGTTGACTTGCCTGACGGCATAGACTCACCCCATATCTTTCATACCACTGGTTCAACGCCGCGCTGGACGAAAGTCCGCTGTGGGCGTCTTCGTAAATGGGAGCGCCGTACTGGACATATCGTTTGGTTTGAGCTGACCAGGTCCACTCGCCGCGGGAGATAACTCCAATGCCGCCGTTGTAGCCAGCCAGCGCGAGACGCGCATTACCGCTGCCAGCGGCAAGGGACCGCGCAAGATAAGCAAGTCCGCGAGCGGCGTTGGTATCGGGGTCGTAGGGATTTTCGAGGGCGCGGAAATGAAACGGCATGACCTGAAAAAGCCCCATCGCGCCGGCGCTGGATGTGGCGCGCGGATCACCGCAGGATTCGATCTGCATGACCGTCGCCGCCAGGTTGGGATCAACTCCCGCAGCAGCAGCCCACCTCGAGATTGAGTCAGCCCAGTGGCGGACTTCAGCACGAAAGATGGGTGAAATGCCCGAAGCGGTTACGGGCGGCGAATCCATGGAAGCAGCGGGTGAGGGGTCCGTTGTCCAGGCAACAGAGCCGAGCAGGGCGCTGACCAAAATCACGATGAGTGGAACAAACATAAAACCAAAACAGCCGCTGCCTTCTTCCTGCTGGGCTGCGGCTGTTTCGTCAGGGCGAGCGCGGGACATGAGTTAATTCTCCATTCTGGGTCTGTAAGGGACCGGGCTCGAAAGTGAGATTATGAAATTGTGGGAGATTGAGGTTGCGTCGGCGGAAGTGCGCCGCCTCGCAACGACATTAAGCGTCGTAGTGGCGGTCGCTGGTTTCAGGGCTGCGCGCGCCGTAGGAAATGGGATGATAGGTGGGCTCGGGCGGAACAAACGAGGTTTGCTGTGGCGCGGGCTTGGGCGCGGGGCGGAAAGTTCCCACGCTGGCGTTGACACTGTTCGTCGGGCGGGCAATCTGCGAGGCAGGACGCAGGACGGGCTGGTTCACAGGCTGGTTGACGGGGCGCGGAGCCTGATAGGAAGTCTGCGGCGCGTTGTATCGCGGAGTTTGCTGGGGCTGTTGGTATTGCGTCCGATACGGTTGATGCTGTTGAGCGGTGGTAAAGAGGCGGTCGCCGGCGAGGGAGAAGGTACCGATAATGAGCAGGCGCACGAGCCAGACCATGGCAGCAATAAAGATCGGCACAACTTTGATGAGGGTGGCAGCGCTCATGACCGAACTGGCTTGCAGGTTGGCATTGTTGGTGATGGCAACCGACACGCCCCACCAGGTAAGGCAGGCGTTGAATCCCGCGGCGAGCAGCCACGCGCCAAAGAGGTAGTAGACTTCGGCGGGTTCGTCGCGTCCCTGCTCGGGGGTGAAGATGCGGGCGATGCCGGCAAAGTCAATGCCGCAGAAGGCGACGGCAAGGATGCTCGACCATTTCATGCCCGCAAAGGTCAGGTCGCCAAGCATGTCGTGCAGGGCAAACTGGGTGGTGCTAAAGTTGAAAATTTCGAACGACACCAGCGCGCCGACGATCATCGCCCCCCAGGCAGCGCCACGGTTGAATTGACGGTTGTGGAGCAGGTTGCGCCATGCCAGCTTCATTCCGTCCACAAGCGGATTACGGTATTGAGCCATTTCGACCTCCAGTCTAGTTAGGTAGGTTGAATTATAGAACAAATGTTCTAGATGTCAAGGGTTTTATGTGAAAGAAAATTACAATTTGATTTCCATCAGGGGCAACACACGCAGCTGACCGTCCACCTCGGTATGTTGCTCACCAACTTGTCGCGCCCCCATTTTTTCGTAGAAACTTTGGGCATTCGGGTCTGACTCAATTCTCAGGGTGTTTGCGCCGAGGGCACGGCTTCTTTCGAGGGCGTGCTGGAAAAGTTCCCTGCCAATCCCCTGCCCCATAAACTCAGGCAAAACCCAGAAGTTATCGAGCCAGAGGAATCCGCCATCATTTTTGAGAGAGTAGTAGGCGATGCACCTTTCGTTTTGGACTGCCGTCCAGGTTTCGTTCTCGCGGATATAGTTAGCGGTGACGGTCAGCAGTGGGAGCCAGATTTGAATCCACTTTTCGGGATAGTTCCAGTGGCGCTTGGCGGATATCGTGAGCGCGGTCAATTCCGCCGCCTGTTCAAGGGTCGCGCGTTCAATTTTCATCACTACTCTACCCTACATTTTCGGATCGGGACGCTGAGAACGCTGATTTGCGCTGAGAAAACAAGAAAAAAATCCGCGTTTCGCTTCGCGTGCGTGAATCTGCGTCCAAGTGGGGTTTGCAAGGTAAAGAATTCACACTAAAAGCGCCCTCCGCAAAGAGCGCAAAACTCTCGCCTTTCCTTCGCGCATCTTTGCGGTGAAAAGGTTTACCCCACCACGCGGATTTCGCGCGGCATATCGCTCAGGCTTTCCGCGCCGGTTTCGGTGACGACCATGTTGTCCTCCACACGGACACCGTTGCGGTTTGGCAGGTAGATGCCAGGCTCCACGGTGTATGCCATGCCGACTTCCAGCAGTTGCTGATTATCGCCACGCATGTAGGGGTCTTCGTGCGCTTCCATGCCAATGCCGTGTCCCGTGCGGTGGGTGAAGTATTTTCCATAGCCCGCCTTTTCGATGACCTCTCGGGCGGCGATGTCTACAGCGGCACAGGGAGCTCCGGGCTTGCCAGCGGCGCGACCCGCGGCATTCGCCTCCTGAACAATCTTGTGAATCTTTTGGCACTCTGCATCCACCTCCCCCACCGCAAAGGTGCGTGTGAGATCGGAGATGTAATGGTTGTACGTCGCGCCCCAATCCACGACCAGCATGTCGCCCGCCTGTAATTTTCTATCGGACGGCGAGGCATGTGGGTTGGAGGAATTTGGTCCAGAGGAAACAATCGGTGAGAAAGGCAGTTCGGGGTCGGAACCATGCCTGAGCAATTGGATCACCAGTTCGCCAGACAGTTCGCGCTCGGTCATGCCGATCTTGATCAACGGGATGACGGCTTCGAGAGCATCCTGAGCGATCTTCACCGCGCGACGCATCGCATCCACCTCGGCTTTGTCCTTTCGCAGCCGCAACTGAACCAGCGCCTCGCTCGCATCGGGGAAGTCCGCATTATTCGCGCCGGCTATCAGGTAATCGAACTCCAGCAGGCGCAGTTGCCGAAACTCGACGCCGATTTGCTTCCCATCCAGGTCCAGAGCCAGAATCGCTTTTCGAAAGGCTTCGCCCCATTCCAACGGATTTTCACCGTAGGTGAAGACTTGCACCTTGTACGGGAACCGTTCCGCCTTGAGGGCCTCGAGTTCGGGCAGCACCAGCGCGGGGACCTTCCCCGGCGCGATAAATAAGACAACAGGACGTTCCATAAGATGAAATTGTTGTCCCGTGAGATACGTCAGCGTGGGACCGGGATTCAGGACAACAGCATCCAGCTTCGGGGTCGAGAGCGAAGCGGTTAAATTATCGAGTCGGGCGCGGGTCATTTATTCTCCTTATCCAGGTTGCGATATTTTTTCACGTAATGAAAATAGAGCCAATCCATGATGGTCGGGAAGAGCATGTCGAAGACGTAGACGATGCGGAACCACCAGGGGATGATCAGGCTGCGGCGCGGACGTTTGGCGACGTTCACCACGCGGCGGGCGACATATTCCGAGGTCATGTGGACCCTGAACCCGGAACGGAACTTGCGATAAGCCTGATTCTTTCCCACATGCTGACCGAACTCGGTGGAGGCGGGTCCGGGGTAAATGCCGCTGACCTTGACCCCGAACGGGGCGACCTCGCGGCGCAGGACATCGGTGAAACCGCGCACGCCAAACTTGCTGGCGGAATAACTGGCAATGAGCGGCGGAGCCATCAGCCCCGCAACCGATGCCATGTTGATGATGTGACCCTCGCCCCGTGCCAGCATGTGCGGCAATACCTCATGCGTGACCTGCATCAGCCCGATCAGGTTGACCTGTATAAGGGTGTTGATATCGCGGTCCCAGGAATGATCTTCAAACCATGCAACGCGCCCAATGCCCGCATTGTTGAAAAGGATGTCGATCTGACCATAAAGGTCGAGTGTGGTCTCTACCAGATTCTTTACCTCGGCGACATCGACAATGTCCACAGGGATGGCGAGGGCTTCGCCACCCGTATCCTGGATTTTGGCGGCAAGGGCTTGCAGACGGTCGATGCGCCGCGCGGCGAGGACGACCTTGCAGCCCTCGGCGGCGAACATCAACGCGGCATCTTCGCCAAATCCCGATGATGCGCCAGTAATCAAAACGACTTTATTTTCAAGTTTGGACATGGTTTTTCCGTGCGGAGATTAAAAAGCAGCATGGATATTTTATCATCCACACTGCCTGAGGGGGAATTTGTTATGAAATAATTTTCCTACTCGTCCTGCCCCTCATCCTTCGGCTGCCTCTTCGGACGCGGCGGCTTGACAGTCACCTTCTCCGAGAGCGCCAGAGCAAGCACGTCGTCCATGTGTTTGATGGGGACGATCTTCAACTCGGACTTGGCAGTCTTGGGAAGCTCCACCAAATCCTTCAGGTTCTTTTCGGGCAGGAGGACGGTTTTGAGTCCAGCACGGTGGGCGGCAAGGACTTTCTCGCGCACGCCGCCGATGGGAAGCACACGTCCGCGCAGGGTGATCTCACCCGTCATGCCGACCAGACGGAAAACGGGTCGCCCCGTCAGCGCGGAGATGATCGCTGTCGCCATCGTGATTCCCGCCGAAGGTCCATCCTTCGGGATTCCGCCTTCGGGCATGTGGACGTGGATATCCATCCGCTCGAAGACTTCGGGGTCGATCTTGAGCGCGGCGGCGCGGGACTTGATGTAGGTCAATGCCGCCTGACCCGATTCCTGCATCACCTCGCCCAGTTGACCCGTCATCTGCATCCCGCCCTTGCCTTCGAGGACGGCAACTTCCACAGCCATGATCTCGCCGCCGTTTTCCGTCCATGCCAGGCTGGTGGCGACGCCCACCTCATCGGTGCGCTCCGCTTCGGGCGGAAAGACCTGCTGGGGTCCGAGCAGCTTTTCGATCATCTCTGGCGCGATTGACGCGGGATACTTCTTCGCTTCCGCTTTCATCCGCGCCACCTTGCGGCAGACCTTTCCAATCTCGCGCTCCAGGTTGCGGACGCCCGCTTCGTAGGTATATTCGCGGATGATGCGCTGCAATGCAGTTGGCTCAAACGCCATGCCGAGAGAGTCGATTCCGTTCTCTTCGATCTGGCGCGGGATGAGATAGCGGTTGGCAATCTCCAGTTTTTCCTCTTCGATGTAGCCGGGGAATTCGATGACTTCCATGCGGTCGAGCAACGGCGCGGGGATGCTGCCCAGCGAGTTGGCGGTGGTGATGAACATGACCTTCGACAGGTCAAACGGCAGTTCGAGGTAGTGGTCGCTGAAAGCGAAGTTCTGCTCAGGGTCGAGCACCTCAAGCATCGCCGAGGCGGGGTCGCCGCGGAAGTCGGAATACAGCTTGTCGATTTCATCCAGCATGAAAAGCGGATTCGACGTCCCAGCCCGCTTCATCGTCTGGATAATTCGCCCAGGCAGGGCGCCGATGTAGGTGCGACGATGTCCGCGGATTTCAGCTTCATCGCGTACGCCGCCCAACGACACGCGCACAAACTTGCGACCCAGCGCGTCGGCAATCGAACGTCCGAGCGAGGTCTTGCCCACACCGGGAGGTCCGACAAAACACAGGATCGGCTGGCGCTCCTTCTTGGGTTTGAGCGAACGCACGGCGATATATTCGAGAATCCTTTCCTTCGCCTTCTTCAAACCGTAATGATCACGTTCGAGAATTTTCGCGGCGTTCTTCACGTCCAAATTATCAGGCGTGGGATTGTTCCACGGCAGGTCAACGATCCAGTCGATGTAGGTGCGGATGATTCCCACTTCGGGAGCCATCGGCGGCATCTGGTTCAGCCGCTCCAACTCTTTGAATGCAACCTTCTTCGCCTCTTCGGGCAGGTTCGCGCTCTCGACCTTCTTCTTCAAGTCGGACGATTCACGGGTAAAGATGTCGCCTTCACCGAGTTCGTTTTGAATCTGCTTCATCTGCTCGCGCAGATAAAACTCGCGCTGGCTTTTATCCACTTCGTTTTGAACGCGGGAATGGATTTCGTCTTCGAGTTCGAGCACATCCACTTCCTGCGCAAGGATGGCATTCAGTTGACCGAGTCTCGCCTTCGGGTCGAGGATCATCAGCAGGCGTAGTTTGGCTTCGTAGTTCAGCGAGAGCGATGTGGCGATCATGTCCGCAAGCCAGCCGGGTTCGGCAATGTTCAACGCAAACAAATGCGCCTCTTCGGGAATCGACCTGTCCAGTTGCACACAGCGCTCGAAGAGACTCAACGCGGAGCGCATCAAAGCCTGCGTCTGCCGGTCTGCAGTTGTAGGTTCGTTAATCACTCGCGCGCGCACTTTGATGTACGGCTTCACGCTCAGGTATTCGATGATCTCCACGCGCTTGCGTCCCTGCACCAGCGCGGAGTACGAGCCATCGGGCATGTGCAGCAACCGCCCCACTGCCATCTCCACACCAACAGGTAGAAAGTCATTGATGCCAGGCTCATTCACTTCGGGGTCTTTTTGAGTCAGTCCGATCACGGTCTGCTCTTTGCGTTGGGCATCCTGCACTGCCAAAAGCGAAGCCTCGCGCCCGACAAAGATCGGCGAGACCATGCGCGGGAAAATCACCATGTCACGCAGCGGCAACACGGCGGCTTCGATCAAGCCATCGGCGTTTGGCTCCATGTTCGGGATGCGGTACAACTCCTCGGTCCGCTGTGAGAGGGTCAGGTCGAAATTATCTTCTTCTTCGTTCCAATCGTTTTGATGATTCATTGATTACTCGTTTTCCATGCAGACATGACTTCCGCCGTCACAAACATGCTTCCAGCGGAGAGGACAATGCTACCATCTTTTACGGATAGTTCCAACGCCCGAGCCAATGCGGACTTAACTGGCGTAACCGATTCCGACTCCGCCCCAGCCTGATCCGCCAACCCTTGAATTCGCTCCACTTCGAGCGCCCGCGGATGGTCAGCACGGGTGATGATGATTTTTTGAATCTTCGGCAGCAAAGCGGCGAACATGCCGGGGATATTTTTATCCTCCGATGCACCGAAGATCAGAATAACTTTTTTACCGGGAAAGTACGTTTCAAGAGTCTCGCCCAACTTCTCGAAAGAATCCTGGTTGTGCGCCGAGTCGAAGATGACAGGCGGGTCGCGCCGTGCCACTTCGAAGCGGGCGCGCCATTTTACCTGAGAAAAGCCTTTTTGTATCTGTTCGTCGGTAATGGGAATTCCGCTGGTGCGCAATGCCGTGTAAGCCGTAGCGGCGTTTTCGATTTGATGGCTCCCGAGCAAAGGAACTCTAAACGTTGAACGTTGAACGTTGAACGTTTGTCCCTCCAAAGATGACCCGACCGACTTAAACTTTACATCGCGCCCCACAAGCGTCAACTCTGCATTCTTTAGTTTGGCTACACGCTCCAAAACTGCCAGTGCCTCGTCCTTTTGTGGGGACGAGACCACAGGCACGCCCTGCTTGATGATGCCCGCCTTCTCACCTGCGATCAACGTCAACGTGTCCCCAAGCACAGCCATGTGATCGTAGGACAACGAAGTGATAACCGAAACTTTTGGCGTGACAATGTTGGTCGCGTCCAGCCGCCCACCCAAGCCGACTTCAAAGACCGCCGCGTTGACCTTGTATTTTGCAAACGCCATGAACGCCAGCGCGGTGGTGATTTCGAAGGTGGTCAACTTTTCGATCTTTGCCACGTGCGGCTTGATCTCCTCCACCAGCTCGACCAACTGTCCATGCGAAATCGGCTTGCCATTGATTTGGATTCTTTCGCTGTAATCCAGCAGGTGCGGCGATGTGTATAATCCAACCTGATAACCTGCAACCTGCAAACCCGCTGCACACAGCGCAGACGTTGACCCCTTCCCCTTTGTCCCTGCCACATGAATGATGGGATAGCGGTTCTGCGGGTTCCCCAGTGACTCCATCAAAGCAAACATGCGGTCGAGGTTGAAGTCCGCCTTTGCTAATTCGGAGGCGTGTTTCAGGCTATAATCCACGAAGGAATAGAGGTAATCGAGGGCTTGGTTGTATGCGGTTTCGGTGTCCATGAATGAGATTGTAAGGCGTAATTCGCAATTCGTAAATCATAACCAAGGAATACCGTATGAATAGTGAGACTTGCGTAATCTGCCGCAAACACACTGGACTGGAACTCGTCCCACCTGGCGGCTACATCTACGAAGATGGACATTGGATGGTCTGCCATGCGGACGTGAAGTGGGGTCCGCTGGGGACGTTGTTCATCGAGTCGAGGCGACATTTTCTCGACTACTCCGAAATGACAGCCGAAGAGGCTGCCTCCCTCGGCGGTCTGCTGAAACGGGTTTATGAAGCGCTTCGGGAACACACTGACGCCGAGCGTATCTATCAACTCTCCACGATGGAAGGACAACCTCACCTTCACATGTGGATCGTGCCACGCCGCAGGGAAGTCCCAGAGAAGGGGGTAAAGTTCCTGTCACGTGATGACACTTGTGAGGAAGAGGATGCTGTGGCCTTGGTGGAAAAGCTAAGACAGGCAATCAAATAGCAAAGGCGGCATACAAAGAAATTAGGTCACATGAAAAATTCGTGGTTTGGAATAAGAATTATCATTTTCTTGTTAGTCATAACGATTACAGCTTCTTGTGAGACGTTGTCTAAAGCCGGCATCGATTCAGATACAGTTTTCAGTACCATTGCTTTGATATTATTCATCGGCATGATGATGTATTACCTACTCCCCAAGCCAATGGGAAGAAGGCACGGAAAAGTCACATCGACGCACAAACAATATAACGACAACCGCTTTACCGACTTCGTAATGGGAAAAATCATGAAAGCCTACAACGTAAAAGAGGAAAGTGAGGATGCGAGCGAAGAATCAGAATACGGTGATGGCCTTGATAAATTAGCAAACGGCGAATCTGACAAGCGGCATTTTGAAGAAAGTCCTTCCGCAAGAATCGACAAGGCCACCAATAGGGAGAGATATGAAAAATTCGAAAAGAGGATCGAGAACGAGGGCAGTAAAAAGATCAAGCCCAGGAAGTACAATGACAGTCTCCTTACCGACTACATGATGGAAAAAATCATGAAAGCCTACAACGTCCCCAAGGAGCTAGAACCTGACGACGAAGATGAAAGTGACTTCAATGAATTTGAAGAAAATTACGAATCCTCCCCTGACTGGATAGATCAACAACCTCAGTTTGATTCTGATGAGATAGAGGAAATTAAAGCCGAGGAAAAATTTTTCAAAAGAATCTGGCTCTTTCTTGAAATTATTAGCTTGCTCTGGCTGCTTGGCATCAGCATCGCGGAAACGAAACTACCAGGAATAGCATCTTTTTTCGCAGACAAAATCTTTCTCATGGCGTTGATAATGATAACCCCAGTAGTGTTATTGACTCTTGCAATGATCGTCCAAATCCTTGGCAGTAGAACAGAGTCGCTGATGAGCCGCATCTTTACAATTATTCGCGGAGTGTTTGATTTGCTAATTTTATACTGGTTCATTGCCAGCCGCCTATCAAATTTAAATTAACCATGCTCGCCACTCTCACCATCCACCTTCACCTCCCCCTCTGCGCCTCACTCAAAGAAAAGCGCGGACGGATCAAGCCGCTGATCTCGCGCCTGCACCGCGAATTCAACGTCTCCGTCGCCGAAATGGATTTGCAGGACAAGTGGACGGAGTCCATCATCGCCTGTGCGATGGTGAACTCCGATGCCGTGACGTTGCAACAGTCCATGCAAACGATTGCCAAATGGGTGGAAGCCAACTGGACAGATGGCGATGTCTGGGATACGAAGATTGAAATTATTTGATTCAGGAAATTCTGTTGGACGACCTTGCCCAGCCTGACTCGATGCGGCGCAGGGTTTCATCCCACGGGCGGATTCCGCTCAAGGCGTCGGGAGATTCGACGGAGCAGGCGCCAACTCCGAGCGCGGCATCGAGCGCCCTGTCGGGAGGAAGGTCACGTAGAAGGGCGGCTAAAAATCCAGCGATGGTCGAGTCGCCTGAGCCTGTCGTCCCAGCCACATCCACCTGAAAACAAGGCTGATAATTTTCGTGATCCGCCCAATCCCGTGCAGACGGACGCGCGCGCCCCATGTCTTTCAGCACGGAAGCGGACGCGGTGTGCAAATACAAGCCATAGCCGCCCAACTTGAGGACGACCATCTTCGCCCCCATCCCCAACAACTCGTCGCTGACCGAAGTCGGCAATCCCACCGAAAGCGGGCTGCTCGTCCTGCCGAGCATGTAGAGAATTTCATCGAGGCTGGGAAGGAAGATATCGACATACGGCAGCGTGTTCTTGAGGATGCTCAGCCAGTCGGCGCGACCCGCCGGGGAGTTTGGATCAGGCAAAGCCATATCGAGCGAAGTGGTCAGCCCAAGGGATTTGACGCGGCGGAAGATGTCGGTCAGTTGCGAGCCACCGTCGGCGAACATCCCAGCCATCAGCGGCGGATACCCAAAGTGGAAGAGGCGGGCGTTGCGGACGTCTTTGTCGCGAACATCTTCGGAGCGGAAATCGTCGTTCGCGCCCGGATGATGAAGGAAGCGGCGGTCACTGCCGGGCGGGTTGACGACGATGGAATACGAGGTGCTGGTGTCGGCGCTGATGGAAATCCCCTCGGCAAGCGGCGGCGATTGGTCGGAAACCATCTGCTTGACGATACGCCCAAACTGGTCCGCGCCGACCCGGGCAAGCAGGCGAGTCTCGATGCCGAGGCGATGCAAAGCCAGCCCCGTATTCGAGACCGCCCCACCCGTGGATGTGGCGGCTGAACCCACATGAAGCAGCCGTCCGGGCTGAAATTCCGCATCGAAACTTCCCCCCGCATGAGACGACAGATCGGGGATGATATCCAAACAAAGATGACCTGCTACGATTGCGTCTGTCATGAGATTCCAATCCAGGCCCCTAAAGGTTTTGGAAACCTTTAAGGGCTATTGCAATTATCCAATCAAATGCTTGACGATCAGCATGTCCAGTTCTTCGTAATCGCGCTCGGCGCGTAACTGCTCGACCTTTGCCACATCGAGGGAACGAGCCAGTTCCACGAGTCGCAGGAAGATGGCGCGGCTGTTTCGCAGGTGTTTGGTGGAGGTTTCCTTCGACTGCGTGCGTAGGGCTTTGACGTCCAACCCGACGAACTCGCCGTTTTGGCCGTACCCGTTCCGCTCCAACACCCAAACCTGGTTGAAGGCGCGGCGCAGGTCCACGACGCCGAAGGATTTATCCTCGTCGAACTTCAGACCGTTCTGGTCGTTGAGATGCACCGACCAAAGTTTCTTCTGGTAGATGGCATACGCCATTTCATCGGAGGGGTCGAGTCCCGCGAGAATGGCATGAGCGGATTCGATCAACGTACCCACGCGACTGGGATCCACCGTCAGGCTGGCCAATCCGAGGAAATGACCCGTCGTCGGGACGTAGGCTTGGTCCATCGGCTCGTTCGGCTTCATCTCGCCCAAGATACGCAAGTCCTTGTCGTATTCCAGCAGGGCGTTCATCCACTCCACCAGACGTCCGACCGCAGCAACCGGGTCCTTTGCCTCACGCATATAAGTCCCTTCGCGGGCAGGCCAGAGGACAAGGTTCTTTGTTCCGACAAGGCGGGCAATGTCCACAGAGCGTTTGGAGCGTTCGAGGGCATACTTCCGCGTCTCGACTGAGTTGGCGGTGATCGCGCCGTCAATCGTCAGCGGGTGCTCCCACAGGCGCGGAGCGACAAACTCCGCCACCAGTCCGCGCTCATCGAGTTGCTTGCGGATTTGCTTCGCCTCGGTTTCCTGCTGCGACCAGGGAGCGTCGGCATTGGAGACCACATCATCATCGTGGAATTGAACGCCATCAAAGCCAAGCTTCTTGTAGAACTCGAGCTTTTCGGCAAAGGAAAATTCATCGCGCACAGGGGGACCAAAGGGGTCTGCGCCGGAGTGAATGTTCCATGGTCCAAATGAAAAACGATAGGTTGTGGGCATGAGATACTCCTTTTTGAATTCAGAATTATGAATACAGAATGCAGAATTTAGCCAGCCAACCCCTTGACTTGTCCCGGGGCGTTGCGGCTTGCAAGATAATCTTCCAAATGCGGTTTGACTCTTACAGGATGAATGACCTGCTCCACGATCTGACGGGTGTTCGCGCAACCAAGTCTGTCAAACAACATATCGAACTGCGCCTCCCACGCCGCCCCAAGCTGGTCTTTGGCATCCGTCGGCAGGTTCCACGCTGCGGCTTTGAATGGCGCAAGTGCGTGCATCTGGGTAGTGTGATGGAACTGTTCGTCGGTCATGTCGGATGTGCGGTCGGCGGCGTGGTGTTCATCCAGCCAGGCGAACATTTCATTTTTCAACTCAACGGGGATGTTGCGATAAAAGGTGGTCATGAACGCTGTGGCAAGGTGGACTTCGATTGCGCTGTACTCGACAAAATGGTTAAAAAGTTCAGGCGGCAGTGTGGATGCTCCGTGCTGGACCGCGCCACCCATGCCGTACTCGTCGCGAGCAACCTGTCCGAGATTTTTTAGGGCGTCGAAATCAATGTTGACCTTCGCCATCGAACCGTCGGGCAGGACGATACCGCCGTGCGCCGTCCCCGTGTGGATGCTGACCTTGCTCAGTCCCGGCTGGTTTGGCACAAGCGCGGAAAACTTCTCGTTGAACTGCTTCATGTAGGAAGTCAATTCCTCAACGGTGGAAACATGCCCGCCAACTTCACCGATCTCCCCGCCGATGGAAATCGTTACCGGTTGGACTTTGCGGACATGCGCAGCCAACTCCGCCGAGACCGTGGCATTGACCGTCTGCTGCTGCGGCACCGTCAGCTGTGACAGGTCAACCAGGGTACTGGTATCCAGGTCGATGTTGAAGAAGCCGGCCGACACTGCTTCGGTGATTAAGTCTTCGACGGATGCCTTCTCCTGCTGCAACGGCAAGCTGGCAGAAACCTGGAAGTGGTCGCCTTGCAGGAAGAGTGGTCCGCGATAACCTTCGGCGATGGCGGCTGCCAAAATGCTGGCGGCATACTCAGCAGGCGGCTGATCTGTCCAGTCGATCTCGACGCGGGCGAGTTCAAAGATCATCGCAGTCGCATCCACTTTACGGGCGGAACGAAAAGCGGCACGGGCGCAGTCAAAAGACATGGCGCGGAAATTGAAAGCAGGAGTCGTCCACGTGGCGGGAAGTTCCCCACGTCCGCGGGCCAAATACAGGTCTTGAATCGAAGCGGGAATGATCCCCAAATTCAAAGCAGCCGCGCGGATTAAATATCGGGCTTGGGCGGCTTCCTCCCGCTCCCCCAAAGCTGAGACCTTTGCCAATTTGGCAATGTTCGCGCGGAAAACGGCTTCGTTAACCACGCTGATCTCTTCCCCATCCACCTGCAGGCTGTTTTCAATGAGATGCAATAGTTGTTCCATTCTTTTTCTCGTTTCAATGACCGGCTTGCCCCACAATGCCAGAAGATATGATGACTTCGACTGGCAATTATATGCCACCTTGAGCCAAAAACCGCTTTTTTGGCGTGATTCCTGTAACTTCCTCCACAAGGATGACATTTTTCTGGAAATGTCGAATCTTTAAGAAATTGACCTTGACTCTGCTGTCCAAACGTGCCATAATGTAACCGGTTACTGTAACCGGTTACACAAGAGGCATTCCTATGACCAAAAAATCCGATTCCGTGACAATCAGGCAGGTGGCAAAGAAGGCGGGAGTTTCCGTTGCCACGGTCAGCCGTTACATCAACGACAACGCTCCCATCTCGCAGGAAGTAGCAGACCGCTTGAAGGCGGTCATGGAAGAGTTACACTACACCCCCCACGCTGCCGCCCGTCACCTCGCCTCCAATAAGACGCATGTCATTGGTCTCCTGCTCAATGACATGCACAACGACTTTTTCGCCCCCCTTTTGCAGGGAATTGAAGGGGTCGCGCGGGACCACAAGTACAACCTGCTGGTCGCCACCAACCAGACGGGTGGTGATCTATCCTTCCCTCCGCCCATCGGGGCCCACAATACGGACGGATTGCTGGTCTTTGCGGACAGCCTGTCCGAAGACCAGCTGGTTAACCTGTACAACAGCCGATTCCCCGTCGTGCTAATTCACCGCTCGTCACCGGCTTCTGTAAAAATTCCCTCCGTCACGGTGGAAAACAAGGCTGCCACCCGCAACCTGGTCGAGCACCTCATCCACCAGCACAACAAAAAACGCATCATTCTAATGCGGGGACCCGTACACCAGGAAGACTCCTACTGGCGTGAATCAGGCTACCGCCTGGCGCTGGAGGCTAATGGGATTCCCTTTGACGAGAGCTTGGTTCTGCAGGGGAATTTCGAAGGAGAGGTTGCCTACAAATCCCTCAATGCCTTTCTGGAGAACAAAAATCACCCCGATTTCGATGCAATCTTCGCCGGCGACGACGATGCATCGGTCGGCGTGTTGATGTCCCTTCGGGAACACGGCTACCGTGTCCCGGAGGATATTTCGGTTGTGGGGTTTGACGATGTGAAAATCTCCGCCTTTCTCACTCCCCCGCTAACGACAGTTGCCGCGCCAACCGAATCCGTCGGGCGGATTGCAGCGGAGCAACTGTTTGCCATGTTCGAAAAACGATTCCCCGAAGACGTTACCCTGCTGCCGACGGAACTAATCATTCGACATTCATGTGGTTGCACCCCATAGACTTGCATTTTGCAGGAGGTGAAATTCTTTCAAAATCAAAGTTTTTTGTCCGGTCTGCATTTCAAATTTTTTGTAAACCCACGAGGAGAAAAAATTACCATGAAGAAAAGCCTGTATATCTTGGCTGCTGTCCTGATCGTAACGTCAATGATTTTGTCAGCCTGCGGCAATGCCAGCGGCGGCTCCACATCGAGCGGTCCAGTCGAAATCCGCTGGTACATTGGGTTGGGAACCGGCGGGGATGCCGAACAGCAGGAACCGCAACAAAAAGTAGTGGACGCTTTCAATGCCTCTCATCCAAATATCAAGCTCACGATGGAAGTTGTCCCCTACGCAAGCGCCTACGAGACCCTCGCCACGGAAATCACCTCCGGCAATCCCCCGGATATTGTGGGGCCTGTGGGCGTCTCCGGCTCCGAAGGTTTCCACGGAATGTGGATGGATTTGGAACCATACGTCACCAAGACCAATTACGACCTTTCGGTATTCGACAAGGGTGCAGTGGATTTCTACAAGGTGGGCGGTGAAGGTCTCATCGGGCTGCCTTTCGCCATCTATCCGTCGATGGTCTTTTATCAAAAAGGGATGTTCGATGAAGCTGGTTTGAACTATCCGCCTCACAAATATGGCGAAAAGTACAAGTGGCCCGATGGCACCGAAGAGGAATGGAACTACGACACCCTCCAAAAAGTCGCCATGAAATTGACCGTGGACGAGAACGGTCTGACCGCCGACCAGGAGAGTTTCGACCCGACCAAGATCATGCAATACGGCTTTGTCTGGGAAGGTCACGACGATGCCCGCGCGGTCGGTTCCTACTGGGGCGCAAACAAACTCATCGCCTCAGATGGCAAGACCGCCCAAATTCCCGCAGAGTGGGAAGCAGCCTGGAAATGGACCTATGACAGCATCTGGAAATATCACTTCCAACCCGACTACGCCCTTTACCAGACCGAAGCCTGGGGCGCGAGCACCCCGTTCAACTCCGGCAAGATCGCCATGGACATCACCTTCCTGTGGGACACCTGTTGCATCGGGGACGCGGGGAACGAATGGGATGTGGCTGTGGTTCCCTCCTATAATGGCAAGACAACCGCAAACTTGAATGCCGACACCTTCCGCATTTTGAAATCCTCCAAACATCCCGACGAAGCCTTCGAAGTGCTTACCTACCTGATCGGCGATGGCTCAAAAGACCTGTTGCTGACCTATGGTGCTTTCCCGTCTCGCAAGTCTGACCAGGCGGCATTCATTGACCAGCTGAACGAGCAGTTCACGCAAAAGCCCGACTGGCAGGTGGCTCTGGACGGCGTCCAATATGCCGACAACCCAAGTTTCGAAGCCTACATGCCAAACTACAACGAAGCCCTGAACCGAAGCCGCGTCTTTTACAACCTGATCCTGACCACGGACGGGTTGAACATGGACGACGAGATCGCCAAATTCAAGACTGACCTGCAAGGCATATTCGATAAGGCCAAGTAACAAGCGGCCAACAAGATGGATTGAAGCCGGGGCAGCCCTGATGGTCTGCCCCGGATCATCCTGATGGTGAGCGGAAGGAAGAAAATTATGAGCATGTTTTCCGAGTTTTCCCAGGTAAAAAGAGTAAAGGTCACCAAGCTGACGCCGCTTGCCCGCAAGGAGGCATTGCGGGGATTGCTGTTCCTCTCCCCCTGGATTATTGGCTTCCTGGCGTTTACATTAATCCCCATGATTGCCTCGCTGGTCTTCAGCTTCATCAACCTTCAAATCCCCCAAAGGGAGCCGCTACGTTTTGTCGGGCTGGACAATTTCGTCACGCTCTTCAAGGATGCGCAGGTCTGGCAATCTCTGCTGGTGACCCTGAAGTTCCTGGCATTGGCTCTGCCCATCGGCATTGCCATGGGTCTTGGACTGGCGCTTTTGATCAACAGCAAAGCTCTCCGGGGAAGCTCCTTCTTCCGCACCATGTTCTACCTGCCCGCCATCGTTCCGTTTGTGGCTGCCATCTACGGCTGGAACGGCATGTTGAACCCGGACACGGGTTGGGTCAACCGCGCATTGACATGGCTTGGCGTGCAGAATCCTCCCGCTTGGACAAACGATCCCAGTTGGGTCTACCCTGCGTTAATCATCATCGGCTTTTGGGGGGTTGGTGGAAGCATGATTATTTACCTGGCCGGCTTGCGCGGAATCCCCAGTGAACTTTATGACGCCGCCGAAGTGGACGGCGCCGGTTGGTGGGCCACGCTAACAACAGTGACCCTGCCGATGATTTCCCCGGTCATTATGTACGACCTCACGCTCTCATTGGTCGGTCTTTTTCAATATTTTCTTGTGCCACTGGTGGTCAACAATGGGTCAGGCGCACCGGGCGGCAAGACGATGTTCCTCAACCTTTACCTCTATAAGCAGTTCTTTGCCTACGGGTTCATGAGTTACGGAGCCACGATTGCCTGGCTGTTGTTTGTTGTCATTTTGATCGTCACAGTCTTTTTGTTCAAAACACAAAAATATTGGGTGTTTTATGCCGGTGATGGCCGGTAAGGACGGATGCTCATGTCAACGCGAAACTTATTCTCCAGAATTTCTTCCTCCAGCTTCCGCCGCTTCTCCGGTCAAACCGGGATCACGTTCTTTACCGTTGCGCTTTTGATTCTCTTTTTATCGCCCTTTGTATACATGACGTTCACAGCGCTCAAAACCAAGGAGCAGATGAACCGCGAGGGTGCTCCCGTCTGGCCCGCAGACCCAGCCACCTACGAATTTGAAGGCGTCGAATATGACCTTTACGAAGTGCCCACCGACCAGGGGATGAAGGAATGGGCTTTGTACAAGAAGGGGCTCCAGGAGAGCACTTTCATTGATCCGTCGAATCCCGATGCGGGTCCGATCAAGTGGCAGGGTTCCTGGCGCTCCCTGAATCGACCTTCATGGAAGTTCGCCCCACATTGGGAAAATTTCAAAACCGGTTGGGACCAAATCAATTTTCCACGCTTATTTTTGAACACTCTGTTTTATACCGTGATGACGGAAATCGGTGTGCTGCTCTCCTGCACAGTGGTGGCGTACGGCTTTGCCCGTTTCCGCATCCCCGGCAAGGAATTGCTTTTCACCATCCTGCTGGCAACGATCTTCCTGCCCAGCACAGTGACCGTGATTCCCACCTATACCTTCTTCTCGAAAATCGGCTGGGTGGGGACCTACCTGCCGCTGATCATCCCGACATTCTTTGCCAACGCCTACGATGTTTTCTTTCTGCGCCAATTCATGCTGACCATTCCCCGCGAGTTGGACGAAGCCGCCATGATCGACGGTGCGGGACCGTTGCGCATCCTATTTTCGATCATCCTCCCGCAGATGATGCCAGCGGTAATCGCCCTGAGCATCTTCCACATCGTCTGGGCGTGGAACGATTATTTCGGTCCGTTGATCTACCTGACGAATAAACCGGAGATGCAGCCAATTTCAGTCGGGTTGACGCGCTTCAACAGCCTCCACGCCACAAATCCTCAACTGACACAAGCCACTTCACTACTGGCGCTGGCACTTCCACTTGTTCTGTATATCTTTGCCCAACGTTATTTTATTCGCGGGATCGTTTTTACGGGTGTGGAAAAATAGCCAAAAGAACGTGATAATTCATTAAAAATAATCAGGAGAGACAAGAATGAAAGTCGCAGTCATCGGCGGCGGTTCGACCTACACGCCCGAACTTATCAACGGTTTTCTCGAACGTCACAAACAATTCCCCCTCGATGAGCTTTGGTTGATGGATGTGGACAAGCCGCGCCTCGACATCGTCGGCGGGTTTGCGCAGCGCATGGTCGAAGCCAAAGGCTCACCTTTCAAGGTGGTGCTGACCACAGACCAGCGCGCCGCCGTCAAGGACGCGGACTACGTCACCACCCAGTTGCGCGTGGGTCACATGGAAGCCCGCAGGCGGGACGAATATCTTGGTCTTCGTCACGGGTTAATTGGCCAGGAAACCACGGGTGTTGGCGGCATGGGCAAGGCGCTGCGCACCATTCCCGTCATCCTCAAAATCGCCCACGATATGCAGGAACTTTCCAAACCCGGCGCTTTGCTGGTGAATTTCACGAATCCCGCCGGGCTGGTCACACAAGCCTTGAGCCAATACGCCAGGGAGACGCCTTCGGTTGGAGTATGCAATGTCCCGATTACGGCGAAGATGCTCATCCTCGAAAGCTTGGAACAGGCTACGGGGCAGAGAATCAATCCGCAGCGGGCGGAGTTGAAAACCCTCGGATTGAATCATCTCTCCTGGCATCGCGGATTCACCATCGAAGGAGAAGATGTCTGGCCACAAGTCATTCAAGGCTACATTGAAATGTTGAAGAGGGAGGAAAATCCCGAATGGGATCCGCGCACCATCGAAGTGTTGCGAATGATTCCCAATTACTACTTGCATTATTTCTACTACACCGACAAAAAACTGGTGGAACAAAAGAAATGGCCCCCCTCCCGCGCCGATGAGGTCATCGAAGTGGAAAAGGACTTGCTGCGCGAGTATGCCAACCCTCAACTCAACGAACCTCCAGCGGACTTGATAAAGCGCGGCGGAGCATATTATTCCACCGTTGCGACGCAATTGCTCAATGCCCACTACAACGACCTCGGTGAAACGCATATCGTCAACGTCAGGAACAACGGCGCAGTGAAAGAATGGCCTTCTGAATGGGTTTTGGAAATCCCTTCCATCGTAAAGAAAAATGGAATCACACCCATCCCCACCGACCCGTTGCCCGTGTCCTGCTTCGGGCTGATCTCCGCGGTCAAAGCCTACGAACTGCTGACAGTGGAAGCCGCCGTCCACGGTGACCGCGACGCAGCGTATCAGGCTCTACTCGTCAATCCCATCGGACCAAGGGCAGACAAAGTGCAGGAGGTTCTCAATGATATACTCGAAACGCATCGCGAGTACCTGCCACAATTCTTCAAATAGAAAACTGTGACATTTCTATTGCAAACAGAGCAAACTCTGCCAAGCCTTTATATAAATTCTTCGTGACCTCGGCAAGCTTTGCGGTGCAAAAACCAACAGCCAGGATTTGAATGGACTATTATCTCGGAATAGACATCGGCGCCACCAAAACAGCCGCGCTCATCACAGACGAAAATGGAAATCCACTTGGATCAGGTCAGGGTGGACCCGGCAACCATGAAACCGTTGGCTTCGATGGCATGGAAAAAGCCATGCGCGAAGCCTTGCAGGAAGCGCTATCCAACGCAGCCATTTGCCTCGATGAAATTGCAGGAGCTGGATTCGGCATAGGCGGGTACGACTGGCCCGCCGAAGAACCAGCCATGCGAAAGGTGATTCACAACGCCGGAATAACCATCCCCTTCAAGCTGGTCAACGACGGGACGCTTGGTCTACTTGCGGGTACAAGTGAAGGCTGGGGTGTGGCGGTTGTCTCTGGCACAGGCTGTAACTGCCGCGGCTGGGACAGGGAACACAAACGCGAGGGACGCGTCTCAGGCCACGGCATCCTTATGGGCGAAAACGCGGGCGCGAGTGAACTCGTCTTCCGCACCATGCAGATCATCGGATACTCGTGGACGAAGCGCCTGCCCCCCACCGCGCTGGGCGATGCCTTTGTCAAACATTTTGGCGCAAAAAACCTCGAGGACTTGATAGAAGGATATACCAACAATCATTACCTGATCGGTGCAGAAGCCGCTCCGCTTGTTTTTCAGACCGCCAACGAGGGAGACGAGGCCGCCCGTGAACTCGTCGCATGGGCGGGAGCGGAACTCGGCGAACTGGCAAACGCGGTCATCCGTCAGCTTGAGTTTGAAAACCTCGAATTCGAGGTTGCCCTCATCGGTTCCATGTTCAAAAGCGGAGAGGCGCTCATCGCACCGATGCGCGAAACGATCCACTCCCTTGCCCCAAAAGCAAAGTTGATTCTCACGGAAGTCAAACCCGTGATCGGTGCTGTTTTACTTGGGATGGAAGCAGGCGGTCTCAAACTCTCCAACGAGGAACGGGCAAAGGTCAAAATGATTCTTGCCTGAAATGACGATAAAACAATCTCAAAGGAGCAGTAAATGCCCAAACGCCTGATCATCAATGCGGACGATTACGGACGCAGTCCGGATATTTCACGTGGAATCCGCAATGCGCATTTGAAAGGCGTAGTCACATCCACCACCTGCATGATGAACTTCCCCACCACAGCGGAGGATGTCAAAATTGCCTTGCGCGAAACGCCTAACCTCGGCATGGGCGTGCATCTGGTCCTAAGCTTGGGAAAACCCATTTCTCCACGGGGGAAGGTTGCCTCGATCACAGATGAGCAGGGAAACTTTTTCGCGTACATGCCTTTCCTGGAAAACCGACAGCGGATGGATATCAACGAAGTCAAACTGGAATGGTGTGCGCAGATCGAAACCTTCGTCAAAGCGGCAGGACGCAAGCCCACCCACCTCGACTCGCATCACCACTTTTCATTTTGTTCCCCGGCCTTGTTTGAAGCCATGCTTGCGCTGGCAACTGAATATGGTTGTGCCATCCGTTTTCCATTCAGCGGCGATGAAATCATGGACGAACTGAAGGACACGTATCTCAAAGTGCCGTCCTTGATGCAGCAAGCCGCCATCCGTCACCCGGATGTGTTTGTCGCAGACTTTTACGATGACCATGCGACCCTCGAAGAATTACTCCAAATCATTAACAATCTAAAGGATGGCACGACCGAGATCATGTGTCATCCCGGCTATGTGGACGATGCCTTCGGCAAGGAGTCGATTTACAACAAACAGCGCAACATCGAACGCGAGATTCTCACAAGCCCTTCAATAAAACAAGTCATTCAGGCTAATCAAATCGAATTGATATCTTTTGCCGGGTTATAGCCAATACTTTCCCCCAAACCATCCATGCCTGCAAGGGCATGGATGGTTCGCGTTTTGAGCCTGCGACAATTCCAGAAAAATGTGGCAAAATGATTGGAATCCCACCGGACGGAAATGTCCGGAATACAAAAGCAGAGTCCGCTTGAAGGTTCACAAGGTGGATGAACGTTCAAACCTGTAACCCGCAAACGGAAATGGAGAATTAAATGGACCTAAAATTGACAGGCAAACGTGCCCTCGTCACCGGCTCATCCCGCGGACTGGGCTATGCCACCGCGCTGGCTTTGGCAAAGGAAGCCGCGTGGCGAAAGAGGTGGAAGTGAATTGGAAAAACGGAGATGTAATCGAGGAAAGGATAAATATATTATGACAAATCTCGCAACATCTGCATTTTTTATACTTATCGCAATAAGTTTTTTTATGGTTGAGTATAATGATCGAAGATTCATGAAAAAGAGCAAAAAAGCTAAAGGCATAGTAATCGAGATCGTTCCTAAAAGTTTTGCGGAAGAAAATATAATGGGAACTGTGGAATATATCTCAGACAAGGGAAGGATTTTTCAAATCACCGATGATCTTACTCACATTGCATTTGTTCGTGTTGGAAGTAAAGTAGACGTATACTTCGACTCGAAGAGACCAAACTACGATGTGAAAATTCGAAGCACTAAAATGATTTCCAACCTTGTTTATGGACTTGTTGCTTTAATACCGTCATTATATTTTCTCTATAAATATCTAGAATCTGGGAGATAACATGGATCTAAAACTCAAAGACAAATGCGCTCTTGTCACCGGATCATCCCGCGGACTGGGCTACGCCGTCGCGCTGGCTCTGGCAAAGGAAGGCTGCAAGGTCGCCATCAACGGACGGGACGAGGCAAAGATCAAGACTGCCGCAGAGAAGATGAGCAAGGAAACAGGTGCACAGGTGATTGGGTTGGCTGGTGACGTAAGTTTGCCTGACGTGCCTGAGAAGTTGGTTGGGCGGGTTGCCGAAGCCTTTGGCGGCTTGGACATCCTTGTCACCAATGCAGGTGGACCTCCGCCCGGTTCGATCGATTCACTCGATGAAGCCGCCTGGCAAAAGGGCGTGGATTTGGGCTTGATGCTGCATGTTCGCCTGATCAAAGCCGCGCTGCCTTATTTGAGAAAATCGGATGCAGCGAGCGTGCTGACCGTGACTTCAATGTCAGTCAAACAGCCGATCGCGAACCTGCTCCTCTCGAACAGCGTCCGCATGGCAACGATTGGCTTGACCAAGTCACTGGCACTCGAACTCGGCGCGGAGAGAATCCGCTTCAACTCGATTCTGCCAGGCTGGACGGAGACCGAGCGAGTCACCGAATTGATGACCGCAAGAGCGAACACGAACAAGTCCACAGTAGAAGAAGAAATCAAAAAGCAGTCGGCGCAGAGTCCGCTTGGGAGGCTGGGTCAACCCGAAGAGTTCGCCAACGCCGCCGCCTTCCTCGTCTCACCCGCCGCTTCCTTTATCACCGGCGTCATGTTGAGTGTGGATGGCGGGATGTATAAAGGCACTTTGTAATTTACGATTTCAGACACCGCACTGGCGCGCGGCGCAAGTGTTTACGATTTTAGATTGGAGAAAAACATGACCACAGAAAGCAAAAAAGTATGCCTGAACTGCGAGCGCACGGATGAAGTCATTCCGCTGCTGCAACTGACTTTCAAAGGCGAGACGAAACACATTTGCCCGCAATGCCTGCCGACCATGATTCACAAAATCCATCTGATGGCTGATAAATTGCCCGGCGCGGAAATGATTTCAACGGACCATTAGCCAATGAGTAAACTATCACGTCTCACGCAGACATCACTTCTGCTTGCGTCTTTTTTCGCAGCAGATAAAGTTCTGGCTTTCGGGAAATCCATGCTCTTCAATAAAATCGTCGGATTGGAAGGAATGGGCATCTTTGGTGCGGCGAATAACATCCCCGATTATCTTTCCGCTTTGCTTTCCGGCGGAGCGTTGGGTATGGCTTTTATTCCAGTATTAACGGAATACCTTGACCGTCAGGGACGCCGCGAAGCGTGGGATCTTTTTTCCCGAATTATCAATCTGGCGTTTGTCATTACTGGCGCATTCTCGGTCATCATCATTCTGTTGGCGGGTCCACTCACACGTTATATCATCGCGCCAGGATTTACCCCAGAGAACCAAGCCCTCACCACATCGTTAATGCGTTTGGATTTGGTCGCCATCGTCATCTTTTCCATCAGTGGATTGGTGATGGCAAGCCTGCAAGCCAACCAGCATTTTCTCCTCCCCGCTCTCGCCCCCGTTTTATATAACCTCGGACAAATCTTTGGCGTGACCATCCTCAGTCCAAACGTTGGACTGCATCTCGGCTCGATACAACTTCCCGCCTTTGGCTTGGGATTGCATGGAATGGTGTATGGCGTCATCCTTGGCGCGGCGCTACATCTGCTGATTCAAGTCCCAGGCTTGATCCGTTATCAATTCCACTGGACGCCCATCCTCGAATTGAAAAGCGCGGGCGTTCAGCGCGTGTTGATATTGCTTGGACCGCGCGTGCTTACGATGGCATGTATTCAGGCATACTTTGTCGCCCGCGATAATCTCGCCTCCCGCTTTGACGCCGTCGGCGTGGGCGCGCTCAATTTAGGTTGGACAATTCAACAGGTTCCGGAGACTATCATTGGCACTGCCATTGCCGTCGCATTGCTGCCCTCACTGGCTGAATTCATCAATCGCGGACAAGTCGCCGAGTTTACACAAACGGTCAACCGTGCTTTGCGCGTGATGCTCGCGCTTTGTCTTCCCGCAGCTGCCCTATTGGCACTGACTGTGCGTCCCCTGGCGCAAAGTTTCTTTGGATACGATGCAGCCCGGCTGGATATGCTCACCGCATGCACTTGGGCGTTCCTCATTGGCCTGGTCGGCGATACATGGCTCGAAGTCGCTGTTCGCTCGTTCTATGCAAACCAGAATACCCGTGTCCCGCTGGTTGCCGCATTTTTTCAGGCGGTGGCTTTTGTAATTCTGGCATTGATTCTTTCATCAACCATCGGTCTGGCTGGGATTCCTCTATCTGCTGCATTGACCTTCACCACGCAAGCCATTGTCCTTCTCACAATTTTGAACCGTCGTTTCCCTGGACTATTGCAAGTGGGAAACACAGCGGTACGAGCTGTCATTGCCGCGATATTGGCAGGCGCAATCACATGGGTATCTCTGACCTTCCTCCCTTTGCCTGTTGTCCTCCTAGCATTCGTCTCGCTTCTGGCTGGCGGGTTGGTCTGTTTGCCCTTCATCTGGCGCGAGATCCAATTACTCTTCAATTTGTAATGCAGGAATTTGCACGACAGCACTAACCCGCTCCCGCCGCTGGGGACTGCGGCGGGAGCCTGGTCCTTTAGGGTCTGTACGGATAAAACCAAAATAAGGAAAATTTTTGAGCATTTCAAACGGAAGTATAATAGCCGCCATGTCTGAAGAAACCGAAAAAACACAACCATTAACACCCCCCGAACCCCAGGTGGACGATACCCAGCCGGTCAAGCCTGTAAAGAAAAAATCACGCCCCTGGCTGTCCATCCTCATCGGCATTTTTGGATTCATCCTGCTGATCGGGGCGGGCGGATATGGCGGTTACTCCGCCGGCATTCGGGAACGCCTGGTGGCGGAGAATTCCATCGTACAGCAGCAGGTGGGGGAGCAATATCAATATGCGCTCGTGGACATCGAATTCAAACGATACGAAGCCGCCGCCCAACGTCTCGAATTCATCATCTCGAAAGACCCCGATTTCCCCGGCGCGCAGGAAAAGCTGACCGAGGTGCTGGTGGCGAGTTCCATCCCCACACCCACTCCCGCTCCCACGCTGACCTCCACCCCCGATTTCAGCGGCGCGGAGAGCGCCTTCCAGCGCGCCCAGCAGTTGATCCAGGCTCAGGACTGGGCAAACGCCCTGAGCGCCCTCGACATCATCCGCAAGCTGGACCCAACCTACAAGACGGCCCAAGTGGATGGGATGTATTATTTTGCCCTGCGGAATCAGGGTCACTTCCTCATCACCCAACAGGGTAACCTCGAAGGCGGCATTTACTACCTGACGCTTGCCGAACGATTTGGTCCGCTCGATAATACGGCTGTCCAACTGCGGGAAGGCGCGCGCCTGTACATCACCGGCGCAAGTTTTTGGGAATTGAATTGGAAACAGGCATTCGACTATTTCAGCGATGTCGATGGCGGCATGTGGGACGGCACCATGACCGGCACACAGCGTTTGCACTATGCCGCCATGCGCTACGGGGACGACCTTTTCACACAGGAAGATTATTGCGCGGCATATGACCTGTATGAAATTGCCGCAGGATTGGGTAATCTGGATAACACGGCTGCCACTCACTCCAACAAGGCTTATCAAACCTGTTACCCGCCGACCGAAGTCCCACCCACAGATGCAATCCCCACTGAGGCTCCAACAGAAGTCCCAACTGTTGCAACTCCATGACGCCTCCCCCCACCTGGGTGATGGCGCTGATCTACTGGCTGCACATGCTTGCAACCGTCACGTGGATTGGAAGCCTCGCCGCCATCAATCTGCTCGTCCTGCCTGCTTCGAGCAGGACCCTGAAACTGGTTGACCAGGTCAGTTTCATCTCCGCCCTGCAAAAGAGACTCGAACCGCTTGCCTGGTTCAGCATGGGACTGCTGGTTGTAACGGGACTGTTCCAACTCAGTACAAACCCGCACTACGATGGCTTTTTGAATACCAGCACGCAGTGGTCGCTGTCCATTTTGATCAAGCACAGCCTGTCTGTGATTCTGGCAGTGACCAGCGCGATTCAAACCTGGGAAGTGCTGCCCGCCATCCATCGGATTCTGCTGAAAAAGGAATCCGCCGACGAAGGCGAACTGGCGAAGTTACAACGCCGTGAGTTGATTCTGCTGCGAGTGAATCTGTTCCTCTCCGCCCTGATTCTGGGAGCCACCGCTTTCGCAAGGGCATCGTAAATTTACTTTTGTGCTCACCAGCTCTGTCGGGGGGCTAAGCCCCCCGACAGAGCTTTTTTATAACTTGATCAGCTGCTTTGCCAGCACACCCGTCAAATCATACGCCATCGCGCCCGTTATTCTAGCGGACACGATCTCCCCCACTTTTGCCTTCCCTTCGATAAATACCATGCCATCAATTTCTGGCGCATCGCGGTAGGAGCGACCCACCGACAACCCGTTGTCGAAGCCTTCAACGAGAACATCCAGCGTTTTGCCGACGTAGGACTGATTCACTTGCAGCGAAATATTCTGCTGGAGTTCCATCAGCCGCTCGTAGCGTTCCTGCTTGACCTCGGCGGGGATTGGGTCGCCCAGCGGCGCGGACTTCGTCCCCGGTTCGAAGGAAAATTGGAAGGCGCCCACACGGTCAAAGCGGATTTCGCTCACGAAGTCGTACAAGGCTTGGAATTCCGCATCCGTTTCACCGGGATAGCCAACGATGAACGTCGTGCGGATCGACAGGTCGGGCATCGCTGTCCGCATTTTGCCAAGTGTCTTGTGCACCCAGTCAATATTAGACGGGCGTTTCATGCGCTTCAAAGTTTCGGGATGCGCGTGTTGCAGTGGAATATCGAGATAAGGTAAAACCTGTTTGCGGGTTGACATCACTTCAATCAAACGGTCCGTGACATAACCCGGGTACGCATACATGACACGAATCCAATCCATGTCTGGTACAGAGTCGGTCAACTGCTCCAGCAAAACTGCCAGTCCATCCTTCATGCCGAGATCGTGACCGTAATCCGTCGTGTCCTGTGCGATCAATACCAGTTCGCGCACGCCTGAGTCGCGCAAGACCCGCGCCTCGTGGAGAATCGTCTCGATGGGACGGGAAACCGCCGTGCCTTTAATCAACGGGATGGCACAAAACGCGCACGGGCGGCGACAGCCGTCCGCCACCTTGAGGTAGGCGCTCGCCCCTGCCACGCTGACACGCAGGGCATCGTTTTCGTCCGAGCCAACCGTCGCGGCTTCGGGCAGGTGATACACAGGTTCGGGATGAGTTCCTGAGCGGAGTTCGCTCACCACCTGCAAAATATCCATCCAGCGCCGCGTGCCGAGAATCCCGTCCACGCCTGGCACTTTCTGCGCCACCTCCACTCCATAGCGTTGAGTCAGACATCCCGCCGCAATCAGCACCTGTCCCTTGCGCTTGCCCTGGGCAAGCTCCCCCAACACCTGATACGACTCTTCCTTTGCAGGACCTATAAATCCGCAGGTGTTGACGATCAACACCGACGCCTTGTCGGGGTTATCCACCGCGTGATAACCGTCACGGAGGAGCAACTGCGCCATCGAGTCGGAGTCCACTGTGTTTTTTGCACAACCGAGGGAGACCAAATGAAATGTGTTTTTCTTCAAGGTATTTTCCTATTTCTAAAAAATTCTCGTCGTAAACCATTGAGATCGGAAGCACGGAAAAAAATCATGTAAACCTCCGTGTCCTGATGTCTTAGTGGTTAGCGAAAGCTCTTACCCAAAAACCCTACGGCGTAACCGTCGCCTCGGGCGTCATCGTGGAAGTTGGCGTCTCCGTTGGGGTCTCCGTTACAGGCAATGTATTCGTCGGCGTCGGCGAGATGGTGGCGGTGGGAGTTGCCACCCCCGAAGACAGATACAAACGGTTCGCCACTTCGCCTGCCACGCCCATCAGGCCGAGGTCACGCCCGTTGTACGTCACCCGCAACGCCGCCGCGTTTCCTGTCAACACCAGCACTTCGGTATTGCCTTCAAACGTCTTCGCCTCGCCAGGAGCCATGCGCCCCTCGAAGACCTGCTCCCCATCCACCGAAACCCGCATAAAAGTCCGCTCGACGGCGAAGATGTCAACCGTCACATTGGCATTGAAGGTACGCGGCTCAGCCGTCCCCAAGTCTGGAGTCGCTGTTACGTTTTCGTCCACAGGGACAAAGGTCGCATCAAGCGATGGAGTCGGCAGCGGCACATCGGCAAGCGCCTCCGCAACTGAAGGCGCGGTAGGTTCGGCTTTCTCGTTTTGCGAATTGGCCACTCGCCCCACCCCCCAAATTGCCAGCGCTAACAAAACCGCGATGATCAGCACGCCAAAGACCAGATCGCCCGCGATAAAGTTTCTCCAAAGCGGGATCGACGCCACCACCTCGGTCTGGATTTTCTCGCGCGGCGTCTCGGCATATTTCTCATGCCGCCGCGCCTGCAAGCCATCCGCAAACCGCAGCAGAAGCGCCTCGGTATCCAAATCGAGAAAGGTCGCGTAATTCGCCAGCATCCCGCGTGTCTGCACGGGCGACGGCAGTTTATCCAGCGCGCCATCCTCCAGCGCCTTCACGAACACCGCGCGCAATTTCGTATGTCGCTCCACCTCGTCGAACGTCAGACTGATCAACTCGCGGCGCTCGCGTAACTGCGCCCCGATCTCCGCAAAAATCACATCCGCCGGCTGCGACGGAACGGAACGCGGAACCTCAGGCTCGACCACAGGCGGAAGTTCGGACTCTTTCTTTTGGAAAAGACCTCGGACGGCTTTCCCAAGTCCCCGACCTGATTCCGGTTCCGCTTCGACCTGCGCCTCAGGCTGACCTGACTCAACAGGCGGAGTCAACGCCTCAGCCTTTTCCTCCCCACCCGGCGGCGAAGGCTCTTCCTCGACAACCTTCTTTTTCTTTCGACCACGCGGCTTGGGTTCCTCCGTTTTGACTTCTTCAACCGGGGCTTGCTCAACGACCACAGGTTCCGGCGCAGTCAGCGTGGATTCATCCGCTCGACCAAATCCCAGCCACGAGATCAGCGAAACGCGTAGCTTTCCCACCCACGAAAGCTGATCCTGCTCCCCATCCGCCACCAAAGGCGGGAGTTCCGTCTCAGACAGATTCACCTGCGGCAGCGGACCGCTGACCTCCTCCACCCTCGGCGCGTTGCGCTGCATCTCCGCGATCATCTCGTCGATGTTCAGTTCGAGATACTCGGCATAGTTCCGCAAAAAGCCGCGTCCCTGCGCCGACGATGGCATGACAGAAAAATCGTCCGCTTCCAACGCTTCCAAAAAGACCTTGCGGATGCGCGTTGCCTCCGACGCTTTATCGAGCGTCAGAAAACGCGCTTCGCGCTCCTTCTTGAGTCGTTGTCCAATGGTTTCAAGCATGGGGATATTGTACTCTGGAGTCCGACAGCTTGCTTACCCTGCGGGTGCTGTCAATTTACAAAGACCCTAAAGGTTTGGGAAACCTTTAGGGTCTGGCAAGCCTCAATGATATGGATAAGTCTTATTCGGCTGCGGGTGTTGCCTCTTCAGCGGCAGGAGCTTCAGGAGCGGGGGCAGCTACTTCTTCCTTCTTCTTGCCAGCCTTCCTAGCCTTCTTCTCTTCCTCTTCAGCCTTGCCGTCCGCGGATTCGCCTTCGCGGTGGACGATGATCTTCAGCTCGGGAACCAAATCCATCGTCAGGCGGACGTGAGCGGTGAACTCGCCGAGGGTGCGAATGGGTTGGATATCCACCTGCTGGCGCTTGACTTCATAGCGAATTTTCTCGGTCAGCGCGGCAGCGATATCCTGAGTGGTGATCGAGCCGTAGAGTTTGCCCGTATCGCCAGCTTTGGCGGCGAAGGTCAGGGTCACTTCCTTGATCGCATCGGCATAGCTCTTGAGTTCGTTGTTCTGCGCCGAGCGGCGAATCTCAGCCTGAGACTTGATCTTCTGAATCTGGTTCATTGCGCCTGCGGTGGCAAGCACGGCAAACCCCTGCGGGATGAGGAAGTTGCGTCCGTAACCGTCGGCAACCTTCTTGATGTCCCCCGCGCGCCCCAATTTGTAAACATCTTTAACAAGCAATACTTTCATTTTTTAAGCCCTTTCCAAAACAGTGTAGTCAGGACGAAGGGTACTACGTCCTGCGGGGTGGGATTTTACCATAATTATTACGGTACAATGCCTTCATGCTAAATCAAATTTGGAATGTGGTCATCGTCGGCGGCGGACCTGCGGGATTCTTTGCGGCGATCCGCTGTGCAGAGTTGAATCCAGGTTTTCGGGTGTTGATCGTCGAGAAGGCGCATCAGACCCTCGGCAAGATTCTCGCTTCCGGCGGCGGACGCTGCAACGTGACCCATGCCTGCTTCGACCCAGCTCAACTGGTCAATTTTTATCCGCGCGGCGGCGCTGCATTGCGCAGCGCGTTTACCCGCTTCCAACCCGCGGATACGGTCAAGTGGTTTGCGGAACGCGGCGTGAAGCTAAAAACCGAAGCGGACGGGCGCATGTTCCCCGTCACCGATTCATCCGAGACCATCACAGACTGTCTGCGCAAGGCGGCGAGCCTTGCGGGTGTGAAGGTGCAGACGGGCACGTCCCTGCTCAAGGTGGAGAAAAGCCCGATGGTTGGATTCAAGCTTGGGGTTGTCAAAGAGGGGGAGGATTCAGTCATCCACACGCAAAAATTATTAATCGCCACAGGCAGCAATTCCAAAACATGGGAAATCCTCAAAGCGCTTGGGCACGCTATCGAAGAGCCTGCCCCTTCATTATTTACGTTCAACGTCAAAGACAAACGCATCGACGGGCTGGCGGGAATAACGGTTGAAGATGTGACTCTCAAAATGGATTCGTTGGCACAGCGCGGACCGCTGCTCATCACCCATTGGGGATTGAGCGGACCCGCCGTGCTGAAGCTCTCTGCCTGGGGCGCGCGGATTCTCTTCGAGAAGAAGTACCGCGCTCCGCTCACCGTCAACTGGCTTGGGGATCATCGGCTTGATTCTGCGCTGGAAGTTTTACAACGCAACAAGGACTGGCATGAAAACGCTCGGAAGAAGGTTTCGGCACAGTCCGCCTTTTCGCAAATCCCAATCAGATTATGGAAGCAATTAACCCAGTTCATCGGCGACAAAAACTGGGGCGATATTTCCAAAGCCGAGTTGCGAAAACTGGCGGAAGAATTGACCGCAGGACAGTTCGAGATTTCGGGCAAGGGGCAATTCAAGGAAGAATTCGTCACTTGCGGTGGCGTGAAGTTGAGCGAGGTGGACTTCAAAACCATGCAGAGCCGCGTGGTGGATGGGCTGTTCTTCGCGGGCGAAGTGCTGGACATCGATGGCGTGACGGGCGGCTTCAACTTCCAGTCCGCGTGGACAACGGGCTGGCTGGCGGGAAGCGCAGTGTCAGTTTCCAATAACCCCTAAAGACAAAAGAAAATACATCTGGACAATATATTTTTCGCTTGACTCAGAAAACGTTTTCTTGTAGAATATCAACATAAGAAAACGTTTTCTATTCTTCCCAATCAGAGGAACACATCATGTCTGTTAAATTGGAAGATATTGCCAAAAAGACAGGTTTTTCGATCTCGACGGTTTCGAGGGTGCTCTCCAACAGCAGCTACCCAGTTTCGGAAATGGTTCGAGAAGAGATTCTCAAAGCGGCAGACGTGATGGGCTACAAGCCGAACATGGCTGCCCGAAGTCTGCGAACAGACCGCACTGACACCATTGGCATCATCGTAGACGACCTCCTCAGCCCCTTTACCCCCCCAATTGTCCGTAGCATACAAGATTATCTAAACGAAAATGGCCTCTTAAGCCTAATCGTCAATTCAGACTGGGATCCCGATCAGGAACAGATCGCGATCAGAACGCTTCTAAGCCGCCCCGTTGACGGCATAATTTTTGTCGAATACTCTCATCGAGCAAGCAGTGAAGAATTGGAAAAATCGAAAAAACCGCGCGTTTTCGTCCACCGCTTGTTCGGTTCCCCCATAAAAAATTCAGTGACCCCCGACGAACAATATGGCGCTGGTTTGGCTACCGAGCACCTTATAAACCTTGGCCATCGCCAGATCGGTTATATCAATGGGCCTGAAAGCTGGCATGCATGCCGAATGCGTTTAAGTGGTTATAAGGACATGCTTGCCAAACATCGAATTCCTTTCGAACCAACCATGGTGCAGCCTGGAGATTGGGAGCTCGAAAGCGGGTATTCCGCCGCCAAAAACTTGTTGGCACTTCCCGAGCACCCAACAGCAATCTTCGCCGCCAATGACATGATGGCGCTGGGCGCCATTTATGCGATTCAAGATGCCGGTCTAAACGTCCCCCAGGATATTGCAGTGGTCGGCTATGACAATCGGGACTTCACAAAAACCTTCAGACCCGCAATAACGACTGTCAGCATGCCTGTCCTTGAAATGGGGAGATTTGCCACCGAGTTGTTATTGAAACAGATCGCGGAAGGAAGAAAGGAGGAGGATGAAATCAAGGTCAAAGGTCAGTTAATTGTTCGAGAAACATGTGGCGCGCCTGAAACAAGCAGAACCAGGTCGGAATCGGATTCTAGAACACTTTTCAGGCGGGTGCTTCTCAACAAGCAACCTGAGGAATGACAATTGCCCCCAATGCACTATCCGTAATTTTAGCTAAAAAATTGTGTTTATTCGCCTGTCTTTGTAAAGTGGATGGTTCTGTTGCGGAATTGCAGAAAAATATTTCATGGAGGTGACGCAAATCAAATATATTGGTTTTGAGCAGGATTGAAGTGAATTCGCGTGTTCAAATTCTAATCATTCAATAAGAAGGAGAAAAAATATGTCCCGCAAAAATAATGTTTCACGTCGTGATTTCATGAAAATGGCAGGCGTAGTTGCTGCAGGGGGTGTTTTGACAGCCTGTGGTGTAAAAGCCACGGAGGCACCGGCCACTGAGGCAGCTGCAACAACAGCGCCATCAGCCGCAACGGCAGCACCAGCCGTCCTCAAAGGCGGCAAGGTCCGAATCGCAGTTGGCGGCTGGGCCGAACAAAACATGAGAGATCTTCTGGAGACCACACAATTCACCAAAAAGACGGGGATTGACGTGGAAGTCGTTCTAAGAACTGACACAAAAGAGACGGAACTTGCGCGTTTATCGAGCGCTGTTCAAGCCGGCGATACTCCATATGACATACTCGACTTCGAAGACGAATTGACTACGACACTCTCGAAGGCTGGCTATATGCTGCCTTTGAATGATCTGATCTCGAAGGAAGTCTGGGACGACCTTTCATCAGGCATGAAAGATTACACCGACGTGTGGAGCACTAACAATGGCGAAGTCTTCCGCATGATCCACAACTTCGAAATGCCCTATTGGTTCTACCGCAAGGACTGGTTTGATGCAAAAGGCGTTGAAGTTCCCAAGACCTGGGAAGACGTCGCAGCGACGGGCAAAGTCTTCACGGATGAAGCCAAAGGCGTTTGGGCTACCGAGGATGGTTTGCTAAAGGGAGCGTTCCTGAACGTATACCTGGCTTGGATCACCCTGCAGGCTGGCGGCAATCCCTTCGATGTTGGCCCTGAATACAAACAAGCCCTCGAATACATCTATGACCTGATGTACACGAGCAAAGCGCTCAACCCAGCTTCCTTGCAGAAGGACTACAACCCACAAAATGCAGACTATATAGCCGATAAAGTAGCTTTTATGAGGCAATGGCCCTTCTTTGGTGATGTGGCCCGCAGTGATGACAATAAGGCCTGGTTCAGCGAAGATAAAGTGGCGATCGCATTACCGCCAGTCGGTCCCGCTGGTGCAAAGGGCTCCACCTATGCAGCTGGCTGGGGATATGGCATTGTCAAAAATTCCCCCAACCTCGAACCAGCCAAGGAATTGTTCAAGTTCCTGATCTCCAATGAAACGTCGGCCACGGCAGTCAATGTTGGTTTCTGGTTCCTGAGTGGACGCAAATCCGTCCTCGCTGCGGCACCGGCAGACAGTTGGCTGGTGAAGCAACTCAAGGCATATACGGAGGCGGATGTGATCGGTGTGCGCCCCCACCACCCGCAATTTGTTGAAGCGCTCACCATTCTGGAAGACACGGCGGCGGCTTATCTGACGAAACAGATCAGCGTCGAGGAGTCGATGAAGCAAGCCAAGGATCAATTGGCAGCTCTTGGCTAAACGGCGACTTCCGTTCGCTCTTCTCCTTTTACCCTGGATGGGGACTTGGACCCCCATCCAGGCAACCACCGTGTCTTTTAGACCGGATCGACAATAGCCGACCCTGAATCGATTCTACACCAGAAAATGAAGGCCAGAAGGTAAGTCAATGGAAAACTCAAAAAACAACCTCAACGAGGAACCCATCTCAACCCCTGTAAGCAATCTATTGTCCAAGTCAACCCGGAAGCGGTACCTGCTTTTCTTATTATTAATATTGCCAGCCTTTTTATTGAGGCTGGTCACGGCCGCCTACCCGATCTTGCAGACTATTTATTTGGGCTTTACCAACCTTTCCATATTAAAGGGAACAAATGATTTTGTAGGGCTAAAAAACTATCTGGCAATGCAAACAAATATTGGTGTACAAGGTGCGGCCTCCTTTACCATTGTCTTTATTATCGCCACAACTTTTTTGGATCTGATGTTTGGAATGATGATCGCTCTCCTGTTAAACTCCAGTTTTCATGGCCGAACTTTTGCACGCACCATCAACTTGATCCCCTGGGCGATCCCTACGATTGTGGCAGGGTATGTATTTCGGTGGCTTCTCGATGACCAGTTTGGACTCCTGCCATTCTGGGTCACGCAGCTAACCGGATTACGCCCGGCCCTTTTTATTCATCCACTTGCATCCCAGATCACTGTAATTCTGGTACATGCCTGGAAGGATGCCCCTTTCATGGCCATCATCCTCCTTGCAGGCATGCAGGGTATTCCTGACGAACTCTATGATGCAGCCCGGGTGGATGGTGCAAATGCCTGGCATCGATTTTGGGGGCTGACCGTTCCACTCATCATGCCATTAACCATCACCATGGGATTATTCAGGCTGGTGTGGTCACTGGGAAGCTTTGATTTGGTATATGGTCTTACCTTCGGCGGCCCGGGCGTCGCTACTTCCGTTCTGGCTCTACAGGTTTTCCGCGAAGGCATCTTGTTTTTCAAGTTCGGTTTTGCTTCAGCCATTAGCGTGATCCTGCTCATCCTGGTGGCTATTATTGGCGTCCTTGGCTTGTGGTTATTCCGTAAGTCTGAAGTAGCTTATTAAAAAAGGAGAAAACACAAGCATGAATAAACCTCAGAGAAACATCCCGTGGAATCGTATACTGAATTCAAGCTCGCTGTATTTGGTATTCATCCTTTTCACGATCCTGGTTTTGCTACCTGTTTACTGGATGGTAAGGTCAGCCTTTTCGATCCCTACGGACCTGATCAAACTGCCACTGGTCTACCTCCCCAACCCAACACTTAGAAATTTTTCGACATTGATGGAACAAGTGCCTTTTGCGCTCTATCTCCGTAACTCGTTCCTATTTTCAATTTGCACCACCCTGCTTACATTGATAGTCAGTTTTCTGGCAGCGTATGCTTTTGCGCGCATTCAATTTCCTGGCAGCAACATATTAATGTGGATTCTATTGATATCCATGGCGTTGCCAGATATTGGCACAATCGTCCCCTTGTACCGAATTCTGAAAACCTTTCATCTTTCGGACAGCATTGCTGGAATTACATTGATTTTGACAAGCACACTAACACCTTTTACAGTTTGGGTGCTGGTCTCTTTTATCAAACAGGTGCCATATGAGATAGAAGAAGCCGCCATTTTGGATGGCGCTACACTGCCTCAAATGTTTTGGCACATCCTGCTTCCAGTTACAGTGCCGGGTCTGGTGACCATGGGGCTGATCAATTTCGTGAACGCCTGGAATAATCTTTTATATCCACTCTCGTTCACCACATCCCCTTCAGCCAAGACGCTCAGCGTGGCCATTACTGAAATCTACAATAGTTATTCGCCTTATGGGAAGCCGTGGGAATTGATCATGGCGGTAGGCGTGACAATGACCATTCCCATTATTATCCTGGTTCTGATCTCACAAAGATCCATCATCCGCGGTCTTACCGGCGGAGCCATTAAGTAGTTTTCCCTTCATCTACCTGCGATTGAAGCAGGCGTCAATTCATAAATAAACCTGGGAGATCATGATGTCAGAGACATTAAATAAAACAACGGGTCCCGTTGATAATTCACACAGCCCCAATAGCTATTACCGAGCTTTATCTGGAGAAGCGGCAAAGCTTACAAGTGGTTTTTGGGCACATCGCCAAGCAGTGAACCATAAGGTCAGCTTAAAACATGGCTATGCCATGTTGAACAAAGCCGGGAACATCCACAATCTTAAATTGGCTGCCGGATTGGAATCGGGTAATTTTCGAGGCATAAACTTTTATGATGAAACCGTTTACAAATGGCTGGAGGGACTGGGTTGGGAACTCGGCCGGGCGCCTGATGAGGAACTGCAGGCACTGGCAGACGAAGTGATTTCCCTCATCGCTGCGGCTCAGCAGCCCAATGGCTATTTGAACAGTTATTATCAGGTCGTGGAACCGGAGCGAAAGTGGGCCGATCTGGATTTCAGTCATGAACTATATTGTGCCGGGCACCTGATTCAAGCCGCCATCGCCTTCAAACGGGCGGTCAACGATGAACGCCTGCTGGAGATCGCCTGTCATTTTGCAGACCATATTGAGTCAGTATTTGGTTTCGGAAAAAAAGAAGCAGCATGTGGACATCCCGAAATCGAAATGGCACTGGTGGAACTATCCCGTCTCACAGGCGAGGAACGTTATTTACATTTGGCACAGTTTTTCCTAGACCAACGCGGAAAAAAGAAAATGCAGGGATTAGGAGCGAACGGGCCGGAATATCATCAGGATCACGTAGCTATCCGGGAAGCGGATGGAGTGGACGGTCACGCTGTACGCCAAATGTACCTGGCAACGGCAGTGGCAGATTTATACATGGAAACTGGCGAGCAGGCCTTGTTGGAAACTTCCCAGCGCCTCTGGGAGGACATGACTCGGGGAAAAATGTATATCACTGGGGGTATCGGTTCACGCTATGATGGCGAGTCGTTCGGCGAGAGCTATGAACTACCTGCCGACCAGTGCTATTGCGAAACCTGCGCCGCCATTGGCAGTTTCTTTTGGAATTGGCGTATGCTGCTGATCAGTGGCGAAAGCCGTTACGCGGACCTTATGGAGCGATTGCTATATAACGGCATCCTAAGCAGCCCCGGTTTGGATGGAGTCAGCTTTTTTTACGTCAACCCGCTGATGCTTCGCAACGGTCGATATGTACGGCTTTCGGCGAATCCACCCGAAGAACAGAAATCCTCTGGCCGCCCAGAATGGCATAAAGTAGCTTGCTGTCCATCAAATACGATGCGTCTGCGCGCCAGCCTGTCCAGTTACTTTGTCACTAGCAATGACGCAGGGTTCCAAATTCACCAGTACAGCAACATGGCAATCTCCTTTAAAGACAGCCAGATAACAGTTGAAACAGAATACCCGTGGGATGGACAAATCAAGATCACTGTCACAGAAAGCAGCGACAAGCCATGGGCGCTGGCATTGCGCGTGCCAGGCTGGTGTCAAAACTTTGGCATGAAGATCAATGGACAGGATGCAAATGGCAGCCTGCAAAAAGGATATGTGACACTGGAACGGATCTGGAAAGCTGGCGATGTGCTGGAAGCAAACTTTGCCATGTCACCCTTCCTGGTCGAAGCCGACCCACGAATTGATAGCGTGCGTAATTGTGTCGCTATTCAGCGCGGACCAATCGTTTATTGTCTGGAAGAACATGATCAGGAATCGGGAGTCAATTTGCTGGATATAATGATCGACACAGGTGCAGAGATAATCAGCCGCAGACAACCTGAATTGTTGGGCAGCGTGGTAACACTGGAGACAACTGGATATCTATCAGACCGTTCAACTTGGCAAGAAAATAACCTTTATCGTCCAGTGGCTTCAGAAATCAAGAAGACTTCCTCCGACCGGAAATTGAATTTAATAGCCATTCCTTACTATGCCTGGGGCAATCGCGGACTGAAAAGCATGCGAGTCTGGATCCCACGCGCACCGGAATAAAACAGAAAAGGAGAAAGTCATGGCAGGTTCACAAAAGATATCGCGCCGCGACTTCCTGCGCCTAGCTGGAACGGCTGCGGCTGGTACATTCCTGGCATCTTGCACCTCCTCCACCCCTATTCCCATAAATCCAATCTCGCCGACTGAGTCCTTTATAGCAGTTCCTTCTGTTGTCAAAACTCATAAAGTCTTGATCCAGATTGACGGTTGGGCAGTGCCAATCACAAATAGTTTGCTTACAAAGCCACTCTTCAAAGACTTCACAAATCAGACAAAAATCGAGATCGAATTTATCCCGCGAACAGGATCCAAGGAGGCTGAACTCAAACGTCTGGCGGCAGCTGTGGAAGCAGGTACAGGCCCTTACGATATCATTGACTTCGAAGATGAATTAACCACTTCGTTCTCCCGCTCAGGATACATGGTTCCTCTCAACGACTTGTTGCCAGCCGATTTTTGGAATGATTTTCCCGAGGCCATGAAAGCTTATAGCGATGTGTGGAGTACATACCAGGGCGAACTGTTCCGGGTTGTTCACAACTGGGAAATGCCTTATTGGTGGTATCGAAAGGATTGGTTCGATGAAAAAGAGATTGCCATCCCCACCACATGGGACGAAGTACGGTCCATGGGAAGGGTTTTTAATAACATAGAAAAAGACATATGGGCCACAGAAGATTGCCTGATAAAGGGTGGATATTTGAATGTGGTTCTTACCTGGCTCACCTTGCAGGCAGGCGGCAATCCCTTTGAAGTTGGGGATGAATACCGAACTGCCCTTGAATATATTCACGATTTGATATACAAGGATGAAGTTCTCAACCCGGCCTCCCTGGACCCCTCGCAACAGGGCTACTACCAGCAAAATACCAACTATATATCCGATAAAGTAGCTTTTATGCGGCAATGGCCGTTTATCTATGATTCGTTTACTGCACCCGAAAATAAAGCATGGTTGAAAGAAGAAAAAATTGCAGTTGCCCTTCCACCCGTTGGTCCGGGCGGAAAGAAAAACCTGACTTTTGCAGCAAGCTGGGGATTTGGCATAGCCAAAACAGCCCCCAACCTGGAATCTGCAAAGGAGGTATTCAAATTCCTCGTCTCACCCGCAGTTGCGGCTGAGATGGCAAAAACGAGTGCGTGGTATGTGAGCGGCCGCAAATCCGTATTGGATGCAGTAGGTGAAACAGGCGTTGTCAAGTTAATGAAAATGTATACCGATGCCGGAGTTATTGCTGTTCGGCCCTATCACCCCAGATTTGTGGAGGCAACTACCATCCTTGAAAACACAGCAGCAGACTTTCTTTTCAATCAAATAAAACTCGACGAGTCGCTGTCCCGGACAAAAAACATGCTCGCTCAATTAAATTAAATAGTGTCAACCATATCATATTTATAAGGAGAAAAAAACATGCCCTTTCGATTAGGTTCCACAGAATTGATCGTCATTTTGGTAATCGTTCTCCTGCTCTTCGGAGTCGGGCGAATTGGGAAAATTGCCGGTGAACTTGGCAGCGGTATTCGTTCGTTCCGTGAAGGAATGCAAGGGACCGACCAGGAAAAAGAACTGGAAGCTGGGAACAAAAATTAGATCGGCTAAGACCACATTGATCTCGAGAGTAAATGTATGCCATCTTTTGATTTGCAAATCAATGGTCAGTCATATACAGTCGAGGCCGAAGCGCAGATGCCCCTGTTATGTGCGTTGCGTGATTTGATCGGTCTGACAGGAACCAAATTCAGTTGTGGAATGGGTCTGTGCGGTTCCTGCACTGTGCTGATCGACGGTGAGCCAACCCGCTCATGTGTTACTCCACTTTCGTCTTTGGCTGGAAAAACCATCACCACCATCGAAGGCTTGTCCGCAGACGGCAGTCACCCGCTGCAAAAAGCCTGGCAGGCAGAACATGTCAGCCAGTGCGGATACTGCCAGCCTGGGCAGATCATGAACGCCGTCGCCTTGCTGGAAAAAAATCCCAAACCCAGCGACGCCGATATCGACAAAGCCATGTCCGGAACCTTATGTCGCTGCGGCACTTATCAGCGCATCCGCAAGGCTATTCACAGCGTAGCGCGGGAGTTTTGAGATGAACACAAAACTCAATCGCCGCGACTTTCTTAAGCTGATGGCTGTCACCACAGGCGGACTGGTGATTGCGGTCTATCTGGATGGATGCGCGCCGCCCACCACGCCCCAACCTGTTACTGCAACCCAGGTCCCTGCTACGCCGACGCCTGAGCCGCCGTTTGCATGGGAGCCAAATATCTACCTCAAAGTGGATGTAAATGGCACCCTGACCATAATCGCTTTCCGTTCCGAAATGGGACAAGGCATTCGCACTGCATTAGCCATGCTTGCCGCCGATGAATTGGATATAGATTGGTCCAACGTCCGCATTGAGCAAGCTCCCGCCGATTCGAGATACGGCGACCAGGTGACTGGAGGAAGTGTAAGTATTTCCGGCTCTTCCGTCACGGTGCGCCGTGCGGGCGCTACGGCACGCCAAATGTTAGTCAATGCCGCCGCCCAAACTTGGGGAGTGGACGCCACACAATGCAGGACTGCCTCTGGAAAGGTAATCCATCCGGATGGCGAACAGAAACTTACTTATGGCAGTCTGGTTGAAACAGCCGCCAAACTAGAAATACCCGAGGAAGTTACACTCAAGGAAAAAGAACAGTTCAATATCATCGGCACTGGATTAGGTCATTGGGATGCACCGAAAATCGTCACCGGTCAGGCAGTCTTCGGTTCGGATGTACGCCTGCCCGGCATGTTCTTTGCCGCCATCGCGCGCTGTCCGGTCTTTGGCGGCACATTCACCAGTTACGATGACAGCGCGGCAAAAGCGGTACCTGGCGTAAAGCAGGTTATTGAACTTGATGACCGCATCGCGGTGGTTGCCCAAAATTCCTGGGCTGCCATTCAGGGCCGTAATGCGTTGAAAGTCACCTGGGATGAAGGCAAGAATGATGCTAAGAGCAGTGAAAATTTTACAACACTGGCTGTAAAGTCATTGACGAAATCAAACAAGACCAACCCGAAGGTTCTCAGCGCAGTCTACACAATGCCTTATGAGGCGCATGCCACCATGGAGCCAATGAACTGTACGGCTTACTATCACGATGATATTTGTGAAGTATGGGCACCCTCGCAAAGCCCACAGGATGCGCAGAGTGACATTGCAAGGGTTACTGCACTCTCAACAGATAAAGTGATTGTCAATGTGCCGCTGATCGGAGGTGGCTTTGGCCGTCGTCACCAGACCGATTTCGCTGTCGAGGCAGCGCAGCTTTCAAAGGCTATCAACGCTCCAGTTAAAGTAGTATGGACGCGAGATGATGACCTGCAACATGACTTTTACCAACCCTTGAGTGTGCAGTATTTCGAACATCCACTTGATCAAAAATTTATTCCTGGTCCAAGAACCATGGGCGGTTTTTTTGTTCCTGAGGGGGCATGGCGTTCGGTGCAAAATTTTCCCCAGGCTTATGGCGTGCAGTGCTTCATCGATGAACTGGCAGTGGCGTTGAAGCGCGACCCGCTCGATCTACGCCTGGAATTCTATAAAGATGAACGCGCCCTGGCTGTGATCGAGCTTGCAGCTGAAAAAGCAGGCTGGGGCACACCACTACCTGCTGGACAGGGGCGTGGCATCGCCTACCACGCCACCTTCGGTGTAACGCATGTCTGCGATGTGGCAGAAGTTTCAGTTGACGAGAATGGCAATGTACGTGTGAACCGTGTAGTCTGCGCAGTAGACTGCGGGCAGGTGGTCAACCCTGATAATGTAGCTGCGCAAATGGAAGGCGGCATTGTTTTTGGGCTGACGGCAGCCTTGAAAGCTGAATCAGTCCTCAAAAATGGCCAAATGCAAGAAAGTAATTTCCACGAGTATCCTATCTTGCGAATGGATGAAATGCCGCTGATCGAGGTTTACATCATCGAAAGTGACAACAAGTCCAGCGGTATCGGCGAAATGGGCGTTCCCCCTATCGCCCCGGCAGTGGCAAATGCTATTTTTGCAGCCACTGGCAAGCGGGTACGACATATTCCAATCCGTCCGGCAGATTTAAAACCATAGACCACATTACGTAGAATGTCCCCAAAATAACCGGACTTCGGATTCCTAACAAATCCGAAGTTCTTCGTTTAAAATGTTTTCTGCATTGACCCCATATCAATCCTCCCGTAAAATCGCCCCACTAAAATTTACGAGGTAAACATGACCAAATATCGAATCTTTTATTGGAAACATATCCCCTCTTCCATCGTGGTGCAAGGCGATGGGAAGACGGTCAAGAAACAACTTTCGCAGAGAATCCAAAACGCGATTGATTCTTTTGCAATGGCAACAGGTCTGGCTGGGACAGACGATTACGCCGCCCAATACAAGCGCGGTGATTGGATCGAACGCGACGGCGACCCTGAAGAAGTTGCCAATACGGTGCTTGCTGAACTGGAAACCGAGTTTGCGAAGATCGAGATTCCTCGAAAGAGCGGACAATAGAAGATAGACCGTGGACGGAGGATGGTCTATCATCCACGGTCTACGGTCAACACCAAAAACATGACAAATAAACACAACATTATTTTGCAGCCCTCTGGTCGCCGTGGACAGGTGGAAGAGGACAAGTCTGTCCGTTTTGCCGCACGCGATCTGGGCGTGGACATCGAATCCATTTGCGCCGAGAACGGAACTTGCGGCAAGTGCATTGTTTTAATTGAAGAAGGTCGCTTCGAGAAGTACAACATTGATTCCAGGCGCGAGAACTTAACTCCTGTCACTTCCGTCGAAGCCGACTACTTCAAACGCCGTCCCAAACTGCTCAAAGACAAAGGCTGGGAGGTCGGACAGGTACGACTTTCCTGTCAATGCAAGGTGCGCGGTGACGTGCTGATCAACGTCCCCGAAGAGAGTCGCGGCAACAAGCAGATCGTCCGCAAGAGCGCAACCGAGCGCGAGATCGAGATCAAGCCGTCCATTCGAAAATATCTGGTAATGATGACTCCGCCCAATTTGGAGCGTCCAATCGCGGATTGGGAACGTCTCGCCAAGGGGCTGGAAGCATCCATGTCGCTTATCCGCGCTGGTGAGGAAAATCTTCCGCGCTGGTCAGATTTCACGATTGATTATGCCTGCCTGCGAACGCTTTCATCCACCCTGCGCGAGGCGAAGTGGGAGGTTACCGTTTCGGTCTGGCAGGATAAGGAAGTGGTGCAGGTTCAGCCTGGCTATCATGAAGACAGCTACGGCGCGGCGGTGGACATCGGCTCGACGACTGTCGCCTTGTACCTGTGCAATTTGAGGACGGGTGAAATCGTCGCTGCGGAATCCGAGATGAATCCGCAAATCGTGTATGGCGAAGATGTGATGTCTCGCATCCAGTACACCATCGAACATCCCGACGGGCTGGAGAAGTTGCACAAAGCCATCATCGGCACGCTGAACAAGTTGTTGAAACAGGCGGTGAAGACGGCGAACAAGCGAATCAGCGAATCAGCGGATTTAGCGAGTGAAGGAGTCAGCGAGTCAGGCGATTCAGCGAGTCAGCAAATCAGTCTGGAAGACATTCTGGAAATGGTTTTGGTTGGCAATTCGACCATGCATCACCTGCTGTTGAATCTATATCCAAAGCATCTGGGACTTGCGCCGTTTGTGCCGACGATCCACAAATCGGTGGATGTGAAGGCGCGTGAGTTGGGATTGCACATCAGTCCATCGGCCAACATTCACGTCCTGCCGACCATCGCTTCCTTTGTCGGTGCAGACACCAGTGGCATGATTCTGGCGGAGGAACCCCACAAGCAGGATGAAAACTGGCTGTTGATCGACATCGGCACGAACGCCGAACTGGTGCTTGGAAATCGCAAACGGCTGCTATGCACATCCACGCCAACGGGACCCGCCCTCGAAGGCGCTCACGTCGAGTACGGAATGCGTGCTGCGCCGGGCGCAATTGAACGCATCGAGATTGACGAGAATACACTGGAACCGCGATACAAGGTCATCGGTGTGGAAGGCTGGCACAATGATCACGAACGATTCCGAGGACATGTCAAAGGGATTTGCGGATCGGCAATCATCGACGGTGTGGCGGAGTTATTCCGTGCAGGCATCGTGGACTCTCGCGGCAAGTTCAAAACCAAACTGGAGACCAACCGTCTGCGACAGGGACCGAACGGCTGGGAGTACGTCATCGCCTGGTCGGACGAGACCAGCATCGGGCGCGATATCCCGATGACCCAGCAGGATGTCCGCCAGATTCAACTGGCGAAGGCGGCGCTGTTCGTCGCCGCGCGGACGCTGCTCAAACGCGCCAATCTGCAATCTCCTGATAAAATCATCCTGGCTGGCGGCTTCGGCAGTTACATCGACAAGGAAAAAGCCATGCTCATCGGGTTGATCCCCGACTGCGAGTTGGACAAGGTCTACGCAGTCGGCAACGCCGCTGGCGACGGCGCGCGCATTGCCCTGCTGAATCTGGAGAAGCGCAACGAGATTGATTCCGTTGCCCGCAAGGTGGAACGTTTCGAACTGCCCACCGACCCCGAGTTTCAAAACCAGTTCATGCTGGCAACCAGTTTCCCGCACATGAGCGAACCCTTCGAGCATATCGCGCATTTGATTCCAAATCGGGAAAAGGACCCGATGGCGAAGAAGTTTGTAAAATAGCACAACTACAAAGGACACGAAGTGTCACAAAGAAAAACCTTCGTGTCCCTTTGTGACACTTTGTGGTGATAAAAAGGAGAGCAGGATGAACAAATTCTTGGAAAGACTCAACGCAGGCGAAATTCTCGTTTCGGACGGGGCGACTGGCTCCAACCTGCAAAAGATGGGGCTGAAGGCGGGGCAGGCTCCCGAAGACCTCATCATTGACAACCCCGAAATTTTGATGGAACTCGAAGGCAGGTTCGTCAAGGCAGGCTCGGACATCGTCCTGACCTGCACCTTCGGCGGCACACGCATGAGGATGAAGGATTCAAAATATCAGGATCGCGCTCCTGAACTGAACATGAAAGCGGTGGAACTTGTCCGCAAGGCGGCTGCGGCGGCGGGACGAAGCGACGTGCTGGTTGGCGGTTCGATGGGACCTGTCGGCGGGTTGATCAAGCCCTACGGTCCGCTCGAAGCTGACGAGGTCAAGGCGACGTTTGCGGAGCAGGCGAAAGCCCTCGCCGAAGGCGGCGCCGATCTGCTGGTCATCGAAACCATGTTCGCCTTTGAAGAAACCACTGCCGCATTCGAGGGTGCGCGTTCTGTCACCGACCTGCCGATTGTGGTTTCATTCAGTTACGACCGCGGTACCCGCTCGATGATGGGCGTCAAGCCGAAGGACGTGATGAAGCGCTACACCCAGATGGGCGCAACCGTCGTCGGAGCGAACTGCGGCACCACACTCGATAATATGGAAACCATCGTCACCGAATATGCCAACACCGTGCCGAACTTCCCCATCTGGGCAAAGCCCAACGCGGGCGTCCCGCACATGGACATCCAGACCGAACAAGCCATCTACGACATGACTCCCGACGACATGGCGAATTTCGCAAAGAAATACATCGTCCTCGGCGCAAAGATCGTCGGCGGCTGCTGCGGCTCGACCCCTGAACATGTGGCGGCAATTGCGAAAGCGGTGAAATAATATATCGTAGGGGCGGGATGACCCCGCCCCTACATGGTTAAATCATGCGCCAAAAAATTCTCGATTTGTTGTCTGGCAAAAAGGTTGATTCTCCGCCCGCGTTCAGCGGGTTGATTCACGTCACGGCTGAAGGATTGCAAAGCGAGGGGCTGGTCTTTCACGAAGTCCACAAGGATGCGCGAAAAATGGCGAAGGCGGCGACGAGCACTTTCAAATTAAGTGGACTGCCCTCCGCCTCCCTGCCGCTGGATATGTACGTGGAAGCTGAGGCGTTGGGCGCGGAGATCAACTTTCGCGAAGACATGGAGTTCGAGTTTCCACTGGTGAGGAAAGCCGCGTTCAAGTCTGTCAGGGAGATTACGCCTGAAACGCTCGAACCCGCAAAGATAATGAAGCAGGGAAGAATCAAACTGGTCTGTGAAGCAATCAAGCTGTTGAAAGAGGATGTGGGAAATGATGTAGTCATCAGCGGCATAATTCCCGGTCCGTACACCCTGCTCTTGCTGGTGGTCGAGGCGGGCAGAATGTTCATCGAAATGAAGAAGGAGCCCGCCGCCGTGACAGAAGCCCTTGAGCATTTGGTTTCCCTGCTGGCGCAGGTCGGTGTGGACTACCGAGACGCGGGCGCGGACTTCGTCACCATCCACGACATGGGCGGTTCACCCGCTTTTATCGGTCCAGCGAAATATGAGCAATTCGTCCTGCCCGCTGAAAAGTTATTGATCGAAATGCTGCCCAAGCCGCGTGTGCTTTCGATCTGCGGCAATGTGACGAGTTCCCTGTCCCTGCTGGCGCGGACTGGCGCGGATGCCGTCTCCATCGATCAGACGGTTGATCTCGCGGCGGCGCGGCTGGCTCTCAAGAATACCCTGCTGTTTGGGAACCTCGACCCCGCCCAGACTCTCTATCAGGGAGACGAAGCCAAAGTCGCTGAAGCAACTGTCAGCGCGAAAAAGGCGGGCGTGGATGCGGTCTGGCCTGGCTGCGATCTCATCGTCCAAACCCCAATCCAAAACATCCAATCCATGAAAAAAGCCTGACGAGTTTTCGCCAGGCTTTTCGTTTGATTTCATCGGGCTATTTCACACCCACGCAAAGCGTTGCAAACTGTCCGCAGGTGGAGTCAGGTCCATCAGCCAGTGGTGTGGCTTTCGCCTCAGTCTCTCCGCCCTTGACAAAACAGCCGAGCGGCTCGGTACCAACGGCCTGGAAACCCAAAGGAACGCGGCAGGTGTTATCCAGGGCGGCAAGTTCCTTGATCGGGTAGTTGGGGTCGTCGGTGTTCGCCGCGCCAGCCTGCTCCGGGGTGAAGGAGTCGTTATAATACAGGCGCGCAGGATCGATGGCGGCGTCGCTGGAAAGCACGCTCCACATGAAAGCTTCCGCGCCGTCCTTGAACATCGACCTTGCAAAGGCAATTTCGACTGCAGGCAGGGTGCCGTCTGTGGTCTGGCGCACCCATGCTAGGTCGGAGTTGCCTTCGGGATAAATGCCCTGGCTCAAGTCAAAGACGGTGGTTTCGAAGCCATTGGAGGGAAAGTCGTCCGGGCGGTTGATGACGTCCCCGCCCACGTCGCCGTTGACATCCAGGTAGACGGCGACATTATCGGCGGTGAACCCGGTGGAATATGCGGGGCGCGTTGTCAACAACACCTCGGCGCGCCCGTCCGCGTTGCGGTCGATCTCGACGCCGTAGTAACCCGTCAGGGACTGTGTGGCAGGGTCAGGTCCGACCATCGAGATATTGACGTAGAAGAAGTTTACATCGCTGGTGATCGAAAAATTCACGATGTCCAAATCGGGCAGGTACGCCATGTCAACCGAGGTAAAGGGGCGCTCGAAACGGTTCTTGTAAAACTCGTCGCCTGTTTTGACCTTCTTCGTATCGTAGAACAGCGAGTTTTCGTTATCGTGGGCGGTGGCGCGATCACTCGTTCCGGTGGACGGGATCATGACATGGTTGACGGGTTCGATCACAGCTTGAAGCGTTGGCGTCGGCTGAGTCAAGGGTGCCACATCCGGCGACGGTACGGTTTCGCCCGCCGTGGCAACAGAAGCCGCCGTAGCCGGCAGGGGTGTTGCGGTGGTTTCGCTGCAAGCCTGAAGGAGCATGGCAAGCAGCAGTAAGATGGGAAGAGCTTTTTTCATGTACATTTCCTCTTTCATAGGCAGAAAATTGCCGATGTGTCATTATCTATAATTCCAATACGCGATAAGAGATCCTGGATTAAATCATTATAACCAACGGGAAATGGAAGGATTATTCTTATATAATTGCAATACCATGATGAATATTCGCCCATCCAAAATGCCTGCCCCCCTGATTTTCGCACTTACCACCCTTCTTGCCTATGGGATGTTAGTTCCATTCACAGGATTCTACTGGGACGACTGGCCCTTCGCCTGGTCTGCCCGATTCCTCGGTCCAGCCGATTTTAATCCCAGTTTTGCACCCTACCGCCCGTTTCTGGGCCCCGTTTTCTACTTCACCACCAGCTTTGTACCCGCAGTCCCGCTGTACTGGCAAATTTTCGGGCTGGTCATCCGCTTCCTCCTCGGCGTCTCCGCCTGGTGGACCTTTCGGCAGGTTTGGCGGGATCGCCCGCACCTGGCGCTCCTGGCGGCATTTTTTATGCTTGTTTTTCCGGGCTACAGCCAGCACTGGGTGGCGTTCACCCACATCAATCAGGAACTCATCCCCTTCCTTTTTTATTTGCTTTCCTTTGGCTTCACCTTCAAAGCCCTGCACTCACAAAAGACCGCACACACTGTCATCGCACTGCTGCTGCAGCTCTGCGGGATCTTCCCCACTGAATATTTCTTCGGCATCGAAGGCTTGCGCTTCCTGCTTCTCTTTTCAGTCTTTGAAGGCAGTCCCGTCCGGCGATTCACAAAGACGCTCAAAACCTGGTTCCCCTACCTGCTCATCTGGATACTCAACGCGGCATGGCTGGTATATTACTACAAATTCGGGGCGTATGCCTCCTATGCCATCACCGCCACGCAATCCTTCACCGCGCTGGATTTTTTGCGGGATGCTTTGGATTCGATTTGGAAGGCTGGATTCTACGCCTGGATTCAAGTCCTCGCCCTGACCTTCGACTCCCCGACCGCGCCCGCTTCGCTTCTGACCTTCGGGTTGATTCTGCTTTCGTTTGCCTTTTTCGCCCCGTATCTGAAAACCGCGATTCAGCCAAACGAAGGGGAATCCAATATCGGGCTTACGTTGATCCTCGTCGGCATCCCCGCCATCCTGCTGGGAAGACTGCCGTCGCTCGCCGCCGGGTTGCCCCTCACCCTGCAATCCTCCTACGACCGGTTCATGATCTCGATGATGATTGGCGGGAGCCTGTTCCTGTTGGGCGTGATCGAGCTTCTGGTCAGGAACAACCGTGTCAAACCTTATATCCTTGCGGGGATCATCGCCCTCGGCATCGGACAGCAATTCTTCAACGCCAACATCTTCCGCCGCGACTGGGAAGACCAGCGGAATATCTACTGGCAGATGGCGTGGCGCATGCCCGCGCTCGAACCGGGAACTGTCATCCTCACCCACCAGATGCCCATCGACTATGAGACCGACGCCTCTTTCACCGCGCCCATCAACTGGATGTACGCGCCGAACTACACCCGTTCCGACCTGCCGTATTTGATGTTGTACACCGAAAAACGCATTGGCGGCGGAACCCTGCCCGCGCTGGAACCAAACCAGCCCATCTATTTCAACTACCGCACCGTTTCATTTTATGGGAACACCTCCCAATCGGTGGTGATCTACATGCCGAGGGACGGTTGTTTGCGCGTTCTCGACCCGGCGCAGGGAGATATGGAAACCTACTCCAACCTGCCTGAAGTACTGACCAGCGCCATTCCACTGTCGGACCCGTCGCGCATCATTGCCGATACGGAGACACAAGTCACTCCCATGTTCTTTTCCGAACCCAAACATGAATGGTGCTACTATTTTACAAAAGCCGAACTCGCACAGCAGGTGGAAGACTATCAGCAAATTATTTCGCTGGGGAATGAAGCCGCATCGCTCGGCTACCAGCCCACAGACCAGAACGAATGGCTGGTCTTCATCAAAGCCCACGCGCTCACAGGCGACTTGCAAACCGCCGAGTCCATTTCCGCAGCCGCGCTCAAGGAAGATGCGCGAGTGCGGCGCGGTATATGTTCCACATGGAGGCAGGTACAAAGCAAAAACAAGATTGCCGGCACAGAAATCGAGCGGATTTTATTGGCATTTCAATGCAAACCGTGAAACAACTTGACGCTTTAAAGTTCATGTGCTACCATCGCATCTTGAATAATTTGGAAGAGGAGAATCTATGAGTAAAAAACAACACGGTTTGCAGGCGATCTTCATTCTTATAATATCCAGTTTGATGATCTCTGCTTGCGAACAGTCATTATCTTCCGCGCCCGCCGTCACAGCGACAGCGATTACGCCTGCAGTTTTCGCCTCGGCACTCCCTTCGCTTGAAAACCCAATGAACATGATTGCGGAACTTGGTGAACAGACTAAAGTTGCCCAAACTGCTGCCGCAAGCGGCGGCACCCCCGGCACACCCCAGCCAGTCGCGCAGGGAACAGCCATCACCGCGCAACCCGTCATAACGACGTTGCCCGGTACACCGACCAATGCTGTTGTAACCACGCCATTGCCGGTTGTCGTCAATCCCAGCGGACCGACCATCACCCCCGTTCCTGCCGGAGTGCGCCCTGCAAGTTACACGTTGCAAAATGGCGAATTCCCTTATTGTATTGCCCGCCGCTTCAACGTGGATCCAGACGCCCTGCTCCGCGCCAGCGGACTTACCAGCCCGGACGTTTATTATCCCGGCTTGACCCTAACCATCCCGCAAAGCGGCGCCTTCCCCGGCAGCCGAATGCTGGCAAACCATCCTGCAACCTACACAGTTTCCTCTTCCGCAGAGACAATCTACAGCATTGCCTGCAAATTTGGGGATGTCGACCCCGCATCAATTGCCTCGTCAAACAACATAGCAGTTTCGGCAAAATTGACCGTCGGGCAGCAATTACAAATTCCATAAAAATCAAAAGCCCAAGCAAACGCTTGGGCTTTTTTTTAAATTGGATTCAAACGTCTCCCGACGTTTGGGACTCCAAAACAAGGACCCAAATCATGCCCTTTGAACTACTCCGCTCAGAAACTTTACTAAAAGGTCGCGCCTTCCTCATTCGACGCGACCACCTCAAGACACCCGATGGGGGCGAAACCAAACTCGACATCATCGAACACGGCGGTTCCGTTGTAATCGTTCCAATTGACAGGGACGGCAATCTGCTTTTTGTGAGACAATATCGTCACGCCGCCGGCATGGACCTGCTCGAACTCCCCGCCGGCACGCTGGAAGCGGGCGAAGACCCCGCCGTCTGCGCCGCGCGTGAGATCCGTGAAGAGACGGGCTTCGCCGCCGACAAAATCGAAAAGATTGGCGATTTCTACCTTGCGCCCGGCTATTCCACCGAATTCATGCACGTTTACCTCGCCCAAAACCTGCGCCACGACCCGCTCGAAGCGGATGCCGACGAATTCCTCAGTGTTGAATCAATTCCCTGGGCAGAGGCAATCCAAATGGCGGAAAGGGGCGAAATCCCCGACGCGAAATCGCTGGCGGCATTGCTGCTGGCAAAGTCACATTTGTCGCAATGAAAGGAGTTTGGCAGGAAAGCATCGAATCCCACAGCTTTTATCCAATATGACAACTCTCAGTCAAATTTGGGTCATTTATAACTAACCAATGTGCTCAGGCGGGGATAAACTTGTATGTTGAAGATTTTTACGAAAAAAACCTGCTATTAAAGGAGCAAGTAACAATGAAAAAACCAGTAATTACCATTGACGGCAACGAAGCCACAGCATCCGTCGCACATCGTTTGAGCGAGGTTATTGCAATTTATCCAATCACCCCCTCCTCGAACATGGGCGAGTTTTCGGATGAGTGGTCAGCCAAAGGAAAGAAGAACATTTGGGGAACCGTCCCTGCAGTGATCGAAATGCAATCCGAAGGCGGTGCGGCTGGAGCCGTGCACGGCGCGTTGCAAACCGGCGCCCTCACCACCACTTTCACAGCCTCGCAGGGTCTGCTTTTGATGATCCCCAACATGTACAAGATCGCCGGCGAACTCACCAGCACGGTCTTCCATGTTGCTGCGCGCTCAATTGCGGCGCAGGGCCTCTCCATTTTCGGCGATCACCAGGATGTGATGGCTGTCCGCCAAACAGGTTGGGCATTGATTTCCTCCACCTCGGTGCAAGAGGCACACGATTTTGCCGCCATCGGACAAATGTCCACCCTCAAATCACGCGTGCCGTTCCTTCATTTCTTCGATGGCTTCCGCACTTCGCACGAAGTCTCCAAGATTTTCCAACTGACCGACGACGAACTCCGCCAGTTGATCGATGACGACCTCGTCCGCGCCCACCGCTCCCGCGCCCTCACCCCCGACCACCCCGTCCTGCGCGGAACCGCCCAGAACCCCGATGTCTACTTCCAGGCGCGTGAAACCGTCAACCCGTTCTACAATGTCACCCCAGCCATCGTGCAGGAAATGATGGACCAGTTCGCCAAAGTTACGGGCAGGCACTACAACCTGTTCGATTATGTCGGTCATCCCGAAGCCGAACGCGTGGTCATCATCATGGGTTCGGGCGCAGACACCGCCGAAGCCACCGTCAACCACCTCGTCGCGCAGGGCGAAAAGGTCGGCTTGCTCAAAGTCCGCCTGTACCGCCCCTTCTCGCTGGATTATTTCACCAAGGCACTGCCCGCCTCCGTCAAGAAGGTTGCCGTCCTCGACCGCACCAAAGAACCCGGCGCGATGGGCGAACCCCTCTACCTCGATGTGGTCAACGCCCTCGCGGAAGGCGGACGCGGCAATGTAAAAGCCATCGGCGGACGCTACGGTCTTTCCTCCAAAGAATTCACCCCCGCCATGGTCAAAGCCGTGCTGGATGAATTGAAGAAAGGCCAGCCCAAGAACCATTTTACCGTGGGCATCAACGATGATGTGAGCCACACCAGTCTTGAGTTTGATCCCGCCTTCTCAGTCGAACCCGCCGAAACCGTCCGCTGCGTGTTCTTCGGTCTCGGCTCTGATGGAACCGTGGGCGCGAACAAGAACTCGATCAAGATCATCGGCGAAGAAACCGACAATTTCGCCCAGGGCTACTTTGTGTACGACTCGAAGAAGTCGGGGCAGATGACCATCTCGCACCTGCGCTTCGGACCCAAACGCATTCAGTCGCCCTACCTCATCGAATCCAACCAGGCGAACTTCGTGGCGTGCCACCAATTTACCTTCCTCGAGCGCTACGACATCTTGAAATACGCCAAGGAAGGCGCGGTCTTCCTGCTCAACAGCCTGTTCGACAAGGACCAGGTCTGGGATAACCTCCCCGTCGAGGTTCAGCAGGCAATCATCGCCAAGAAACTCAAGTTCTACGTCATCAACGGCTATGCAGTCGCCGAAAAGACAGGCATGGGACAGCGCGTCAACACCATCATGCAGACCGCGTTCTTTGCCATTTCGGGCGTCCTGCCGCGCGAACAAGCCATCGAAGAAATCAAGCATGCCATCGAGAAGACCTACGGCAAGCGCGGCGAAGCAGTCGTCCAGAAGAACTATGCCGCCGTAGACGCCACGATTGCAAACCTCCAAGAAGTGACCGTCCCGACGGCTGTTTCCTCCAAGATGAGCCGCCGCGCCGCCGTCCCCGCTGAAGCCCCCGCCTTTGTCCGCGATGTGCTGGGACCGATGATCAGCTTCGACGGCGACAGCCTGCCCGTCTCCGCCATGCCCGCCGATGGTTCCTATCCGCTGGGCACCACCCAATGGGAAAAGCGCAACATCGCACTCGACATCCCCGTCTGGGAACCCGACCTCTGCATCCAGTGCGGAAAATGCGTCATGGTCTGCCCGCACGCCGTCATCCGCCACAAGGTTTACGACGAGAAACTGGTCGCCAGTGCCCCCGAGACCTTCAAGCACATGCCCTCGAAGTTCAAGGAGTTTTCGCAGGGTTATGCCTACACCATCCAGGTCGCTCCCGAAGACTGCACAGGCTGCACCCTCTGCGTGGAAGTCTGCCCCGCCAAGGACAAGACCCAGGCTGGACGCAAAGCCCTCAACATGGCTCCCCAGCCCGCCCTGCGTGAATCCGAAGCGAAGAACTGGGACTTCTTCCTCGAAATCCCCGACCTCGACCGCAAGTTGATCAACCCCTCCACCATCAAGAATTCGCAGTTGCTGCGCCCGTTGTTTGAGTTCAGCGGCGCGTGCGCAGGCTGCGGCGAAACCCCCTACGTCAAACTCGTCTCGCAGCTCTTCGGCGACCGCGCCATCGTCGCCAACGCGACGGGTTGTTCCTCCATTTACGGCGGCAACCTCCCCACCACTCCGTGGGCTATGGACGCCAAGGGACGCGGTCCCGCCTGGTCGAACTCACTGTTTGAAGACAACGCCGAGTTCGGTCTGGGAATGCGCCTGACCCTCGACAAGCAAAACGAATACGCCCGCGAACTCCTGCCCCAATTCGAGAAGGAACTCGGTGCCGATTTGGTCAAGGCGCTTTTGACCGCCGACCAGACCACCGAAGCGGGCATCGAGGCACAGCGCGAGCGCGTTGTAACACTCAAGGATAAACTTGGAAAATCGAGCGACAGCCGCGCCAAGGATTTGGTCAGCATTTCCGACAGCCTGGTCAAGAAATCCGTCTGGATTATGGGCGGCGACGGCTGGGCGTACGACATCGGCTACGGCGGTCTGGATCACGTCCTCGCCTCGGGCCGCAACGTCAACATCCTTGTCCTCGACACCGAAGTCTATTCCAACACGGGCGGTCAGGCGAGTAAAGCCACGCCGCGCGCCGCAGTCGCCAAGTTCGCCATGGGCGGCAAGGGCATTGGAAAGAAGGACCTTGGCTTGATTGCCATGGCATACGGCTACGTCTACGTTGCCCAGATTGCCATGGGCGCTAACGACCAGCAGACCCTGCGCGCCATGCTCGAAGCCGAATCCTACGACGGACCCTCGATCATTATCGCCTACAGCCACTGTATCGCCCACGGCTACGACCTGGCGAAGGGTCTCGACCAGCAGAAACTGGCGGTTCAGTCGGGTCACTGGCCCATGTACCGTTATGATCCGCGCCTGACAGTGGAAGGCAAGAACCCGCTCGTCATCGACAGCAAGGAGCCAAGCGTTCCGATGTCACAGTACGCCTACAACGAGACACGCTACAAGATGCTCACCCAGATGGATGAGACCCGCGCCGAAGATTTGATGAAGAAGGCACAACATGACGCCAAGGCGCGCTGGGACTTCTATCACCAAATGGCAGCGATGCATTATGGAAATGGAACCGAGGAGAATAAATCATGAGCGAACTTTCAACCACCTATCTCGGCTTGAATCTCAAGAATCCGCTGGTGGTTTCCGCTTCGCCCCTGTCGAAAACTCTCGACAGGGCGCGAAAGGCGGAGGAGGCGGGCGCATCCGCAATCGTAATGCACTCGCTCTTCGAGGAACAGATCATCCACGAAAGCCTGGAACTCGATCACTTCCTGACCCGCAGCGCAGACACGTCCGCCGAAGCGTTGTCCTATTTCCCCGACAGCGATACCTACCTCATGGGTCCCGAAAAATACCTGCGCCAGGTGAGCGACCTCAAGAAAACGCTGAAAATCCCCGTCATCGGCAGTTTGAACGGCGTCTCGAAAGGCGGCTGGACGAAGTACGCAAAACAAATCCAGGATGCCGGTGCGGACGCGTTCGAACTGAATTTGTACTACATCCCGACCGACCTTAACCTCACCGCCCAGGAACTGGAAAACGCCCAAGTGGAATTGGTGGCACAAGTAAAATCTGCCATCAGCATCCCGCTGGCTGTGAAGCTCAGTCCCTTTGTCACCGCCCTGCCAAATTTTGCCCGCCGCGTTGTGGAAGCGGGAGCCAGCGGCTTGACCCTCTTCAATCGCTTCTACCAGCCCGATTTCGACCTCGAAGAGATGAAGATTAATCCCAGCCTCGAGTTGAGCACTTCCACCGAGATGCGGCTACCCCTGCGCTGGGTGTCCATCCTGTACGGCAAGGTCAATGCCGATTTCGCCCTCACCAGCGGCGTCCACACCGCCATCGACGTAGTCAAGGCGATGATGGCTGGCGCGAAGGTGACGATGATGGCGTCCGCCCTGCTGCAAGGCGGCGAGAAGGTCATCCCGTCCATGTTGACCGACCTGGAAGCCTGGATGAAGGAAAAGGAATATACATCCATCAAACAAATGCAGGGAAGCATGAGCCAGAAGGCAGTGAAGGAACCTGCCGCCTTCGAGCGCGCGAACTACATGGCTGTCTTGAATACCTACAAGGACCTGCCATAGAAGAACTGGCAACAAAAAAGTCCTCCGCGAAGGCGGGGGACTTTTTCATTTCAAAACAAGACCAGGCGACTAGCTGTTGACAGTGACGGCGGCGTTCTTGCGCTGGCGGAAGGTGATGCGCGCGCGGGTCAGGTCGTAGGGCGACATTTCCATCGAAACGCGGTCTCCAAGCAGAATGCGGATATAGTGCTTCCGCATTTTCCCTGCAAGATATGCAAGCACTTCATGACCGTTATCCAGTCGCACGCGGAATTGTGTTCCGGGCAGAGCCTCGATCACAATCCCATCCACCTTGATTTTGCCTTCCTCTTTTGTCATACACGCCTCTCGAACTATTCTATATCCTTGAAGGAACGTCGTTTGATACGTCGAATCGCCTTCTTCTTCTCCATGCGACGGGTCTCACTCTTGGAGACGAACCAGCGCTTGTTGCGGACAGTACTAAGAATTCCGCTCTTGACAACCTTTTTGCGGAAGCGTTTGAGGAGGGAGTCCTGCGATTCACCGTTACGTAAATTAACCGAAGCCAACGAAATCACCTACTTTCCATAATGAAAATAAAAACTCGACCGCTGCGCAGAGTCGGTCGAGGGTGTTTAGGATAAGACCTGAAACGAACTCGATGACCTCAAGATCAAAAAAGATACGCTTCAAACTCCTCATTTAAATCGGGACAATAAATGTCACCAGCCGAAACCACGCGCGCATATTATACACGATACGCAAAAAGATGAGAAGATTCTAAGATAGGAATAAATAGAAAAGCCCCTTGGCAATGACCTACTCTCCCAGGAGGTCGCCCTCCAAGTACCATCAGCGCTGACGTGCTTAACTTCCGGGTTCGGGATGGGACCGGGTGTACCCACGTCGCTCAAATCACCAAGGGACATTTTCACAAGATTGTGCTGAACAGCAAATTGATGTATGTTTCGAGAAAAGTACCAACTTCTCCGCATCACGTAAAGGAAGCCCTCGACCATTAGTACAGCTTAGCTTAACACATTACTGTGCTTACACATGCTGCCTATATACCAGGTAGTCTACCTGGGGTCTTACACCCTTACGGGTCACAGGGATCTAATCTTAGGGCAAGTTTCCCACTTAGATGCTTTCAGCGGTTATCTTTGCCAGACATGGCTACCCAGCTATGCTCCTGGCGGAACAACTGGCACACTAGAGGTCTGTCCACTCCGGTCCTCTCGTACTAGGAGCAGATCCCTTCAAATCCCTTACGCCCACAGCGGATAGAGACCGACCTGTCTCACGACGGTCTGA
>JACRBJ010000088.1 GCA_016234555.1 Chloroflexota bacterium | reverse complement strand
CGTCTCGACAACCTGGAGCATCTGTTCAAAAGTCTTTCGCTGAACGCCTGTTGACCGCTTGAATTCTTCATCTTTGAGCACTTGTACGGTTTCGTATCTCATGTGCCTATTATGGCACACTTATGCAAGAGGTCTACTATACTTCGCCGGCAGAAAAGTTGGCGCCACCAACCTGCACCCAGTTTGTCCCATCAAATTTCATCACGCTGGCGCCACCGCCATTTCCATAATCCTTATACGCCACATAGGGCGTGCCATTATGGAAAGCAAGGGAGGTGTCACGCACTTCACCAGTGGAAAAGCCGGCAGCGCCGACTTGTACCCAGTTTATCCCATCAAATTTCATTACGCTGGCTTTGTTGTAATTGCCCCCATCCCGATATGCCACATAGGGTATGCTGTTATAGAAAGCAATAGAGGCGAACTCTATCACATCATTGGAAAACCCAGCAACACCGACTTGCACCCAGTTATTTCCGTCGAATTTCATCACACTGGCTCCATAGCCTATGTCCTCATACGCCACATAGGGCATGCCGTTATCGAAGGCAAGAGAGACGAGACCTGTTGCACTATTGGAGAAGCCAGCCAAACCGACTTGCACCCAGTTATTTCCGTCGAATTTCATCACACTGGCTCTGCCTTCGTTGCCGTTATCCGAATATGCCACATAGGGTATGCCGTTATTGATGGCAAGGGAGGTGTAATATATTGCATCGGCGGAAAAACCAGCGGTGCCAACTTGCACCCAATTCGCCCCGTTGAATTTCATTACACTGGCTTTGTCCCCATTGCCCACGTCCTTATACGCTATATAGGGTGTGCCGTTATCAATGGCAAGGGAAATGTATTGTGCCTTACCAGCGGTAAAACCGGCAATTCCGACTTGCACCCAATTATTTCCATTATATTTCTTCACACTGGCTTTGAGGCTATTGCCCGCGTCCATATATGCCACATAAGGCGTGCCGTTATCAAAGGCAAGAGAGGTATAAAGTACAGTACCGGCAGAAAAGCCGGCAGCGCCTACAGTTTGCCAGGTCCCGGCTGCCATGACCATGGGCACCTGAAATACCACACTGGCGAGCAAGACAAGCGCCATGATGAGGGAAAAGAAAATAGGACGTGTTTTCATAGTATGTATTCTCCTTATAACCTTGTTGAATGTTGTTGGTTCACGTTACCCGCATGAAATTTTTCACGAGGCAAAGCATCCATAAATTGAAACTCCGTTTTTCGAAACAAAGGAAAACGTGTAATCTATCCCTGCTATTGGTCTGGATATTCCAACTGCCACCCCAAATTTCGTCACCACTGGATGGAGTCAAAAGGGCAGATTGCAATAAGCATGTGAAAGACGAAACTGTTTCTTAGAATATTTATTTCTCCAAAAAATTGTATGATTTATTGACACACATCCTACTATAAGACCCCGATTTTGTGACCTGTAGCCGGTTACAGGTATTCGGAATAATCCTATCCAGAATGTAAAATGCCAAAGTAACCCAACGCAAAAGCGCCCCTGATTTCTCAGAGGCGCTTTGATTGTTGCAATTGGCTTATGGAGTCGTGGTGAAACGCTGGCTTGCAGACAGGACGGGAACATACAGCCCGTTGATCTTCACCCGCCAGTAGTAGGCCGTGTTTGGCGCGAGAGCGGGCAGGGTGGCAGGAATTGTGTAGGTTGTAGCCGACGCTTTGATCGTGAAGCTTCTCAACCCCGTTGTGAACTTGTCATTCGTTGCCACCTGGAGCGTGAAACTGGTCCACAACCCGTTGCCTGCCGAACTCCAGGTGAAGGTCGGACGAAGGGGCACCCCCGTTGCATTAGCCGCAGGTGAAGTGAGGGTGGGAACCACATACTTGACCTTGATCGTCCGTACCGCCGACCAGGCGCTGCGATTGCCCGTCGCATCCACGCCAGACCACGAGCGAACCCGCCAGTAGTAGGTACGTCCGGGTTGGAGCGTGATGGATTTCTCTGTTGTGGGTGCGTTGACGGTGACGAAGGTATCACTGGCGCCGCTGAAGGTGCTGTTCATCGCGTACTCGACTTCATAGCTTGCGGCAACAGGATAGGTGGTGGCGGGGCTGGTGGTGGTCACTGCCAAAACCGGGTTCCACTTTAGGATTTGCGGCACAGCGCTATCCACCAGGATGATATTTATAGGAGCGAGCAACACTGGCGGCTTGGGCGGGTTGGGACTGGTGGTAAAGGTAAACGGCACGGAGTAGTTGCCGGTGTTCACCCCATTTGCCTTGACCTTCCAGGTGTAGACAGTATTGGGAAGCAGGTCAACAAGAGGGGTGTACACATAAGCGGGCGGCTTGATCGTGCCCGAATTGACCACTTTTGCGCCGCTCAGGATTTGCAGGGTGTAGGTGGTCGCTCCGGGCACTTCATCCCAGCTAAAGGTCGGACGTTTGTTGTTCAGTACGGCATTGGTTTCCGGCAGGTTCAGCACCGGGGTTGCCAGTCTCGTACGGAAAGTACGTGTCGCAGACCAGGCACTATGGTTACCCGTAGCATTTGCCTCAGACCACGAACGCACACGCCAATAATAGGTGAGATTGGGCGAAAGCACGCCAACTGTCAGCGAATATTGGGGAGCGGAAACAGTTGTGACCGTGGACCCGCTGAAGGCGCTGTTGGTTGCATACGCGACCTCATAACTGAGGGCGGCGGGACTGGCAGGGTTGATAACAGGGGTGACCGGCTTCCACGTGAGGGTTTGTGTCACGACGCTATCCAGCAGAGCGGCATTGGCGGGCAGGAGCATAACTGGCACCGTGGGCGGGTTGGCGCTGGTGGTAAAGGCAAATGGATCGGAAAATTCGCCGGTGTTCACCCCGTTATTTGCCCTCACCCTCCATGTGTATGTCGTGGCGGGAAGCAAATCAACCGCGGGGGTATAGGTGTGCAGCGGAGCGATGATCGTGCCTGTATTTACGACTACGGTTCCCTTCAGTATTTGCAGGGTGTAGGACGCCGCGCCGGGGTTTTCCTCCCAGCCAAAGGTCGGCCGTTTGTTGTCCAGCGTGGCAGCATCTGCCGGCGAGGTCAAGATGGGCGTATCCAGCTTTGTCCCCGTTCGGAAGGTACGCGGCGCGGACCAGGCGCTGTATTGGTTCTGATCGTTGTATGCCCGCACCTTCCAGGTAAATGTGGTGCTGGCGGGCAGGGAACTGGTGAAAGTGTAGGATGAGTTGGAAAGTCCGCTGGGAGTGTTGAACGTTTGATCGTAGCCATAAGGCGAAGTCACATTGACCTCATACGACCAGTCGTTTGCCAGCGCAATTACTTCGGAGGAGTCGTTCCAATCCAGCGTCGGTTTGTAACCCGTGATGAGGACGCCGCTCGCCGGTGAAACCAAAACGGGAACCGTGGGCGCATATCCCTTGTCCACCGCGTAGGTTTCACCGCTTGAGTTCGGCCCGAAGAAAGGAATCCCCGCCAGGTTTTGAATGGTTGCCGTCTCGCGGAGGTCCAGGCGGATCGTGCCGTTGCCCGTGCCGGTGTTGATCGTGACCGTGTAGGGACCCGCTCCCGATCCACTGAGCCCGGTGATGGACGCTCCAGTCAGAAGTGTGGTGGTCAGCTTGAAGTCAGATGCATCCACCCCGGTCACGGCTTCGGAGAAGGTGACGGCAAAATCCACAGTCGTGAGGCTGGTGGGATCTGCGTTGACTCGCACATTGGACAGAACCTTCGGCGAGATGTCAGTTGCAACGTAATCCTGTCCGGTCTGACCCGCAGACAGGGCGGGGTAGGTAATGCTGTCAGGCGAGAAGATAAATCCCAACCTGGACGGGGTCACAGTGCCAGACCAGTCCTTTGGAACGGTTATGGAATAGTCCCCGTCACTATCGGATGTGACGCTTTTTGGTGTGACGTCGGTATAGCTCAACGTCACATTGCTGGCGCCGGCATTACCGGAAATGACGACAGCGGCGTCCGGGTCGGGCCAGCCTGCCAGTCTTGCCATCATCCACCAGAAAGCCTGTCCCTTCATCTTGCAATTAAAAGGATGCGAATGAGCGCAGCTTGACGTCAGATTCTGGCAGTCTCCCGGATGAGCCGAGCACCAGGTGGTACACCAGGCACAGGCATCCGACTCGTTGGGATAGTACGTGCCGGCGGGATCGTAGCTCTCGATATCGGCAAAATCAAAGAGCACCTTGTTGTTGGTGAGCGCATAATCGCGGATTTGTTGGTTGCGGATTTTCAGGGTTCCACTTTCGCCTGACCCGTCGAGGTGACCAGTCATATAGATAAAGGTAACATCGGGGTAGTCGGTCTCGAGTTGATTCATCAAGTTGAGGTACGTATTGATGTCAGTTGTGGTCGCCGAACTGACCTGCCCGCACCACGACCACATGACCGCGTTGCGGCTGGGACCTGTCCCGCTCGGACCGTTCAGATAGGTGCGTGTCAGCGACGCCCAGGTAGTTCGGTCCGGATTTCCCAGATCGCCGCTGGGAGTGGTATCGTCCAGCGAGAGTATGCCGCTGGCAATGCTGCCGTTCGTATTGAAAGCATACAAGGGATCGACGGCGTAGATCGCCCCGATGCCGCTCACCAATTGGCTGCCGTGGGAAGTGTGACCGTAACTGAGGCGCAGCATGGTCTTGGCTTGATTGATCCAGTATTCGGGGATTTGGCTGATGTCCGTATGGCGGTGATCCACTATGAGAGGCTCACTGCGGGACACAAGACGCGGGCTGGCTTCGACGGGTGTGGTATCCACAACCAGCGACGAGGCTGCCAGCATAAACAGGACAATGGATAGAATGGATAAAAAATGGATGCGGCGAGACATAACTTCCTCCGATTCAAAAATGTGTTTAGGCAAGTATCGCCATAAGTGCAACATTGCACAATGGACTATTTGTCCTGTTCATCACAAATGCAACTAAACACATTTTACAAAAATGCAAACCTGCCTCCACATAAGGGAGGCAGGGTAATTCAAATCAAACCAAGAGACGTCAAACAGCTATATTTGGTTTACGGTGCCGTGGTAAAACTCTGGCTCGTTGAAGTAACTGGCGTATACACCCCGTTGATCTTCACACGCCAATAGTAAATGGTGCCTGGTGTCAGGGCAGGCAGGGTGGCAGGAATCGTGTATCGGGTAACGGGGGCGTTGACAGTGAAGCTTCTCAAACCCGTGGTGAAGGTGTTGTTAGTCGCCACCTGCAGGGTGAAGTTGGTCCACAAGCCGTTGCCAGCCTCGTCCCAGGTGAAAGTCGGGCGGACGGGAACAGTTGTCACACCCGAGGCAGGCGACGTAAGTGTGGGAGCCACAAACTTGACCTTGACCGTGCGTACCAGTGACCAGGAACTGTGATCGCCCGTCCCGTTTATCCCAGACCACGAGCGAACGCGCCAGTAATAGGTGCGTCCAGGCAACAAGGGGATGGGCGATGTCTGTGTG
>JACRBJ010000089.1 GCA_016234555.1 Chloroflexota bacterium | reverse complement strand
CGTCTCGACAACCTGGAGCATCTGTTCAAAAGTCTTTCGCTGAACGCCTGTTGACCGCTTGAATTCTTCATCTTTGAGCACTTGTACGGTTTCGTATCTCATGTGCCTATTATGGCACACTTATGCAAGAGGTCTACTATAGAAACGAGTCGCTCTCATTTGAGAACGACTCGTTTTATCTACCTGTGTACTGTTTACTTCTCCGGCGCGCCCGCGTCGATCCACTGCCCGATCAATTCCAATTCTTCTTCAGTGAGATTCAGATAGTGCTTTTCACTTTGAATTTTCACCAGCAAACTGTTGGCAGAGTCATTCGGTGTGATTACCGCGCCATTTTTGCTGCCCTTCATCAGGTCTGCATACGTGGTGACGTTTAATCCGCCGGCAGCGGCAGTCCCGTGGCAGGCTCCACATTTTGACACAAAGAGCGCGCCAATATTTGCGTCATAACTGGATGGGGCAGATGATGTTGCCGCCTGGGTGGGTGGCGGGGTCGGAATTTGATCCTTCAATATTTCGCGCAAGGCGGGGGCGTCAAACCCGGCATACGTGAAGACACTCCCATGACAGGCGCTGTTCGAGCAGAAGGATGTGTCGCTTGTGCCGCCCGCGCCTTCGGTGGTATGGCATTGGGCGCAGGTCTGATCCATGGATTTGTTATGCAGGCTGATCCAGTTGGGGTTGAGGTGCGAATCCGGTTCGACGCCGCCGCTGTTGATCTCGATATTAGTCACCAAATCCTTAGCACCGGAAACAATGGGAATGGAATGGCAAAGGTTGCATTCGAGGCGCACAGCCTCGTTCCTGTCGTTGAGGTGTTTACCGTCGTGACAGCGGAAACAACCGGGGGAATTGACATGTCCGAGGTTGTCGGGGTGCGTTGTCGAATCGACTTTTTGGTCGTGGAACACGGTGCGGTCATAGATGGATTGAAGCTCCGCCACTGCCTTTTGGACTTTTTCGCCGTTCTGCCCATAGTAGTCGGAAAAATTATTCCTGTAATCCCCTTCGAGAGCGGCGATGGCATTGATCGCATCATCGCGAGTCTCATACCCGGCGGACAATACGTCCACTGCCTTCTGACGAATGGACGGGATGGACGGGTCGATCACACCGCGGGACATTGCATCGTCAACCGAATCCGCAGGATATGCAAAATTGTGCGAGACACGATTGTGGCAGGTGGTACAGTCTATTTGCGTAAGCTGGCTTTCATCCATAGTGGCGGGGTCAAAACCAGACTCGACATCGGTGTATTCCGCAAATGTACCGTCGTCGTTATAAGCGCGGACGTAGGGAATCTCCTGATTTAATGAATCTGTGGCATAGTACTCGACCTTGTTCATGATGTGCCAGTGAATGCCCTTGCCAAGTCCCTGGCGTTTATCGCCGCCGCCGGTTTTCAGGATCAGGTAGGTGGTCGAAACCGTATTCGATTCATCACCATTAAAGTGCTTAATCGCCCGCAGGCTGTCGCTGGTGAAGGTCTCCGGGAGATGGCACTTTTCGCAGGTATCGCGCGCGGGACGCAATGCCTTGGCGCGGATCGGGTACTCGTAAAGCGAGAAGGTCATGTAGTAGATTTCGTGCAGCGCCTGTGATTTACGCGTGAACTGGTCGGCAAACGATGCGCGACCAATATGACATTCCTCGCAGGTGACATTTGCGTGCGGGGAATTCATATGTGTCACACCCTGGGGCGGCATGGTATGGCAGGCTGTTCCGCAGAACTCCGTGGAGTTGGTGCGCTCCCAGCCATAGGTTCCCCCCGCAAATAATATAATAAAAACAATGGTCAGAACCAGATACGGTAATATGTATGCCCAGCGGGATGAGCCCGGGGCTGGAGCAAAAAAACGCCCCAAACGCTCCGTGATTTTCTTCATGAACACCTCCAAAAATTATGGAGGAGCGCGCTTTGGCACACACTCCTCCGTACAGAACGATTTATTTCTCCAGGCACGACAGGCATCTAGTCGTCATCGGAAAGCGTGGGAGTCGCTGTCACCGGCGCCGAGCCTGAGGTGTCAGTAACAGGTATCGGCGTGACAGTTGGCGGCAAAGGCGTAGGCGTCAAAGTGGGCAGCGGTGACGGAGTCGCAGTCTGCGGCACGTACACAGGCAGGGTCGCCTGCGGCTGCGGATTGACGACAGCCGTGGTTTCGTATCCCACAAAGTAATAGAACCCGTAGCTAAAAACGGCAAGGATCACGACGGCAATGGGAGCGTACACATACTGCCGCTTGCGCAGGACGGCGGGTGGAATGGGATCGGGCTGCTTTCCCGAATTGAGATGCGCGAGTTCAGCGGGGTGTTCGTGTTCCATCTCCTCATGGCTCAACTTGCCCGTGAACATGCTCTTGTTGAAGTGCTTGATGTGTACGTGATAAAAGTGCCAGATGATGATGGCAAGGACAGCCAGGATTGCCTCGCCGCCGTGCGCGGCTTTGGCGGCGGGAACCGCCTCACCGGGCAGGATTCGCAGGGTGGAGATAGGATTCCACATCATGAAGCCGGTCAACCCCATGACAATCGTTCCCCAAAGCAGGGCAAGGTATTCCGCCTTTTCAGCGTAGGAATACCTGCCGTAGTATGCCTTGTGTTTCCGCAAGCCGAGATAATACAGCACGTCCTCATACACGTGCACGGCATCGCTAATCCATGGGATCATCGAGATGGGCGTACGCAGGACGATTATGCGATAGAGAACTTCCAGCACGTGAAACACGCTGACGATCATCATCACGATTGCGGACGTATGGTGGACCAGGCGCGTGGCTTCGATGCCGCCCAACACCTTGAATATCCCCAGGCTGATCGGTGAAAGCGGGAATTTTTGCGGCAAACCGGTGAAGCCCAACACGGTGAAGGAGACCAGGAAAACGATGTGCTGGAGTCTCTGTACGAGGTCGAAGCGAACGTAAACTTTTTCCTGCGGGGATTGGGTGTCTTTAGTCATGAGCCGCCTCCTCGCCATCGTTATTTGATTCGCCGGACACGGGAGAGGATTCATCCACCTCACCCGTTTCGTCGACCTGGGCAGCGGGAAGCGTTTCCTGTTCGTCGACCTCCGCATTTTCAAGGGTCACGGGTGTTTCCTCGACCTTGGGTTGTATTTCTTCATCGGGAGGCGGAGGCGCTTGCTCTTTTGTCTCCTCGGCTGCAGACTGGGGAGCTTCATGAACTTCTGCGGGCTTCTTCTTTTTATAGCGGTTGATCGTCATGCGGGTAAAGTCCATGACCGCCAGAGCCGCCATGGGGAGAAGCACGCCGGGGATAAAGAACTTGTAGAACAGGTTCACATAATAAACCATTGGATACTTCTCGGGTGAAGGGATGTAATGTGAAAGCCATGCGTCCGGGAAATTGGAGCTTGTATCTGGATGGCATTTCTGGCACCGCGCGAGCAGGTTTTCCTTCACCGCCAAACCCTTGGCTGGGTCGTCGCCTTTGGCAATATCGTGGACGCCATGACAATCGGTGCAGACGGGTTTGTTGGTGGGCTGGTCGGGAAACTCCTTGTCGAACAGCACCACGGTGGTGCCGTGGAAGTCCGCCACGTAGGTGTTCAACACCTCGGTGGAAAGACCATACTTCCCCATCAACTCCGGGTCCGTATGGCAGGTGGCGCACAGATAGGGCGTGCTGTTGCGGAAGGTGGCGGTTGTGGGGTCCTGGATGTTGTGAACACCGTGACAGTCGATGCAGGTCGGCACGTCCGTGTTGCCTTCCTGGGTCAGAGCCGCGCCATGAACGCTTTGTTCGTATGTGTTGTAAATGGCGCTATGGCATTGGGCACAGGTATCAGGCACGTGCAGGCGGGCGCTGGGAAGCAGTTCCCCGCTTGCAGAGTCGGTCAAGCGTGGCTGGGTATGCGGGTCGTGACAGTCGGCGCATACCGCCGCATTTGTATTTCCGGCAGCCAGTGCCTTTTGATGGACACTGTCCAGTGTCTGGGTGAATTGCTCGGCATGGCACTGTTGACAGGAGGTGTAATATTTCAAAGTGACGTCGCGCAGGGTTTCCGTCGTCCGCTTGGGATGCGGAAAACTGGGGGTATCCACATGGCATGAAGCGCAGGCGACCTGACTCTCGCCATGCACGCTTTTCTCGAATGCCTCCTGGTCGATGGTCAGGGGCAGGACCTCCCCGCTGTCCAGTTCGACCGAAAAGCCCTCCCTGGTATGGCAGGAAAAACACAGGTCGTTGCCCGCCGTCTGAGGGGAAAACAATGGAGCAGCCTCGACTGTGGAAAGCGAGTCCGCCGAAGCCGGCACCATGGCAAGTCCAAAACTGGCGAGGCAAGCCACAAGTCCAGCCAGGATAAGCAGGTTACGGAGTCGCATCACTTTCCCTCCCCCGACTGCCGGGCAAGACGCTCGTATTCCTTCTCGTGAAAAACGCGCATTTCATCTTCGCTCAGGTATCCTGTGAACATGCTCAGGTTGATGCGCTCGAGATGCACGTGATAGATGTGCCAGATCACAATAAAGATCAACATCACCACCGATTCTGTGCTGTGCGCCAGTTTGGCTGCCGGCACCACCCCACCGGGGAGGAACTGCGTGGCTTGCACCGGGAACCAGATGATCAATCCGCTGATGCTCATGATGGCAATGCCGAAGAAGACGAACCAATAGGTCACCTTCTGCTCGAAGTTGTAGCGTCCGAACTTAGGTTTGTCCCCGCGGATGAAGAGCAAATACTGGATCATGTGCCAGGCGTCGCGCACATCCTGCATGGTGGGAAGCAGGTCGCCCGGCAAGCTGCGGCGGCCCATCAAAAAGAGGATGCGTCCCAGATGGTAGATGATCTCCAGCCCCAGCACGATGGCGGCGATGTGATGAATCTGACGGATCAGGAATATCTGTTCGGGCGTCGAGAGCAGGTCCTGGCTGATGGAAAACTCGCGATATTTTTGGGGCAGTCCTGTCAACAAAAGGACAAGCCCGCTCAACAATAAGAGGGCATGTTCCCAGCGTTGACCAGGAGTAAATCTTGCGAAGGCGCGCTCATGCCGGGCATGTGGGGTGGCTTTGATTTTTTTACCGCTCATGGTCGATTACTCCTCATGCGATCAACAACGGAGCGAACAAATTGCAGGACGACATAAACGACACATATCCATAAGACAAACGAGGTAAAGGAACCATAGAATTTTTCCACGTAGAAAAGGAAGGGAGTCCGCTCCAGGCTGATCTCGTTGTGACCGGTCCAGGCGTCGGTCCAGTTTGGTCCCGCCGTGGGATGGCATTGCTGACAGGTGGTGAGCAGGTTCTGTTTGTTCACCATCGACGCGGGATCGTCCGTGGAACGGATGTCGTGGATGCCGTGACAGTCCGAGCAGACCGCACTATCGTGCCAGATGGTGGGCCACTTCGCCTTGTAGACGGAAACATCCACACCGTGCCAGGAGCGTTTGTAAATGCTGTACACATCGGCAGACAAGCCGTACTTGTCCATCAACTCCTTGTTCGCGTGACAGCCGGCGCACAGTTCAGGCTCGTCCACACGGAACTGACTGGTGCGCGGATCCTGAATATTATGGACGCCATGGCAGGTGGTGCAGACGGGGACGTCGGGATTTTCATCAGCCATCAGCGCAGCGCCGTGTACACTCTGGCGGTAGGACTCGACGATTTCGGAATGGCACTGTTTGCACGTTTCAGAAATCAAGGAACGGGGTTCATTGGCAGGGCGAACGTCATGCGCGCCATGGCAGTCAGTACAGACCGGGGCATTCTTGTTCCCCTCCGCGGCAACCTGGGCGTGCATGCTGTCTTGAGCTTTCTCGTAGTTCGCGGAGTGACATTTCTCGCAGGTCTGGTAATAGGCGAGGGAAAGTTCGCGTTTCGACTGGTATTTATTTTCGGGATGCGGGTATTCGGTAATATTGTTATGGCAGGCTTCACACTCGATCCCAACGGTGCTGTGCACGGAATGATCGAGGTCATCCTGTGCGACATAAAGGGAGAGCGTCTCGCCGCTGGGCAGGGTCATGCTCAGGGATTCGTCCCCATGACAGGACAGGCAGTATTTCTCCGTCTCCTGCGCGGGAGGCTTGGCGTTGACAGGCGATACGGAGAGTGAAACACTGATCAGCAAGGCAAGCGTGCCCGCCGCGATCAGCCAGAAGACCTGCCGATGAAAGGTGCGCGGTGTCATTGGCTACGACTCCTTGTTGTTTTCGACGGATGGTATTTCATTGGGAATTGCCGTTGTGGATTGAACGGGGGGAACAGCGGCATCTTCCATCATCCCGCTGTCTTGATCCGTCTTGTCAGGCGGTTCGGGTTCCTCGACAGCCACCAATCCCATCTTGCGGAGCAGGTAGGAAATCCCGAATAAAATGGCAAGCGGAACAAGACATCGCAGGATAAATAACAGCGCCACGAAAACCGGGTTGGCAGACGTATCATTCATTGAGATTCCCTCCACGATAAAGCTTTCCAAAACTCGCAACGTATATGGCAGGCATTACATCTCCAGATATGAGCGCAGGATTAGTTAAAGACAGTATAACGCGAAATTTTCCGATGGAGATTAAATTCACAACGACACAGAAAAAAACAAACATAATTCCTCTGCCATGCCCATCTTCATACTCTGCAAACGGCGGGCAGGCACAAACTGTCAATTCAAGAACCTGGGATAATTTGTCGATGGATTTCAAAAAACATGACTCACCCCGGTTTTTTGGGGTGAGTCATGTTTACTACTGCTTGCTACGAACTATGGTCGAACAAACTTGGTCACATCTCCACCAAGGTCTTCGATGGTGTCGATTGCGATCTGAATGCCGTACTTGCCATTGTGAATGTGGACATCCGGATTCTTGCGCAGGAAGTTGTAGTTGTAGGCGGCTTTGAGCAGCCGGGGAGTCCAGCTTGAGTAAGCCACTGTCTTGCCATCAACCTCATCAGCCTTGTCGTCGCCGTTGGCATCGACGAACCAGTAGGGGTAAACATCCGGGTTATAGGTGATGCCGGTTCCAGCAGTTGACTTGGCATACTTCTGAAGTTCGACATACATGACATCGCGCAGGGCGCGGTATTCAGCGCGCATGCCTTCAGTAACGTCGCCGTTGCCGTTGTAATCGCCAGTGGAACTCATGCCGCGAAGATCGTCCATCGCAACATCGCCATGGCAGGCTGCACAGGCTTCCACTTTGGGTTCACCAGTGTGGGCGTCATGGCAACCGACACAACCGGCTTTTCCATCCACTTCAGCGTGCGGGTTGGTGCCGACGTAGGTCTTGCCTTCGTACTCATAGAAGCCCTGGGCGTCAGTGCCGAACCACACGGCGCCAACACCAAGATAGTGGGCGTTGCTGAAACTGAACTTGATTTCCTTGCCGTCCACAGTGATCGGGGCGACCACTTCGTCAAGTTTATCGGCGACAGCGAACTGCTCGATCTTCTTGTCAATGGTCGTCTTGGAGGCGCGGCCCTGGTGGCACTGGATGCAGAGATTGGAATCAGCGCCTTCACCGTAGGAGACTTTCTTGCCGGAGGGCATTTCAACTTCGTTGACCGCATAGCGGGCGGGGAAGTTCGCGCCGTCATGGCAGGTTACGCACATCAAACCGTTACCGGCGGGAACGCCTGCTTCGGGAATGGTCTCGCCCGCAAGAACCATGGGCAGGGCTGAACCGCTGTGGCACTTGGCGCAGGCGGCTTCAACCGTGTAAATGGGATTGCCGTCGGCATCGAAGTCCCAGTGACGCCAGGTTTCGCGAGCGCCGTTGAAGTGACCGGCATCTTCACGAGCCAGTGTAGTCGCATCGAACTTGGTGGTCAGTTTTTCGCTGGCGTTGAGGTCTTCGATGGAGTCAACCAACAGTTCGATGATGTATTTGCCGCCGTGGGCGAACGCACCGGGATCCTTGACGGAGACCTGGTAGTTGTAGGTGGCTTTCATCAGGCGGGCGGTAAAGGCGTTGTAGGCAACGTTCTTGCCATCTTTTTGGTCAACCGCACCATCGCCGTCTTCGTCAGCGAACCAGTAGGGATGTGTGGCGGTGTCATAGACGATGCCTTTGCCGGCAACTTCCTTTGCATACGCCTGGATCGAGGCAAGCAGGGTTTCCTGCAAACCCGCAATTTCAAAGGCAACACCTTCGGTCACATCACCGTCGCCATCATAATCCTGGGCGGACGAGGGTTCGCGAATGTTCTTGAGGTCGTCAACACTGGCGACGCCTTCATGACACTCGGAGCAGGCTTCGACCTTGACTTCCAGGCTGTGCTGATCATGGCAACCGAGACAGGTATTAAAGCCATCGACGTGCTGGTGCTTGGCATCATACAATTTTCCATCGTACTCGTAGCCCATCTTGACCTGTGAGCCGTAGAGTGTACCGCCAGCGGCGAAATAATGGACATTGGGGAAGGTAAAGAACACATCCTTGCCGTCCTTGTCCTTGATGGAGGGAACAACCGCATCGACATCGGTCACAGCAAAATCAGTGATCTTCTTGTCAACGCTAACCTTGGACTGGCGTCCCTGGTGGCAGGTCATACAAATCGCCTCTGGGCCGAGGTTTTCGACGACGATGCCGGAGGGGAATGTCACCGAAGTCATGGCTTTGGCGGTGTCATTATGGCAGGTCTCGCATTCGAGCGTGCCGGACGGACCGGCAGGCACAGCCGCATCGACCTTGCCGTCGGCAATGAAATCCTGATAGCCGGCGCTGGTATGGCATTTGGCGCAGGTTACCGGAACTTCCTTCGGGTCAGCTTCATCCCAATCGGTGAAAGCCAGCGCCGTTGCATCCGCATGACCCGATTCAGCGAAAATCGGTATGATCGCTTCAGCAGGGTCCACTGTGGGAACCGGCGTCGCTGTTGGGGCTTCTGTAGCGGGAACTTCAGTCGCTACAGCAACAGGGGCTTCGGTGGTCGCGCCGCCGCAAGCGGCTAACACAAGCGCGAGTCCCAGAACAACGGCTAGGATATAGAAATAACGTTTGTTCATAAGCATTCTCCTTTTGTGAAATTAAGAATTACCAGCCAGATGTAGCTTGGGCACATCTGGCTTTAATCTTGGGCTTAAGATACCACTCATTCATGTCCACGTACAGTCACAAATTGTCTCAATATTGTCCTAATTTCCACTTTCCCGACCAAAAAGATTATAATTTGCTTAATGGAAACAACCCCGTCCACCCATTTAAACAAAAACCGCTTTTCCACCCTCAATGTCCTGCAATGGGCGTTGCCGTTGGTTTTGGGCGCCACAGCCATTATCTTTGAATTTGTAGAACATGGACTCGAAAATGAAATACATTTCGACCTGTCTTTTGTCAGCGAAGTTATAATCTTCGGGATGATGGGACCGCTTTGTGTAGGTCTCATCATCGGTTGGATGCGTCAGTTGATGGCAGCGGAACAGCAAGCCATTGCCAGAGTCCACGCCCTGAATCGCGAACTGGAAAACAAAATCATCGAACGCACAACTGCGCTCGAGCAGCGTAACGCCGAACTGGATAACGCCAACCGCGAGCTTCAAAAATTGGATGAAATGAAATCCGAATTTGTCTCGCTTGTCAGCCACGAATTGCGCGCCCCTCTCACTGCCATCAACGGTGGGCTGGAAGTTGCCCTGCAATCTTCCGACAGCCTCCCGCCCGCCTCGCGTCTCACACTGGAAGCCATGATGGATGAAAGCGCCCGTCTAACCGAGTTTGTGAGAACAATTTTGGATGTTTCCCGTTTGGAAGCTGGACGTCTTACCTTTAACCTGGGACCTGTCGCCGTTACCCCGATTATTTATCGCTCTGTGGAGGTCAGCCTCGGAGCGCGCCGCGTGGTCAAGTGGAACCTGCCCGCCGCGATCCCGCCCATCTGGGCTGATGAAATCCACTACGAACAAGTCATCCGCAACCTGCTGCTCAACGCCGACAAATATTCCCCGCCCAAAGCGCCGATTGAGATCGAGGTCCACGTCAACGCCCACAGCGTCCGTGTCGAGGTAATCGATCACGGTGCAGGCATCCCCAACGAAATGCAGGATAAAATTTTCGAGCGTTTCCAGCGCGGAGAAAGCGGCGAGAGCACCCCATCCGGCTGGGGATTGGGTTTGTATTTTGCCAAAAAATTGACCGAGGCTCAGGGCGGCGTGTTGACGCTCCGCTCCCCCGCCTGTTCCAAACTCGATGAGCCGGGCTCGTCATTTTCCATTACCATGCCCATTGCCGCCGATGCCCCGGAGGAGGGCGACCATGTCTGAAATATTAATGATCGAGGATGACCAGAATCTCAGCACCCTGCTGTGCGAATTCCTCAGGGGGCAGGGTCATACAACCCGCTGCGCCATCAACGGGCGCGCCGGGTTGCGGGAAATGTTCGATCATAAATCCGACCTGGTTATTTTGGACGTGACCATGCCGCAAATGGACGGTTGGGAGACTCTCAAGCGCATCCGCGAAGTGAGCGATATGCCCGTCATCATGCTTACCGCCCGCGATGATGAATCTGACATCCTGCGCGGCTTTTCGCTGGGCGCGGACGATTATGTCACCAAGCCTTTTTCCTTTGCCCAACTGGGAGCGCGCATCAAAGCCGTGCTGGCACGCAAAGGCGACACTTCCAATGGCGAACATTTCACAGCGGGTGATTTGCAGGTGGATATTCCATCCCGCCGCGTTTTGCGCGGCGGACAAACCATCAACCTGACCCCCACCGAATTCAATCTGCTTGTGGCGCTCATACGCCGCAAGGGCGAAGTGCTCTCGAGCGAAGAACTGGCGCGGCAGGTCTGGGGGCCCCAGTACGCGACTGAAATCGGTTTCGTGCGCCGCTACATCTGGCACCTGCGCAAAAAAGTGGAACGCGATCCCGATCACCCGCAATATATCCACAATGAGCGCGGATTTGGATATCGCTTTCAGGTCATGGAATAACGATGCAGCTTCGATAAGATTGATCGAAAAAATACCCCATTCCATTTGAAACTATTAAATTAAAAGGAACACTCCCAGTTACTCCTAGTCTGTCCTTGGGGGTGTTCCTGCCGCCAGTATCTTAGGCGGGAGTATGATGCGCTTTCCAGTTTCCGCGTTCTAACGGATGTCCAAAATCTTCTTAACATTCTTGCCCAACACCTTCTTGATATCTTCCTTCTTGACGCCGGTAACCTTAAAGGTAACGTTCATCAAGCTGGGATTGGGTCCCGCAAACGAACCGAAGCCGAGGAAGTTTCCGCCCGCGTCGCTAACCAACCTGGATATTCTGGCAATCTCCCCCGGCTTATCCTCCGCAAGCACGCTGACGCGAACACCTTTTTCATGTGTGCCCATCAGTTCCATGAAAACCTTGAACAGATCGGTTTCCGTGATGATTCCCACGATCCTGCCGTCTTTAGTGACAGGCATGCCGCCGATCTTGGCGTCCACCATAACATGAGCCGCATCCTCGATGGGAGTGCCCACCTCAACGGTAATCACTTTTTTAGTCATCACCTGTTTGACAGGCACCTTGCTCATCAGGTAGTTCATTTCCCAGACGCTTAACGTGGAAACTGGAGACGGAGATGCATTGAGCAGGTCGCTCTCGGTAACGATGCCCATCATTTTGCCGTCCTTCATGACCGGCGCACGATGGATTTGGTGTTTCTTGAAGAAAGCCAGCGCCTCGGGAATCGACATCTCAGGCGGGATGGAAATAACTCTTTGAGACATTCTTTCATCTACCAGCATTTTTGTGCCTCCGAAATAGGGTGGAGTGAAAAAGTAAAGCTGTTATCCGCCATTATACCTTTGGTTTCACCAAAAATAAGGGCCAGAGTATTGCAAGGCAATCAAATCTAATTTTTTGCCCAGAATCGGCATTTGACGGACAAAGGACATGCCTTGGAGTAAGTTTTTGTCGGATTCGGAACAACTTTTCTAATTTCCCCCACTCCAAAATCCTTGCTGACTTTTGGCTTTGTCGATTTGAATATCCTAAATAGAGCGAAGAGTATGTTAAAATTTCATAGAGAACCCGAAAAATAGCCAAAAATTAAAACTAGACGATGGCTTGTCGAATTGACAAGCACTTCAAACACTTGTACAATCTGGAACATGTGGGGTGGAATTAAATTAGGAACTTAAAAACATGGAGCAAAATTAAATGCAGGAAGAGACAATGGTCGTCCTTGCCTGCCTGTGCAAAAAATAGATTAAACCGCTACTACATGACAATATGCTGAACTCGCCTTCAGCTTTTGTAATCCTGTCGGATTGTTGTCCAAAAAAACACAAGGAGAAAAAGTAGTATGAATAAGAGCGCACAGTTTTTCCGCAAGTGGTTGTTTTTGCTCATGATAGGCGTCCTGCTCGTTTCCAGCCTATCAGGTTGTGGTTCCGGGGAGAAGGTGCTCAAGGTGGGGTACATCACCGAGCAAACCGGCGTTGACGCCTACGTCGGTGCAGCCTCAGTGCCTGCCATGCAGGATTACGTGGATGAAATCAATGCCAAGGGCGGGATCGGCGGTTATAAGATCGAATTGGTCGTCTACGACACCCGTTCGGAAGTGCCCGACGCCGTGACAGTCGCCAAACGCTTGATGGATCAGGATAAAGCCGTCGCCATCATTGGCCCCTCCTGGTCATCTGCGGGCATCCCCCTTTCCGACATTGCCGATACCGCCAAAGTGCCGATGGTCGCCACCACCGCATCCAACGTCAATGTGACCGTGACCGAAGACGGCAAACTGCATCCCTACATGTTCCGCGTTTGCTTCATCGACCCCTATCAGGGCTATGCCCAGGCTGATTTCGCCTACAACAAGCTTGGACTGCGCAAAGCCGCCTTCCTGACCGATGTCGCCTCACCTTACACCGTCGGTCTGCATCAGTTCTTCAAGGATCACTTCCTTGAACTCGGTGGCGAGATCGTCGCCGAGGAAGGCTACACCCAGGGCGATACCGAATTCCGCGCCCAGTTGGCAAAGATCAAGGACGCCGGCGCCGACCTGCTTGTGGTTGATGCCTATACGTTCAAGGATATAGGTCTGGCCGCACAACAGGCGGAAGCACTCGGATTGAAAGTCCAGATGATGGGCGGGGATGGCGTGTTCGTTCCTGAACTACTCGAAATGGCTGGACCACAACTCGAAGGCGCAATCGTGACCACCGGTGTCTCTGACATTGCCCCTGAGTTCGCCGAATTCAATAAGGCATTCGAAGCCAAGCACGGTGTCCAGGCGAACATCTACACCTACTACGGTCTGGATGCGTTGATGGCGATAGAATATGCCATCGGCGAGGCCGCCAAGAAGGGTGATGTCACCCCCACCGCCGTCCGCGATGCTTTGGAGACCATGACCGACGTGCAGTTGTTCACCAGCAAGGTCACCATGGAACCCGATACGCACAATCCCCACAACAAGCCGCTGCTCATCATGACCATCAAGAACAGCCAGTGGGAGCTCACCGAAACCTTCCAACCCGAGTAAGTCGCAGCGACTACTTCACCGGGGGTGTTTGCAGCCCGCAAACACCCCCCTTTGATTTTGGAAAGGGAAGCACATTATGGAATTGTTCATCCAACAACTGGTGAGTGGCATATCGATTGGTGCGATCTATTCCCTGCTGGCGGTGGGATATGCGCTGGTGTACAGTGTATACAACTTCACCAACTGGGCATTCGACGGACTAATGGCATTTGGCGCGTTCATGGCGTTTACCGCCATCAGTTCATTTTTCATGCCTTTCTGGCTTGCCGCGATTATTTCAATTATTCTCACCATCATTCTTTCGGTGGCCACCGAGAAACTGGCATACAGCCCCCTGCGCGCCCGCAAGGCGCCCCGCCTCTTTATGATGATCTCCGCCATGGGCGTGAACCTGGCGACCGTCAACATCCTCAACCTGATCTTCGGTGGTGTCTTCCGCAAGTTCCCGGTCGAGACGCTGCAGCCCATCTTCATCCGCGGAGTTTCCATTGGGCGGATGGATCTGATGGCGGGTGGAATCTCCTTTCTCGTCCTGGCGTTGTTGTGGGCATTCCTGTACCGCACTAAATGGGGCCTCGGTGTCCGCGCGAGCAGCATCGACATCCTGACCGCCTCACTGATGGGCATCAATAATAATGGCGTCGCCATCGTTGTCTTTGCCGCCACCGGCGTGCTTTCCTCGGTGGCAGGCGTCTTCTACGGCATCAAGTATGCCGTCTATCCGATGATGGGCATCGTCACCATCAAGGCGATGATTGCCAGCATCGTGGGCGGGCTGGGAAGCCTGCCAGCCGCGATTTTAGGGAGCATGATCCTGGGCATCCTCGAAACCATGGTTTCGGGCTACATCTCCTCCACATATCGCGACCTGTTCTCCTTTATGTTCCTGATCATCATCCTGCTGTTCTTCCCCAACGGGTTGATGGGCAAGAGCAGTGGTGAAAAACTATAGAGGACGGTGAAATATGGGATACATCAACACAATCATCATCCTCGGCGGCATAAATATCATTGCCGCGTTGGGCGTGTCAATTCTCACCGGTTATACGGGTTTGTTCACCATCGGCCATGCGGGGTTCATGGCGATGGGCGGTTACATGAGCGCCATTTTCGTCAAGGAACTTGGCGTCCCCTTCCCGATTGCAATCCTGATCGGGGGGACATTCGCCGGTTTGACCAGTTTCATCATCGGCTACCCCGCCTTCCGTAGCGAGTTGCGCGGCGACTATTTTGCCGTCGCCACGCTGGGATTTTCCGAAGCAACCCGCCTGTTGTTGAACAACACCAGGAGTCTGGGTGAAAGCATCAATACTGCCGAGAGCGGCATTGGGATGTTCTTTAAACCGCTGGGACCGTTGCTGGTCAAACTCGGCGGCGTATTTGGTTACATGAACCTTCCCAACCCCACAAACCTTCTTGTGGTGGTGATCGCAGTCATCCTGGCGATTTTCTTTGCCCACATGTTTGTCACCTCGCAGTACGGCAAGAACTGCATCGCAGTCAGCCAGGATGAAGTGGCGGCGCAGATGATGGGCGTGAACCTGCTCAAGACCAAGATGACCGCCCTGTTTATCAGCGCCTTTTACGCCGGTGTGGCAGGCGGACTGATGGCGTTCTATTTCGCTTATCTCACCCCGTCCTTCTTCACCATCACGAAATCGTCCGACCTGCTGGCGGCGGTGGTCTTCGGCGGCATTCAATCGCTGATCGGTCCCATCATCACCGGCTTCATCCTGGTGCTGTTCCCCGAACTGTTGCGCACCTTCGCTGAATGGCGTTTGATCATCTACGGCTTCCTGTTCGTGATCGTGATGATCTTCCGTCCGCAGGGTTTGCTTGGCTATGTGGAAATGAACTTTGCATTCGTGCGCGTCTGGTGGAACAAGCTCTTCCGCCGCGGGCAGACCCCGCAGGAAGGATAGCCGCCATGAGCACAGAAATCCTCAACGTAAAAGATCTCACAGTAGACTTCGGCGGCGTACGGGCTGTCAACAATGTCTCCATCCAGCTGGAGCCGGGTGAATTCGTTGGCTTGATCGGACCCAATGGCGCGGGCAAGACTACCATTTTCAACCTGATCACCAACGCCATCAAACCCACTGCCGGGTCAATCCAATTCAAAGGCAAAAGCATCCTCGGACTGTCCCCTGACCGCATCTGTCAGTTGGGAATCAGCCGCACCTTCCAGAACATCCGTCTGTTCCCGCAAATGACCGCTTACGAAAATGTGGAACTGGGTTTCCACAGCATCCCGCATTATTCGCTTGCCGAAGCCTTCGTCCGCACCCCGCGCGCGCGACGGATCGAGATCGACACCCGCAGGAAGGCGATGGAGCTGTTGGAAATGGTCAATTTGAAGGAGCATTCCCACGCCCGCGCTTCGAGCCTGCCTTATGGCTTGCAGCGTCGGCTGGAAATGGCTCGCGCCATGGCGACCAATCCCGAACTGCTTCTGCTCGATGAGCCTGCGGCAGGCATGAACGATGACGAGTGCAACGACCTGATCAATCTCATCCGAGAGATTCACACCACCATGCACTACACGATGATCATGATCGAGCATCACATGAACGTGGTCATGGACCTGTGCCGCGATTCCCGAATCTACGTGCTGAACCTCGGCTCACTATTGGCGGTGGGTACCCCGACCGAAATCCAGAACAATCCCGATGTGGTCCGCGCTTATCTGGGAGAACCCAAAAATGACTGATAATACTCCCCTCCTCGATATTCAAGACCTGTCCGTTTATTACGGTGGTATCTGCGCTCTCAACCAGGTCAGCCTGCACGTGAACAAGGGCGAGATCGTCTCAGTGATCGGTGCGAATGGAGCGGGAAAATCCACCCTGATGAAGACCATCGTGGCGGTCAAGTCTTTCACCTCCGGGAAAATCATGTTCAATGGACAGCCGCTCAAGAAGGAATCGCACGAGGTCATCAAGGACGGCATCACCCTTTCCCCTGAAGGACGGCGGATTTTCTCCCCGCTCTCGGTGCGCGAAAACCTGATGGCTGGAGCCTACACCCGCAACGATCGTCACGAGATCGAAGCGACAATGGATGAGGTTTTCACACTCTTCCCACGGCTCAAGGAACGCATCAACCAGCGCGGCGGAACTCTCTCCGGCGGCGAACAGCAAATGCTGGCGGTGGGACGCGCACTCATGTCCAAGCCAAAAATGCTGATGCTCGACGAGCCATCGCTGGGTCTAGCGCCGATCGTGATCAACCTGATGTTTGAAACCATCGTCCGCTTGAACAAGGAACTCGGACTGACCATCCTGCTGGTGGAACAGAACGCTTCGATTGCGTTGGACGTCTGCAACCGAGCCTACGTGCTGAAGACCGGCAACATCCAAATGGAAGGCACGGGACAGGACCTGCTCCACGACAAGCGCGTGATGGAAAGTTATTTGGGGATTGCGAAGTAGATTTGCTTTAGAGAAACCGCCAATTGTAGGGGCCAGCATGCTGTGCCCCTACAATTTATTTTCCAACTCTTCCCACCTGTGATACGCCTGCGTCAATTCATCCTGCATTTCCTTCAATTGATTTGCGGCACGCGCGATCTCGGCGCTGTCCTGCTGATAGAACGACGGGGCTGCCATTTCCACCGTCAATGAATGGATATCTGCTTCGAGCTTTTCGATGCGCTGGGTGAGTTCCGCCAATTCCTTCTTTTGGGATTCGAGGACGCGCTGCTCCTTGTAACTTAATTTCTTCGCCGGGGATTCGTTCTTCGCCTCGCTGACAGTTGGTATCCGCGGCTTGGACTCTGGCTTCGCTGACGATTCATTTTGCTTCTGCCAATCATCGTAGCCGCCGACAGTTTCGGTCACCCGTCCGCTGCCGTCGAGCGCCATCGTGCTGGTGACGATGTTGTTCAGGAAGGCGCGGTCGTGACTGACCATCAACAGCGTGCCGTCGTAATCGAGCAAAAGGTCTTCGAGGATTTCCAACGTTTCCACATCGAGGTCGTTGGTGGGTTCATCGAGCACGAGCAGGTTGGCAGGCTGGGCAAGCAGACGCGCCAGCATCAGACGGTTGCGTTCCCCGCCGGAGAGCGCGGTGATGGGTGCATTGATGCGGTCTTTGGTGAAGAGAAAATCTTCGAGGTAGGCGTTCAGATTGCGCGCCTTACCGTTGATGGTGACGCTGTCCCGTCCCTGCCCAACGTTATCCAGCACGGACTTGCTTTCGTCGAGTTGGGCGCGCAGTTGGTCGAAATACGAAATCTGCAAGTTCGTGCCGTATTCCACCGTGCCGCTTTGTGGAGTCAACTCGCCAACCAGCAGGCGCAACAGGGTCGTCTTGCCAGAACCATTGGGACCGATAATGCCGACCTTGTCGCCGCGTTGAATCGTCGTGGTGAAGTCGCTGACGATGGGCTTGTCACCAAACGCGTAGCTGACGTTCTCCGCTTCGATGACCAGCTTGCCCGAACGTTTCTCGGCTTGAATCTGCATCTTGACTTTGCCAGGTCGTTCGCGCCGTTCCTGCCGTTGTTCGCGCAGGCGTTTGAGCGCGCGGACTCGTCCCTCGTTGCGGGTGCGTCGCGCCTCGATGCCCCTGCGGATCCAGGCTTCCTCCTGCGCCAGCTTTTTGTCGAAGAGGACGTTCTGTTCGGCTTCGGCGCTGAGCATGGCTTCGCGCCGTTCAAGGAAGGTGGTGTAGCTGCAATTCCAATCGAAGAGTTGACCGCGATCCAGTTCGATGATGCGGGTGGTGAGTTTTTGCAGAAAGACGCGGTCATGCGTGACAAACAACAGCGTGCCGCCCCAACGTTTGAGAAAGCCTTCGAGCCAGTCGATGGAGGCGATGTCGAGGTGGTTGGTGGGTTCGTCGAGCAGCAAAAGCTCAGGGTCGCGGACCAGCCCACGGGCGAGCATCACGCGGCGCTTCATCCCCGCAGACAAAGTCTCGAATCGGGCATCCGCGTCCAGCACCATGCGTGAGATGACCTGCTCCACTTGCAACTGCCCTTTCCAGTGATGCTCGTCATGGACAGGCGGCAAATCCAATCCACCCGCAACGATGTCGAACACCCTGCCCGTCACATCGACGGGGACTTCCTGCGGAAGATAAGCCGAACGCAAATTCTGCTGACGCGAAACGCTCCCGCCGTGCGGAGAAAAATCCCCGTTGACCAGTTTGAGCAAAGTGGATTTGCCCGCGCCGTTGCGACCAAGCAGTCCCACCCGCTCGCCCTGCTCGATCTGGAGGTTGATGCCATCGAAAAGCCTCGGTCCCCCAAAGCCGAGGCTCACATCCTGTAAGCCGACCAATGCCATGAAGTCTGTTCCTTTGAGGGGGGAAATATACTACAAGTTGATGTTCATGTCATTGCGAGGGCTGGTAGTTGAGTAGCCGCGCTCTTGTTCTTTGCGGCGTATCGAAACCCAGCCCGAAGCAATCTCCTAATGACAGGGGATTGCTTCGTCGGGGGGAGCGCCCTCCTCGCAATGACATTTCGCATGATTTGACAACCACTACTCCAATCCCTATAATGATTTTAGATTTGCTCATCTTCATTTTCGGGAGCCAGCCATGTCAAAAAAGAAGAAAAAGGATAAAGCAAAGCAGGAGTCAGCGGAGAACGAGTCCCAGCCGAAGGAGAAGGGGGAAAAGCTGGGGAACAAGGAATACTTGAAGCATCTGCAAAAGCTCCAACTGGAACTGGTAAAACTACAGGAGTGGATAAAAGCCAAAGGACTGCGGGTGGTGGTCATCTTCGAGGGCAGGGATGCGGCTGGAAAGGGCGGCGCGATCAAGCGCATCACCGAATGCCTGAACCCGCGCATCTGCCGCGTGGCGGCGCTGCCCGCACCTACCGACCGTGAAAAGACCCAATGGTATTTCCAACGTTATGTGGCGCACCTGCCCGCCGCGGGCGAAATGGTGCTCTTCGACCGTTCCTGGTACAACCGCGCGGGTGTCGAACACGTGATGGGATTCTGCACCGACGAGGAGTACGGCGAGTTCATGCGCTCCTGTCCCGAGTTCGAGCGGATGCTGGTGCGCTCGGGCATCACCCTGGTCAAGTATTGGTTCTCGGTCAGCGACGAGGAACAGGAACGCCGCTTTCAGGCGCGGATCGACGACCCCACCAAACGCTGGAAGCTCAGCCCGATGGACCTGCAATCCCGCTCGCGCTGGGTGGAATATTCCCGCGCCAAGGACGACATGCTCCGCTACACCGACACCAAACAGTGCCCGTGGTACATCGTCCACTCTGACGATAAAAAGCGCGCCCGCCTGAATTGCATCACCCACCTGCTTAGCCTGATCCCCTACGATGACCTGACTCCCGAGCCGATGAAGCTCCCACGGCGTCAGGATGACACAGGCTACATCCGCCCGCCCATCACCGACCAGACCTTCGTGCCGGAAGTGTATTGAAACCCTTTGCGCCGCGAAAGACGCAAAAAATCATTAAGCTTCGTGCTCTTCGCCCCTTCGCGGTGAACGGCTTCGGCATGGTAAGATAGGCGGCATGATTGATATTTCAAACGCGCGCTTCGCCTTTTTGGACGTCGAAACCACCGGACTTTCCACCTGGTTTGGGGATAGGATCTGCCAGATCGCCGTCATCGTGACCGAGGGGAAGCGGATCAAATCCACCCTTGACATGCTCATCAACCCCGAGCGGGAGCTCTCCCCGTCAGCGGCTCACGTCAACGGGTTGGACGAATCCAAGCTGGCGGCGGCTCCCCTCTTCGCCGAAGTCACCGACCAACTCGAAGCGGCGCTGAAGGACACGATCATCGTCTGCCACAATGCCAAGTTCGACCTGCAATTCCTCGATAACGAATACCGCAAACTGGGGCGGACGGCAGAATATCCCAACCTGATCGACACCCTGCTCCTCGCTCGCGATTACTTCGACCTGCCCTCGTACAGCTTGAATTATCTGGCGGAGGCGTTCAACGTCCCGTCCAAGGCGCAAGCGTCACGCGCCCAGTCGGACGCGCTAACCTTGAAGAATTTTTTCTTCGCCATGATGGACGCGCTCAAGCCCAACGGGAAGCCGCTCGAAGATTACATCGGCATCTATAACTCTCCCGCCTGGCCCCAGGAAGGCGTGTACCTGCCGACCGAACTGAGCGAAGCCATCTACAGCGGACGCAGACTCTTCATCAAATATATGGACAAGAACGGCGAAATCTCCGAACGCTGGATCACCCCCAAGGAAGTCATCGGGCTGACGGACTACATCTACCTGCAAGCCTTCTGTCACACCCGCAACGCAGAGCGGACATTCAGGTTGGACCGCATCATCGAAGTAGCGGTGGAGGTTGGAAAGGAATAGGAGGATATGAATAAATCAGTTGGGACTTTCCTGCTCACCATTTGTATTTTTCTTTTGACGTCTTGCACTCGCACGGTATCCCTATCCGACAATTCGAAGATTTGCAATCTAAAACTTCAGGTATTTGTCCGTCAGGGTCCCAGCGCCAACCTCGCTGTTTCCGGACAGGTGGCATTTGGCAGCAATCCATGGACCAGCTTTAAAGGGGATTTTGTCGAAGAAAATGGTTTGTCTCACCCAATTTCCTTTTACTTTGATGGACAGGCTGTTCATTTTATTCTTGATATCGAACAAGGACGCATTTTCGGAACGGGTGTCATGGAAAATGGCATCTCCACATGCGATGGAAACGGGGGCGGGACTTTGTCTGGTCCGGTGTTGGGCGATTTGGGAGATTGGCGAGGCGAATGGGTCTCTCAAGCAAACCCGACCATGCCAGTACAGCCAGACACAAATGATCAGCCCATTTCGCTGTCCTTTCTTCTCTGTATCTATCTGCCCATCGCAGTGGTTGTACTGTTCCTGGCAATCCCACTTTTCCGAATATTGGCGCCATATAAACTTTTGAACCCTTTCAAAACAATCCGATCTCCAAAAAATCAGGCATCAAACGTTGCCTTGAGAAAACTCAATCAGGGAATAAAGTCGGAACCTGGGAAAAGCGGGAGACCCCTTGCTGAGTATCTGGTTACCTATACGGCAGACGATAAATTCTTTGACCTGTCTTTTGAAATTGAAAAATCCTCCCATTATGTGGGCGAATGTGGGATAACGACCGCAAAGGCGTCGGACATGAACTCAAAACAGGCAGCCGCCCTGGAGATTTGGCTTTTCGATGCGCGAGATGCTCAAACGGTCTCAAAAATACTGGCAGGCGATTTTTGTTTTAGACGGGAAAACCTGCGAAGTGAATTGGGGCAAAAAGGTCAGGTGATATTAATTCAACCAGGAGAGACAGTAACACTGGAGACAAGAGAAATAAGAGCGCAAGCGAACATTCTACAGGTGGAATACGAGGCTAACTCTCCCAATCCACAGAGCGCGTTTAAAAAAGTAGCAATCAAAATTGAGGTCTGGGCGAATATTTGACATGACTTCGAGTTTTTCCTGCTCCCAAGCCTTCTGTCACACCCGCAACGCTGAGCGGACTTTTCGCTTGGACCTAATATCGGGGTGGGGAAGGAACGAGAATTTGTACTCAATTTATCTAGGCAAGTTTTGAGGATTAGCTGTCAATGCTGCCCAGCTGCCAATTCCATACAGGAATGTCCATACTGCTGGTGTTTCAACATCAAAAAATATAGCAATTCCTGCCAAAAACATTGTTCCAATCAGAATCCAAAACTTGTAATGCAATTTCAGGACTGAAATAGATTGCCCACCTCTTCGATGAGTAGCTTTTGAAGACTTTTTGTTTTTGGGCTTCAATGGTTTCTTGTTCATAATATCTCCAATGATCTGGTCAATAAGCATAGAATCAAATTTTCTTTAACGTCATACCACTAACACTTTAACACTATGGGCATTTAAACAAGGGGTATTCTGGTAGGAATTGAGTACTAGCCATCTCCACGCTTCTGCAAATCCACAGGCTTTTCTTGCATTCTTGAAAGGTTTATTGAAAATAGAGATTAAAACGGGATAAGCCTTAAAAGCCCCTCCCGTTTTTTGTGAAAGTTCAATCAGCGCCTTTCAGCAGAGCCGTGTCCTGCTGTAAAACAGCTTCGCTGGAAGTTTCGTCCCCTTGTTTCAAGTTTAGGGACGGAACTTCGTAATTTAGTCCCCCCGCTTCCTAAATTTGGTTACGAAGCTTCGTAATTTTGTTCCCCTGCTTCGTAGTTTGAATACGGAACCTTGTAGTTTTGTTCCCCTTTTTCGTAGTTTAGTTACGGAGCTTCGTAGTTTGATTACGACGTTTCGTAATTTAGTTCCCCCGCTTCGTAGTTTAGTTACGAAGCTTCATAGTTTGATTACGGAGCTTCGTAGTTTTGTTCCCATGCTTCGTAGTTTAGTTACGAAGCTTCGTAGTTTGATTACGGGGTTTCGTAGTTTAGTTCCCCCGCCAGTTGGGGACGGTATAATTTTCACCGACAATTACTTCCATCATCTTCACAATGCGGAGCGGACCTTCCGACTTGACCGCATCATCAAGGTGGCGGTGGAGGTGGGGAAGCAACCAGGGTTTTGTTTTATAATGCAACAACTTAACGGTGGAAAATAAAGGCTGGTAAAAGTTTTGGCTTATCGTTAGTGAAAACAATATGGAAAATCTTATACAACAATAACGTTGTACAAGACTTCGAGTCAGGAATTTATGCGGCACTGTGTAAATCACAGTCGTCATAATCCCGCATAATCAAATCAAAGGAGATAAGGATAATGAAAAAGTCAATTCAGTCAGCATTTCTTGTGTTCGTCATGCTCGTGGTTTTATTGAGTGGGTGCGCTCCCGCTTCAACGCCTGTCCCGCCTACAGCTACACCTTCACCGATACCGCCCACCTTCACCCCCGAACCAACCGCAACGCCGATCCCGTCACCAACACCGACACCAACTTTGGAACCCACAGCAGTCCCCACCATGGTTGTGCTTCCTCAAGAATGGAACGGCACTGTCGAGCAAACCCCCAAGTGGACAATCGGCATCATCTTTCTAATGGAAAAAATGGACGGAAATGCGTTTACAGGCAGGACATTTTGGACGAACACCAGTGGGTACACAACCATACTCAAGATGAATGGTGAGTATGTAACGGACTTCGGAGATGAAGTAGAACAAGCCAGGTGGAATAACCTTGAAGACTACAAAAATGGGGACAGGAATGGCGCATGGTTGAAGTGGACAGAAACCGAGGTTATTGATGGGTATGCCGACTCTGGCCTGAACGGATGGTTCTATGCACATATCCGTGAAGATGGGGACATGGTGGCTGTCTTCTTCTACAATGAGAAAGAGACTGTCGCAGAGGCTGCGAAATATGTCTTCAAACAAAAGGTAAAGCCATAACAAAAAATTCAAAAAATATTCCAGCAGAAACAAAACGGGACAAGCCATAAAAGGCCTGTCCCGTTTTGTTATTTCAATATCTGCTCCAGCGCCCTCTTGAATACTTCATACGGCTGTGAGCCTACGACCGTGCAGTGGTAATTTATCATAGCAGGAGGAATGCCTAATCCTTCCGCGCAATGCCACGTACGTAAGCGAGGACGGAAAGCCCAAGGATTCGAAAATTTGCCCGGGCAATTTCTATATTTGAAAAACCAGAAGCCTCCATCAACGGGCGCAGTTCCTGCAATTCATGTTCCAACATACCGCCAAACAACATTTTGGCAATTGCCCTGGGCAGGGGCTGTGCCGGCAAAGCCATATCCAACACAAGCAGTCGTCCCTGTGGTTTGAGAACGCGATGGATCTCTGCAATCCCTTTCCGCCTCGTCGTTTCAGACATGTGAAAGATCATGAAGCTGCACATCACGACATCGAATTGATTTGCGGAAAAGGGAATATCGTCAATGCTCCCTGATCGAAAAGTAATTTCCTCATTGGCTTCCGCCGCCTTACGCTGGCTGGCTTCGATCATCCCGGGGATGATGTCAATGCCAAACGCCTTGCCCGATGCTCCTGCTTTTCGCTTGGCGACAAGTGTCAACGTCCCGGTGCCGCAACCGATTTCAAGGACGCAATCCCCCGCTTTCACCTGCGCCAGGTTCACTGTCTCCTCACGTAAAACGCGCTCCCGCCCCACGGTCACTTTTTTCATGTACGAGTCATAGGAAGGCACCATCTTTTCCATTTGACTTGCCATCAACTTATCTTTCTCTGAAATATCGGTATCGTTCATTTTGTCTACTCCTTCTTGTTTGACAGATCGATGAGTATGATACATACTGTATCGTATGAGTTATCCTGTCCAATCTCCAGTGTAGTCAGGCAGGTCAGTAGAAACAAGGTTCAACCTTGGATATTTGTCCCAAACGAGACAAGGAGCGAAAAATGACTCAGCCGGTGAACAATTTACGCGTTCGACGGACGCAGAAACTGCTGCGGGAGGCATTAATTGAGTTGATCGAGGAGCGGGGTTTCGACACGCTCACCGTGGGCGAGGTCACCAAACGTGCGTTGGTCAGCCGTGCGGCGTTCTATCGCAATTACCAGGATAAATATGATCTGGTCGAACAGATCTTCGCGGAAGCCATGCAGGCCTTGTTCAATGCCGTCTCAGAGTCAGGCACAGCACACTCACCGGAGATCTGGGTCAGGTTCTTCGAGCACATTGCGGAATATGAACGGCTCTATCGTGCGCTGCTTGGGCGGAAGGGCAGCCCCTGGTTTGTATTGAAGATGCGCGCGTCTCTGGTTGACCTGATCAAGGAGTTTGGGCGATTATCCCCCCAATGGCAGCCCGCCGCCCCACACATCTACCCAACGTCGGATGAGTTCATCCCAAACCTCGTAGCAACCATGCTTGTGGAAGCCGTCACCTGGTGGCTCGAACAGAGAAAGCCTTATCCACCTCAGGAGATTGCCAGACGCAGTGTTTTATTGGCTGGTGCCATATTCAAAGAGACGAGCACCTGGCAATAGGGGGATGCCATTCTGGCAAAACTTTGGGAAAAGTGAGTTTCCAGAATTCAAGTAAAACCGTCGGACTCAATTCCTGGCATGAAAGCGAGCAATAAAGAAATCAGGCAAGCCATAAACAACCTGACCCGTTTTACTTCCGCAAATTCTTGAAAAAATCGAAGGGGCGTGCAATAATTTGATTCAAACCAAGAGGAAAGGAAACCCGGATATGGATAATAGTGCAGCCTATGACAATGTCCTAACGGAAATACAGGGTGTTTACAACGGCATCTGCAAGGCGTTTCAGAATCTTGACATAAGCGGGGCTTTGCAATATTTTTCAGACAGCAGCGAGATGATAAAAATAAGCAACGGTCATGTGCTGCGCGGCAAAAAACAACTGGACGAATATTGGAGCAAGCGGACAATCCAATATAAAGGGTTGGACATAGAAATAAGCAACGTCGAGATACATATCATGGACAAAGACCATGTATGGGCGACGGCGGACGAATCCATTTCCTTTGATGAAAACATGGAGAAAGCGGTTGTATCGAATATCTTCATAAGAACCAATCAAGGCTGGAAGATACTGCTCGATCACACCACGTATTTACCAAAGCAATTAGTGGAGAATCCATGAAAGTCATCGTTGATTTGACCATCATCCCCCTTGGGGTGGGCGTGTCGCTCTCGCCTTATGTCGCCGCCTGTGAAAAAGTCCTGTCAGATGCGGGACTGAAAACACAGTAGCACGCCAACGGGACCAACATCGAGGGAGAATGGGACGAAGTGTTCTCCGCCATTAAGCGCTGTCACGAAGTGTCCACGAGATGGGAGCGCCGCGCATTTCCACCGTCATCAAAGCCGGCACGCGGACAGACAAGTCCCAAACGATGGAGGACAAAATCAAGAGTGTGCAAAGCAAATTGGGCTGAAAACCCTGAAGTGAAGTCCTCAACAAACACGGGACAAGCTATAAAAAGCCTGTCCCGTTTATTCGAATTTAGCCATTAATTGCTTTCCGTCGAAGTCGAGTCTTGCCGCGAGTTTCGGCGGAGATTTTGTTCCCCCTCTTTCGTAGTTTAGCTACGGAGCTTCATAGTTTCATCCTCCGCCAGTTGGGGACGGTATAATTTTCATCGACAATTACTTCCGTCATCTCCGCAACGCGCAGCGGACTTTCCGACTGGACCGCATCATCGAGGTGGCGGGGCTGACATTTTACGCCCCTGATATGATTTATCATCCGCTACATCTTCCCTGCCGCGATGAAGCACTCCCGCAGCGGGCGGACTAACAAATCTTCCTGTTCGACAATTTGAAAACCCGCACAGGTAATCGACGCCGTCAAGCTGGACGCGCTGAAAAAATGAATTGGGGGAATCAATCCCATTTTGGATAAAACGAATATGGGGATATTCATCAGGACGCTGGTAACTGCCTTCTCTCCCAGACAGGGTGTCGCAGAGATGAAGATACCTCCAGGTTTCAATAATTGATTGATCCTGTCCATCACCTGTGCGGGGTCTTCCACCAAATGCAATATACTCAGAGACAGGATCACATCAAACGATTCCTTCCCCAGGCTTTCATCGAATATCGTCGCCTTTGTGAAGGCGATATTTTTTATCCCGCGTTCATCGGCTTTCCTTGTGGCAATCTCGATCATGTTCGAGGAGATGTCGATCCCGCGGACTTCCTTTGCCATGCCGGCGATTTCAAGTGCGATTGAGCCTGTCGCGCATCCGTAGTCCAGGACGACGGCGCTGGAGTTGAAGTATTTCTTCGCCCTTTCGATAATTTTGAGATCGTTTTCTCCAAGGCTCACGCCAGGCGTATCCCAATTCTTTGCCAACTGATTCCACATCTTTTCTGATTTCATGTTTTGCCTCCTATTTGGCGGTCCCGGAAACGACCACCGATGGATTGAATCCTTTACTTATAAGCCAAACTGCGAAAACCATCTCTTGCAGGGCAAGCGGAAAATCCATATAGACCGATGTCATCAGATCGATAGAGCGGAACATAAACAAACAGCCTGCCACGATTGCCACCACAGCTCCAACAATGCCCCAGCCTGCCAGCCAACGCGGGACAAGTTTTGTTTGATGCAGCAAATAGTACAACGTCAGTTCGCCCACACACATAACCATAACCACGCCCGCATGATTGACCAAATCGCGGCCCGTTCGTAATAGTTCTCCGATGGTTTGAAAATGAATTGAAACAGGAGCGCCAGCTTTGACAAACTCCTGGCTTAAAGTCAACAGCAAGAGCAAGATGATGACCCCGATTATATTAAACGCCGCAGCAACCAGCCTGGACCCAACATATCCCAGCGCCAGGCTCTCATTCTGTTTTTTCAAAATCGGATATAGCGTAATCGCCATGCCCACATGTGCAGCCGTCATCAGAAATTGGAAAAAAGCCCCTGAATTAACCTGGCTTGTATTAGCTGAAATTTGAGCCAGGTAATTGGGAATATCTATGACAGGAACCATGCTAAACACCCCGGCGATGATCCCTGAGAAATACAGCGCCCCAGCCAGAATGGCGGTTTTTCTGCCTGTATTCATTTTTACCTTCTTCCTACAGTGATTATGACATTCCCTTGCTTGTGACCCTGCTCCACGTACCTGTGCGCTTCGGCAGCCTGTTCCATCGGGAAGGATTTATCAACAATGGCTTTGACCTTTCCTTCTTCCACCAGCTTTTTGACGAAGACCAAACTTTCGGTTGTCTCGTTTGCAAAGGTGCAAATGACTTTTTGTTTGCTGCCCGTGATCGAAGTCCACAGCATTTGGAGCAACGCCTTCATCTTGAAACTGGCTAACAGGTAAATCCCGTTCGGTGTAAGCGAGCGCTTGATCTTTGAAAAAGAACTCCTGCCGAGGATGTCGAAGACCAGGTCGTAGATCTCGCCGTTTTGGGTGAAGTCCTCCTTGGTGTAGTCGATGACCTTGTCCGCGCCGAGGGATTTGACGAATTCCAGTCGCGGCGTGCCGCAGACGCCCGTCACTTCCGCGCCGAAATGCTTGGCAAGCTGCACCGCCATCGAGCCGATTCCGCCCGAAGCGCCGTTGATGAGGACTTTCTGTCCGCGCTGGATATTTGCCTTCCCAAGCAGACTCGTCGCCATGATCGCCCCGTAGGGCAGGGTGACAGCTTCTTCATGGGTCAGGTTGACGGGTTTGAGCGCCACAGAACCAGACTCGGGGATGCAGACGTACTCGGCGTTGGCTCCCATGTTCATGCCAAGATATGCAAAGACCTGGTCGCCAGTCTTGAATTTCGCCACATCCCTGCCGACTGCTTCGACCTCCCCTGCCAGTTCGCTTCCCAAAATGGTGATCCTGGGTTTGTTCCAACCAAACGCCATGCGTGAAGGGAGGTACAGCGGCGCAGGCATATTGAACTCACTGGGCGTGATATTGCCAAAGTTTCGCGCCATCAGATCCCCGAAGTTGACAGAGGTCGCATAAACCCTGATCCGGATTTCATTATCCTTCGGGGTGGGCTTTGCCACATCCTTGATTTTCAAAACATCGGGTGAGCCGTATTCGGTAAATACAATTGCTTTCATTTTGTTTATCCTTTATCTGAAGTCCGCAATAACACGATTCCCAACCAAACAAACCAGATCATTTGACCGATTCCAAACAGCCCTGTCAGATCGGTCAAGAGGAGGGATGCAAGTCCCACCGCGCCGACCAGCAGACCGAGGAAATTCAAGCCTTTGGGGAAGCTGCCAGTTTTGAGCGCCGCCCAACTGATTAGCAGAGTCCACACGCCGCCCAAAATCTCGCCATTGCCGTTGCCCAATTCGCTCGACACGGCTTCGATTCCCTGCCAAAGCAGCGCCGCCTGTGCGGGGTCATTGGCGTGGAGCGCGACGACGGGGGCAATCCCCGCATTGGCGACCATGCCGCTGGCGACCAGCGAACCCGCCCAGATGATTCCAATCACGGTTGCGACCTGTATCAGGGCAGGCATGCCAGTCTTCAATCGCTCGTGCAGCGCCAGCGACAGGGCAGCCAGGAAAATCCCGAAGAACACGTACATCAGCAGGTTGGTTCCGAAGATGACCATTTGCTTCTCAACCAGCAATGCCACCTTTTGGGCCGGGTCGGTGATGTTGGGATAATCCAGCACGACGATGAAGAGGGTAATTCCGATCAGGTAGGCGGCTGCGAGGTAGAACGCTGCGAAACCGCCAAATTTGTTTAATGCATTCATTGTTTTATCCTTTTTGTTTTTATTCAAAGTTACGCCAGTCTTGAAACCGCCGCTGGATCGAATCCTTTGGCGATGAGCCAGACCGCCATGACCATTTCCTGTGGCGCCAACACCATTTGCAAATAAAACCCAATGCCGTTATCCATGTGAAAGAAATGCAACAGGGCGTAAGCCATATAGGGAACCACGCCGATCAAGCCCCAGACGGTCAACCAGCGGGGGATCAGCCGGGTGCGGTAGAAGGAGACATATAAACACGTAGCCCCAATGAGAAAAAAGATGGTGGCGACTGGAGCTTCGAGGTCCAGGAATCGATACAAGACATTACCCATGGACTGCAATGCAGTTGAATCAGCCCCGGTGACAAGATATTCATTGCCAAGCGCGGCCAGCGACAAAATGCTTAGGGTCACCACAAAATAGTGGGTTCCCTCCAGCGCCCCGCGGAAAAGGACCATCCCCATCGCCAGTTCTTCGCTGTCTTTTCTAAAGATCGGGTAGAGGAAAACCGTCATCGCCACCAGCGAAAGCCCCATCATGAGGGTAAAAAATGCGCCTCCGTTAAGCCGGGACGAATTGGCGGCAACAAGTCCCAACATATCCACACCGACAAGCGGTTTGCTGGAAACGATCGAGCTAAGCACTTCGCCGCCAACGACTGCCCCTGTAACTCCAAAGACCGTCCCAAGAAAATAGAGGATGCCTGCCATTACTGCATTCATTCTATATGTGTTCATTTTTCATCTCCTTCAATTTCGTACGAAAACACTTCCTGCAACGGTACGCCGAAAACGAGGGCAATCTTGAAAGCCAGTTCGAGGGAGGGGGCGTACTTTCCGCCTTCGATGGCGATGATGGTCTGCCGCGTCACGCCGACCTTTTCCGCCAGTTGTTCCTGCGTCATTTCGTCGTGGTTGAACCTCAACTTCCGAACGTTGTTTTTGACCTTGTATTTGTCCATCCTAGAACCCCTTTCTGTAAAGGTATAACTGTGCAAGGTCGCCGATGATTTCGCCAACGATGGACGCGAGAATCAGCAGGCAGAACATCACCAGCGGCGGCTGACCGAAGGCAAAGGACAGCATGGCGATCAACACCCCAATCGAAAACGTAATGTGGGAAACCTTGTCACCTTTCAGGCCAATCAGGTGATCCCGTTCGTCCTCGACGTATTTTTCCACGTTCTCCGACCTGGTTTTGATCGCCTGGACAATGCTGAGCAAAATGTGGGTGAGGATGTTGCCGATGATGTTCACGATGATGGTTCCCACGATGACGACCGCCCAAAGGCTGAAAACCTTAGCCGCCACCAGCCCGCCTGTCTGCTGCATTTCAAACAGTTGGGACAGATAGTAGACCCCGATCAGCAGGTGGCTGAACAGGGAAACCGTGATATTTTTCTCTTGATATGACATTTTGACCTCTTTCTGTATGGTTGTGGTTACTTTTTGTATTGTTTTATTTACTTTTAGTAACTTTATATATACATATAGTAATTCAAAACATACATAATGTCAAGTGTTTTTTACATCATGTTTTGACAACAAAAAACGGCTGAAACTTCAGCCGTTTTTGAATTGTGCAGGGCGGACTCAGATCCAAGTCCACGCATACCAGATGGTCACGCCATTGAAAATCATGCTGACCGCCAGCAGGAATTTGTCAAATAGCGGTGGATAGGTAGGCAGGCCAACCAGGTTGAACAGGAAAAAGAAAGCGGCTACGATGATATTCGTCCAGCGGCTCACGGACTGGGGCAATACGAGGTTCATGAAAACCATCAGGATGGGCGTTAACATCAAAACCGCGATCCCCAGCCAGACGAACTGGTTTAGCTTCATATCAGCCAGCGCTTTTGCCATGTCGCTGCTGTGGTAGATGCGCAGGACATCGCCATAAAGATAAATCAGCGTGACAACAACCCAGGTTGCCGAAAGAATGATTCTCGTGTCCAGCATGGTTCTCTCCTTCATCCTACCACCGTAATGACGACCTTACCGCGGGCGTGTTCTTTGTCCAGATAACGGAATGCCTCGGGCGTTTCGCGCAATGGATAGGTTCGTTCAATAATCGGCTTGACCTGCCCGGCTTCGAGCCACTCATTTAACTCTGTCAGGTCTTTGCCATTCGGCACAGCCAGGTACATGCTCGCCAGCTGACGCTGGAACGGCGAGAACAGAAACGCCTTGAACACGTATCCCATGCCGGCATGTCCACTGTTAGGGACGACCAGTCCCTGTGGGGTAAGGACACGCATGAGGTCGGAAAATGAATGGCTGGCGACATTGTCGAGGATCAGGTCGTAGCGCCGTCCGTTTTGGGTGAAGTCCTTGCGGGTGTAATCCACGACATCATCTGCGCCGAGGGAGCGCACCATGTCCACATTCCGCGTGCTGCACACACCGGTCACTTCGGCTCCGAGCGCTTTGGCAATTTGCACGGCAAATGTACCCACCCCTCCCGACGCCCCGTTGATCAAAACCTTCTGACCCGCTTGCAACTTGCCGACATCGCGCAAGCCTTTCAGGGCGGTGATCGCGGCGGTCGGGATGGCTGCTGCTTGCTCGAAGGTAAGGTTGGCGGGCTTGAGCGCCAGTTTATCCTCAGCCACGCTCACATATTCAGCAAGCGCTCCGCTGCACGCGGCATATACTTCATCGCCGGGGCGGAACTGCATCACGCTGGAACCAGCCGCCTCGACCACCCCAGCCATGTCCCAGCCGAGAATATAGTTTTTGGGCTTGGGAAACCCGGCGGTCAAGCGGATCGGCCACGGATTGCCCCGCATGGCGAATACATCCCCGGCATTGATGGAAACAGCCTTGACGCGAACCAACACCTGGTTATCTTTCATCGCTGGCTGGGCAACCTCAGCCAGTTGGAGAACATCGGCTGAACCGTAGTCGTTTTGAACAATTGCTTTCATGAGTTTTTCCTATTCGTTTTATCGGGCTTCGACATTGCGCCACTTCCAGGCAAACCAAATGATGAGTAGCAGGCAGAGGGTCTCGACTGTGGCGATGAAGATGTAGTGGGGATAGGACGACATGCCGCCCCAGATATAGGCAATGGTGAATATGCCCACAACGATATTGACCCAGCGGTTGATGCCGTACTTCAACACGCGGGACAGGATGATCATGACAATGGCGAGTTCCCCCATTATTGCGCCGCCCAGCATAAGCTGGGGAATCGTGGTGCCGGTGCTGACTGAGGTTTTCGCCACTTCCTCTAATGCCCCAGGGATAAATAATCCCAGAATATCCGCATAAGCCATATTAATCATGACAACTATCCATAATGTTGAGAGCAGAACTTTCGTATCGATCTTTTTAGCAGGGATTACGTTTGTGTTCATTTTTTTCTCCTGAGAAGGGATTTGCCTGACCGAGACCAGGGGCAAGCCTAAATCGCGAATTTTTTTGAGTAGTCCAAAGAGCGCCGCCTGGTCAGCCACAGGGCCACGGAGCAGGGTCTCGCCGTTCTCCGTGTTGATGACCAAGCCGTCGAACCAATCCATCCATTGTGGGGGCAGGCTGCCAACCACTCGAATTTCGTAGCAGGTGGGATCGGTTTGCGTTGGTTTCATGAACGCAAATATACCGACAGGGCGGTACTGTCGGGAAGCGACTTAAGTATTGAATTGGGGTATTGTTTCGGGAGGTTAGAGCAGACCCAGCTCGCGGGCGCGGACGACGGCTTCGGTGCGGTTCTGAACCTGGAGTTTATCGAAAATCCGCTGGTTGTGTCCCTTGACCGTACTGAGCGCCAGATACAGCCGCTGGCTGATTTCGGTATTGGAAAGTCCCTGTGCGACGAGGCGCAGGATTTCGAGTTCGCGGGGAGTCAGGGAATCAGGCGGCAGAGACAGGGGAGTCCCAAAGGGAGGCTCCGCACTGGTGATTGGCGAATTAGACGGCGAGCCAAACGCCGCCAGGAGTTTATCAGCATAGGCGAGCAGTGGATGGGAATGTCCATCAATCTTCCGTCGAAAATCTGAAATCAACAATCGCATGGCTTCGCCTTCGTCCACGAACGTCCGCAGGTAGCCTTCCGGTTTCGCCAGGGTCAAGGCGCGTTCGAGCGCGGCAAGGGCTTGGGGATGGTCCCCCTGCGCCTGATAAACAAGCGCCTGCGTCAACAGGATTTCGATCACGCTCCCCATCCGTTTTTGGGTTTCTGCCAATGCCAGCAGGCGTTCCAGCAAGTCGTTGACCCCGGTGAAAACGCCTTCGCCCAGTCGCACCCGCGCAAGGGTGAGATATTCGTACTCGCACAGGTAAGTCACCTCGTCAGTTACCGACAAACCGCGCTCCCGCACCCAGGCTTGGGCCTTGTCCAGCCGCCCTTGTTTGAGATGGATCCGCGTCTTGCGGGCTTCGATCGGTTGCAGATTGGGAACCGCGGTTATGACGTAGCCTCGCCTGGCTTCGTCGAGCAGGTCGAGCGACGCATCCCACTCCCCGGCAGATTCTTTGAGCAGAGCCTGGGCCAGATTCCAGCGGTGAGTCCAGTCCACCAGGGTGGTGCGCTGACCGAGGTCGGCAGCGGTTTGCAGGTACGCGGCAGAGGATTCGGAGTCGCCCAACTCGTGATAAATCAGCGCCAGTCCCAAATGATGATGAGCGGTAATTTGCTGCGCCTCTGCGCCATGTTCGTCGGCAAGTTGCAAAGCCTGCTGGTAGGCGCGGATGGCTTCGCGCAGGCGACCCATTGCAACTTGCATATCCGCCACAGCAAAGGCGCTGGCAATCACAAACACCTGGTTGCCCAATCTCTGCATGTCTTCCGTCCAGGTGCGCATGGCTTGGATGGAGGCTTCCAGGTTGCCGGTGGTCCAATGGGTTAATTCCAGCGTGATGACGGCCTGGGCATGGAGGTAAAAATCGTCCTCGGGGGCGAGCAGAAGGGACAGTTCGGCGTATTTCACCGATTCGGCCAGGTCGCCCTGGTTTTGGGCGTTGGAAGCGCGGATCAGGGCGATGTTCCCCGCTAAGGACTTTGACTCATACGAATCCGCCACACCAGCCAGAGCACGCTCGGCGTTCTGCAAATGAGTCTCACTCGTCTCCAGTTCCCCGTCATCCGAAAAAGCCGAACCAAGTTGGAGACATAACCTGGGGCGGGAGCAAATTGCCGCATCGGGCAGTTTCTTCACCCAACCAAGCCAGGCGGCGGTCAGGAAATTGCGTTCCATACCCTGCCAGGCCACCTCGGCCAGGCGCGCCCCTCGCTCGAAATCGCTGGCCGCACAGGCATGATGGAAGGCTTTCGCCAGGTCGTCATTGGCTTCATACCACACGCTGGCGCGAAGGTGGTAGTTGGAGAACTCCCGGGGTTGACCGAGGCGCTGGCGCAGCAACTCTCCAAAGAGATGGTGATAGCGATACCAGCGCCGCTCGTTGTCGAGTGGAACGAGGAATAGGTTGGCGTGTTCAAGTTCTTCCAAGGTTGACTGCCCGGAGCCGGAGGGAGTTCCCAACACCGCGTCGCAGAGTGGCCCGCACAGGCGTTCCAGAATGGATGTGTACAGCAGGAAGTTTTGAATCTCGCCGGGCTGGCGTCCCAAAACTTCTTCGACCAAATAGTCCAGGATGAAACGGTGGCTGCCGGTGAACGATTTGATGAATCCCGCAGGATCAGATTGCCCCTGCATGGAGAGGGCGGCCAATTGCAGACCGGCGATCCAGCCTTCGGTGCGGGTTTCCAATGCGGCAATATCAACTTCGGAAAGATTCAGCCCCATCATGCGGTTGAGGAATTCAGCGGCTTCGGCGGGGGTGAAGCGCAGGTCAGCGGTACGCAGTTCGGTGAGTTGATTGCGTACCCGCAGGCGTGCCAGCGGCAGGGGCGGGTCTTCGCGACTGGCGATAAGCAGGCGCAGTTGCGGCGGCTGGTGCTCGACGAGAAAGGTCAGGGCTGCGTCAACCGCTTTGGAGTCGAGCAAGTGGTAATCGTCGAGGACGAGAATCAAATCACTTGGCAGGGCTGAAATTTCGTTGAGCAGGGAGGTCAACAGCGATTCGACGGGCGGCGGTTGTGGCGTTTGCAGGGCTGCCAGAAGATTCTCTCCCAGAGCTGGCTGGATGGTCTGCAATGCGGCGATGACATAAGTGAGGAATCGGGAGAGGTCGCTGTCAGACTCGTCGAGCGAGAGCCATGCGACCCTCACCCCTTCCCCTCTCCCACTGGCAGAGGGGGTAGGGGTGAGGGTCGCAATCCATGCGCTCAATAGAGTGGTCTTACCAAAGCCTGCCGACGCGGAAATGATGGTCAATTTTGATCCCGCGTTCAGCCGCTCGATCAGGCGCGGACGGAGAACCATGCCCGCTCTGGGGGGAGGAATGTAGAGCTTGGTGGTCAGGACAGGCGCGGGCATGATTGAATTATAGTACACGCTCAATCTCGTTGGTGTCCTGCTTTATTGAAGATTTCGAAGCGCTAATGAAGCATCGGACTACTTTCGAATATTACGGGCTTCAACCTTGAGCAGCTAATGCTTCGATGATTTTCGAGCAGCCGCCATCCCGCAAATAACAGGCGTGGTCTTCGACGCTCTCGAACTTCCACCCGACGATTTTGGAACACTCGAATTCATAGTCGGCGCTTTCCAAAAATTTCTCCACCGCAGCCTGGGCAGTAGGATTATTAAACGCAAAATCCTCGGCTCCCTCCTTGACCCTGTTCATTCCGATGATCCAGATTGCGGCTCCCAATGCGCCACAGGCTCCCCCACTCAAGCCGATGCCACCCGCAAATCCCGCCGCCATTGTGGCGTGCATGTCGGATACGCCCATCTTTTTTGCCAGCATCGACGCGCAACTTATCGGGTGAGGCAATGCTTCAACAGCCTCCTGGGGAATTGTGGCGTCGATGTCATGGAACGCCACGGGAGCGTATCTCGCCGCCATGCTAAAACAACCTACGGGGCCGCCCCTCAGGAAGAACTTCAACACCTGGGTCATCATCTGCCGCTGCGATGATGACTTCCAATTCATCGCGGTTATTTCGGCGCAATTGATCTCCCTGTTGCGTGCGCGGAAGGATTCCACAAGTTTTTGTGATGCAACGATTGCTTCAGCCTCGGCTTGCGGTCCTGCCCCAAGAAGCCGATACGCCTGCGCTCCTGCTGCGAGCGCCGCGCCCCACAACATGCCGCACTGGTAACCGTTTTGCATGAGTCCGCCCGCGAGGGGCATGGTGGCGCGTTCCTCGATTTTCAATGAATGATCGAACGAGTCGTCAACGACGCTCATGATCGTTTCCGATCAGGTACCGTCCCTGAGAAAGGTGCGAACTGTCCCCATTGGAGATATTGTCTTTTTGGGTTTCATTGTTGTCTCCTTTTGCAAATCGTCATTCCGCAACCGAAATGACGATTTTCCCGCGCGCATGTCCGGTTCCCAGATAGCGCAGCGCTTCGGGAGTTTCATGCAACGGGAAGCGTTTGTCAATCATAGGCTTAACCCTGCCCGTCTCCAGAAGTTCCTTAATTGCCAGCAAATCCTGTTGAGTTGTTTTTGCCGACAAGACCTTCATCTTCCTGCCATCCTTCTCCGACATCAATGATCCCAGCAGCAAAGCCTGAAACATCTGCGCGGGCTTCCCGCCCGCCATGACGTAAATCCCCCGCGGAGTCAGAGAGCGCTTGTAATCTGCAATTGGGTGATAGCCGTTGGCTGCCAAAATCAGGTCGTATCGCTTGCCGTTTTGGGTGAAATCCTCTTTTGCATAATCCATGACATGATCTGCGCCGAGTGAGCGCACCATTTCCATATTCCGCGCACTACACACGGCTGTGACCTCAGCCCCAAACGATTTGGCGATTTGCACGGCGAAGGTTCCCACTCCGCCCGCAGCCCCTTGAATCAAAACCTTTTGCCCAGGTTGAATCTGTCCGCTATCGCGCAATCCCTGCAAGGCGGTGACGCCTGCCAGCGGCGCTGCCGCCGCTTCCTCGAACGACAGGTTGGACGGTTTCAACGCCAGCGAGCTTTCTGGAGCCGACGCATACTCGGCAAGGCTTCCGCTGCCATGCAGAAAGATATCCCCGAAGACCTCGTCGCCGGGCTTGAACTGCCTGACGTTTTTGCCAACCGCCTCCACCCGTCCTGCCACGTCCGCGCCGAGGATGTTGAACTTCGGCTTGAACAATCCAATCTCTAGACGCACCAGAAATATGTCGGCGGTCAATAGGTGCCAGTCTGCGGCGTTGATCGATGCCGCATGGACCTTCACCAACACTTCGTTTTCCCTGGGGGTGGGCTTTTTAACCTCTTTCAATTGAAGGACTTCTGGCTGTCCATATTTTTCATAAACAATTGCTTTCATGATCATTTCTCCGATAAGATGCTGTGATTTTGGAATGGTATACGCTAAAACATCCTGCATGGCGGCAAAGGTTGCCACCTGCATTACATCTTAAACGATTTGTCGGCGCAATTTATTCGGTTTAAACAGAAAGACCTCCCGCCAAAACCCGATCACGGCGGGAGGTCTTTGTCTCTCGAAAATGGGAACCTACTTCACCGCCAGATCAATCCGCGCCCGCAGGGAGGAAACGCTGCGACGCATCTCCGCCAGCAGGGAGGATGCCTTTTCGATCCGGTCATGTTCGGCATGGACATAACGGGTATAGGGAGCGACATTGTCCCTCAGCCGCGCCACGGAATTGTTCGATTCCTTCACGAAAGTCGTGGACAGAACCTCCAGCAAATTGGCGCGCAGGGTAACGATCTTTTTGCGGAAATTATCCTCCGCCTGTTTCCGCTTGTAGGGGATTACAAAGAGTCCCACGATGGCAAGGGTGCCGGCGGCGATGACGCCGGTGATGTCCAGTGTGGAGGACAACAAAGCGGTGGACACCAATGTCCCCAGCCCTGCTGCGCCTATTTCAAACAGAGCCGTTTGCGCGACGGCAGTTTCCACGTGTACTGCCAACTGGCTTGCCTCCTTGACACGGTCATAGCTTTCCACAATGGATGTTACGCTTCGTCCTACCTTGTCGACCAACTCCTGTCTTCGGATTGAACTTGACTTGGAACCTGTGATACCAACGATGTGATCCAGGTTGGCAGTCTGACGTCGGTGCAGGTAAGTCATCACCTGCTGCCATTGACGCATGTCCTTCTCCACCAGCCAGTCGATTGTCCGCTGGACCTGCTCATTGATCTGGGCGGTCACATCGGTCAGCACCTCTTTCTCGAATGCCGCCCGGATCTGGTCGCCGTGAATCAGGTGGTGGATGTTGGTCAGGCGGATGGTGCGGTCGAAGAAATCCACGCCGCGAATCTCCAGCTTGTGCAGGATGTTTTCCACTTCAGCCATGCGGGGCGACCTTTCGATCCCAACCTCATGCTCATAGCTCGAAATCGAATTCTCAAGCGAGTCCACCGTCGTTTTATCTTCCTTGAGATCGTCGCTTTGCACCTGAACCAGATTCTCCGCCTGCTCGATGAGACGGTCTGCCACCCCCAGCGGATTGTTCAGCTTGATTTTCAACCGGGTTGTATCGTCGAGACGGGTAAAGATATAAGCTTCCAGTTGGTCCAGTCCGCTGGCGGAACGCAGGCGAAGACGTTCCGCTTCGTTCGTCTCGGATGCCGCGCGTTGCGCCAACTTCGCCGAGACGGGAAACAACACGGGCTGTTCGCCCAAAGCCACTGCCGCGTGCTTGCGGACGTATTCCTCCGCTTCCTGCAAAGCGGATGGGGTCTCGAAAATGTCCGCCTTGTTCAAAACGAAAACCACCTTCTTCCCCCAATCGAGAATCCGTTGCAGGAACTGGCGTTCGCTTTCGGTCAACGGGCGGTCGGCAGACGTGACGAACAACACCAGGTCACTGCGCGGGACAAACTCATCGGTCAGGCGTTCATGCTCGCGGATGATGGCATTGGTTCCGGGGGAGTCGACAATATTCACCGCCTTTAGGAATGGGAGCGGATAAGAGACAAGGGCATATCCTTCGTCCACGATCCGTTCGCTTTTCTCCTCACCCCATCGAATCAAGGTAACCCGCGTGGTTGTGGGAGTCACACCTTCCGCCAATACCTTTTCTCCAAGGATGGCATTGACGAGGGCACTTTTCCCGGCATTGAACTCCCCCACCACCACAACCAAGAATAGCTCATCCAACTGCCGGGTAGCCTTTTGCAGGCTGTCCAGCGAGTCCTTGGGCAGATTCATTTCGGACAACTGAAGCAGGATGTTGGTCAGGGACTGCTTCTCGTCATCTACCAACAGGGTTTGTTCATTCGTAAGGATTGCATCGCGCATGGTTTTTCCATCCAGTTTTCGGAGGTTCGTTTCTTTTTGCACATGATTATACTCACCCCGGAAAAAGGTGACCATCCTCCCTGTAAACCCGGTACAGATGTGATTGCATCGGGTTGTCGATCGCGCTATATTGAGTGCATGAAGAAAAACATTTACTGGTATTTGCTCATCCCTATACTGACTGCCTGCTCCACGGCAACGCCACTCCCCCCAACCGCCACCGCCACTCCCGCGCCGCGCCTGACCACCCTGCCCGGAACTCCCTGCGGACTGTCGCCCATTGTCGTCCCCATCCCGCTGGCAGTGACGCCCGGTCCCGCAGAACTCGACCCGAGCACCGGGCTCCACGTCACCGGCAAGGCGCAGACCATCGACCTTGAAACCTATCGGCTGGAAGTGACCGGCAAGGTGGATCATCCCTTGTCCCTGACCTACGACGACCTGCGTTGCATGCCAAAAATCGAAGTGCAGACCACCATCGTCTGCAAGGGCAATTTTGAGGATACCGCCGTCTGGGCCGGGGTTCCCCTTCGATATGTTCTGGAATTGGCGGGCGTTCAGGATGGTGCAACCGATGTCCAGTTGACCGGCATCGACGGCTACGCCCCCATCGTCGGGTTGGATGTTGCCATGTCGGAGAAAAGTTTTCTGGCTTACGAATTGCGCGGACAGCCGGTTCCCATTTTGCATGGGTTTCCCGTGCGGGCGGCTTTTCCCGGCGAGTTGGGAGCTTACTGGGTGAAGTGGCTGGTCAAAATGGAAATCAAGTGAAGACAGTTGAAAAACAAAACGCGCCCGGCTCATTTTCGAGCCGGGCGCGCTGTTTCGAAAGAACTAACCAAACGTGATTCCCAAGTCCAGGGCGGTGAGGACGATGTCTGAGTCCATCGGCACCATCTTCATTCTGCCCTTCGCCTCTTCGATGGGCACGTACTTGACGTGCGGCGGGTCGAGGGCGACCATCACGCCTTCGTGTCCCTCCTCCAAACCGCGCACGGCGGCGGCGCCAAACCGCAGGGCGATGATGCGGTCGAACGAGGTGGGCGTACCTCCACGCAGCAGGTGACCGAGAACGACCACACGGGTCTCCTTGCCCGAAATCTCGTTGATTTCCGCCGCCACCTTTTCGCCAATGCCGCCCAGCCGCTCGGCGCGTCCCGCTTCGTGTTCCATAACCGTGAGTCCGCCGCCCATGGGCGTCGCACCTTCCGCCACCACCACGATGGTGAACTTGCTGCCCTGCGCCTCGCGTTCGCGGATCTTTTCAACCACCTTGTGGATGTCATACGGGCGTTCGGGAATCAGGATTGCATCCGCGGAACCAGCCACCCCCGCATGGACGGCGATCCAGCCCGCGTAACGTCCCATCACTTCCACGACCATCACGCGCCCGTGGGATGCGGCGGTCGAATGCAGGCGGTCGATACATTCAGTGGCAAAGCCGACGGCGGTATCGAAACCGAAGGTGACGTCTGTCTTGTCGAGGTCATTGTCGATTGTCTTCGGCACCGAGATCAGACGCAATCCCTTCCTGGCGAGGACGCTTGCAATCGCCAGCGAACCGTCGCCGCCGACCGTGATCAGCGCGTCGATGTGATGCAGCCCAAAGCCACGCACGATCTCGTCGCTGCGATCCACCTCTTCAAAGGTTCCATCAGGGCGCGGGACCGGGTACTTGAGCGGATTGTTGCGGTTGCTCGTACCAAGGATTGTCCCGCCGAGGTGGGTGATTCCACGCACCCTTTCACGGGTTAACGGGATCAACCCGCCGCTCGGATATTGTTCCGGCAGGATGAGTCCGTTGAAGCCGTCCAGCACGCCGTATACTTCCCAGCCGCGCTTGATCGCGGAAAGCGTCGCCGCGCGAATGACCGCATTCAAACCGGGGGCGTCGCCGCCGCCGGTGCTGATTGCCAATCTCTTGATTTGTGTTTTTGTTTTTGGTTTTGCAGGCATAAAAAATCTCCGTATTATTTATTCTTTTCAGGCAGCATTATAGTCCGGAATTGACGGAAGACCGCCCGAATTTTCCGCCGGCGCTTAATTCTCCGTCATCCAAAAATGCTGGTATCATTCCCCGCTATGGAATTCAAAACAATCCCCTCACAAAAATTCGACCTGCCGAAACGCATTGCGCGTCTTGGCGAACTGGCATTCAACCTTTGGTGGACCTGGCAGCCCGAATCCGCCCACATCTTCGGAAAACTCGACTACGACCTGTGGGAACGGCTTGGGCACAACCCGATTCGCTTTTTGCGGGAAGTCAGCCGCAAGCGCTCGTCCCGATTCTCCAAGGACGGGGACTACCTGGAACTGTACGATGAGTACTTCAAAAAGTTCGACGAATACTTCACCAGCCTGACCTGGACGAAGACAGTATATCCCAAATTCAACGGCAATCCCGTCGCATACTTTTCGATGGAGTTCGGATTGCACGAAACGCTTCCGATCTATTCCGGCGGACTCGGCGTGCTGGCAGGCGACCACCTGAAGGAAGCCTCCGACCTCGGTCTGCCGCTTGTCGGCGTCGGGTTCATGTACGCGCAGGGATATTTCACCCAACGCCTCAGCGAGGACGGCTGGCAGGAAGCGATCAACAACCCGCTGACCTTCGAGCACCTTCCCGTCTCGCTGGTCGTCAAAGATGGGAAACCCGTCACCGTTCAGGTGGAATTCCCCGACCGTACTGTCGCCCTGCAAATTTGGGAGGTGCGTGTGGGACGGGTCCCGCTCTACCTGCTTGACTCCAACGTCGAAGGCAACACCGAATTCGACCGCCTGCTCACCGCCCGCCTGTACTGGTCCGATCTCGACCGCCGCGTGATGCAGGAAGTGTTGCTGGGTGTGGGCGGCGTGCGCGCGCTCCGCGCCCTGGGAATCAAACCCGCAGTCTGGCACATGAACGAAGGTCACGCCGCCTTCCTGACCCTCGAACGGGCGCGTGAACTCGTGGCAAAAGGCTCCCCCTTTGCCACAGCGGCGCAAACGACCCTCAAACAAAACGTCTTCACCACCCACACCCCCGTCCCCGCCGGCAATGATGAATTCCCGCTCTGGTTGATCGACAAATACCTTGCCAAATTCTGGCACGAGCTTGGGCTCACCCGCGAAGAATTCGCGGACCTTGCCAAACATCAACTGCCGCATACCGAGACCTTCTCCATGCCCATCCTCGCGCTCAAACTATCCAGCGGCAGCAACGGCGTCTCGGAACTGCACGGGCAGGTCTCCCGCGGGATGTGGAATTTCCTCTGGCAGGATAAAGCTGTAGACGAGGTGCCGATCCAGCACATCACCAACGGAGTCCACACCGCCAACTGGATGGCGCGCCGCCTGAAGCAGCTCTTTGGCAGATACATCGGCGACGACTGGTACGACCGCCTCGACGACCCCGCCACCTGGGAGAATCTCGATGACATCCCTGACGAGGAATTGTGGGCGGTGCACCAGCATCTCAAGCGCAAGCTGACCTTCTACATGCGCGAGCGGGTCCGTGACCGCTGGACCCATGGCGGATTCCACCCCGTTCAGGTTGTCTCTTCGGGAGTGCTGATCAACCCCTACGCGCTGACGATTGGCTTTGCGCGCCGCTTTGCCACCTACAAACGCGCCAACCTGGTCCTCTCCGACGTTGACCGCCTGCTCGACCTCATCAACCGTCCGAACATGCCCGTGCAAATCATTTTTGCCGGCAAGGCGCATCCCGCCGACGAACCCGGCAAGCAGTTGATCCAAAAGGTCTATCGCGCCGTCAAACAGGCTGAAACAGGGGGACGAATCATCTTCCTCGAAGATTACGACATGAACCTGGCGCGTTATCTGGTGCAGGGCGTGGATGTGTGGATGAACACTCCGCGCCGCCCGCTGGAAGCCAGCGGAACTTCCGGCATGAAAGCGGCAATCAACGGCGCGTTGAACTTCTCCGTGCTGGACGGCTGGTGGCGCGAAGCCTACAACGGACAAAACGGCTGGTCCATCGGCGAGGATAGGGAATACGAATCGAACGAAGTGCAGGATGCGGCGGACGCCGAAGACCTGTACCAGACCCTCGAACAAAAGATCATCCCCCTGTATTACGACCACGACTCCAAGGAAATTCCCCACGGCTGGATCGCCATGATGAAGAACACCCTGCAAACCGTCATCCCGCAATTTTCCACCCGCCGCATGGTCAAACAATACGTCGAAAAATTCTACGCCCCCGCGTTAAAGTAAGGGCGAGGTCCTCTCGCCCTTTTGGGTGGGGCAACCCCACCCCTACCTTATAAATTGGAAAATTATGTACCCCGAAATCACCGTCACCGAACTTGGCAGGAAGCTCAAATCGGACGAAAAATTCGTCCTGCTCGACGTGCGCGAAACGTCAGAGTTGAACCAGGCCAAAATAACCGATGCCAGGCTCGAGGTCGTGCCAATGAGCCTGTTGGCGCAGAAGGGACTCAAAGCCCTCTCCGAAACTGTCCGCTCACAGAAAATCCCCGTTTACATCATATGTCATCACGGCAGCCGCAGCATGCAGGCGACCATGTGGCTTGCAAGACAGGGATACAAAAATGTGGTCAACGTCGGCGGGGGAATCGATGCCTATGCCCGCGAGGTCGATAAATCGGTTGGGATGTATTAAACAGACTGCCACCCTTTCGGGTGGCAGTCCTGGGGCGCTGTGGCAGCTTTCGTTATACAACGGGGAGGGCTGCCACAGCGCCGGGTTTACTGCTATTCATTGGCAACACCTCCTCCTTTCTTAAAGATGGCGGTGGATGCTTGCCCCCGTGCGATGGTGGAAGTATGTCACAAAACAAATTTGGTGTCAATGGGGCGGTTTGGATTCTCACAAAATTGTAATCTTCGATTCTGAAAAAATTTGATGCCTTTTGAGAGCCTCCGCCAGCCGGCTGCGGCTATCCTTCTTCCCAACCCATTCAGGAGAAATGTATGAAAACCAATCCCACCAAACTCTGGATATTTGTATTCGCCCTCGGCTGGCTCTTCGACTTCCTGTTTTGGAAGATGAAGCCCGGCGTCAACTTTGCGATTTTTGCGACGGCTTGTCTGGTCGTCGCCTTTTACCTTTTGCTGAGCGACGGGCTGCGCCCAAACCGCGCCAGCCTGATGCTGATTCCCCTCTTCGGCTTCTTCGCCGCTGTGACCTTTATCCGCGCCGAGCCGATGACCACCTTCCTCGCCTACACCTTCACCCTGCTGACCATGACCCTGCTCGCCGTGTCCTATCTTGGCGGACGCTGGTTTCAATACACGTTTTTGGATTATGCTGGAAAGTCGCTGCAATTGTTTGGCAGCATGATCGCGCGCCCGCTCACCTTCACGACCAATGTCCGCAAGGAACAGGCTGAGGCGGGCGTTCAGAATTCAAGACAAAATATCCTGCCCATCGTGCGCGGCATCCTGATTGCCCTGCCCGTCGTCGCAGTCTTTGCCTCCCTGCTGGCCTCCGCGGACGTGGTCTTCGGTCAACGGCTGGAGGATTTGGTCAACTGGTTCAAACTCGACAACCTGCCTGAGTTGATCTTCCGCTTTGTGTACATCGTGGTCATCGGGTACGCGCTGGCGGGGGTCATCCTGCACGCCGCAACCCAGTCAACGGATGAAAAGCTCTCCAACGCGGACAAGCCACTCATCCCACCGTTTCTTGGCAACGTGGAAGCGACAATTGTGTTGGGAAGTGTAGTGGCGCTCTTTGCCGCCTTCGTGGTGATTCAATTCCAGTACTTCTTTGGCGGCGTGACCAACATCCACGTGGAAGGTTATACCTACGCCGAGTACGCCCGCCGCGGATTTGGCGAACTGGTGACGGTTGCCTTCTTCGCCCTCCTGATGCTGATGTCTCTGAGCGGCGTCACCAAACGCGAGACCGAGGCGCAGCGCCGCCTCTTTTCAGGGTTGGGTGTGACGCTCGTCGCCCTCCTGCTGGTGATGTTGTTCTCGGCATTCAAACGTCTCATGCTGTATGAGGAAGTCTACGGCTTCTCACGCCTGCGGACCTACACCCACGTTTTCCTCATTTGGATTGGCTTGCTGCTGGTCGTGACCATTGCCCTCGAAATTCTTCGCAAGGAGCGGATGTTCACCTTCGCCATGTTAATTGCCTCGCTCGGCTTTGCCGCCTCCCTCCCGATTTTGAACGTGGACGCCTTCATCGTCCGCCAAAACATTCAGCGTGAGATTTATACAACAGCGGATGACACTGAGAGATTGGACGCCCAATATTTCCTCGACCTCTCCGACGACGCCGTCCCGGAACTTGTTGCCGCGTACCAGAATCCATCCCTGCCCGATTCAGTCCATGAGAAAATCGGGGCTTCGCTGGTTTGCATCCGCCACGAGCGCGGGATGGATGAAAGCGAACCCGCCTGGCAATCCTTTCATTTTTCAACGTTCAATGCAGATCGCGCCCTGGCTTTGGTCAAGGATGGTCTCAAAGACTTCGAGGTTTATGATGGCGGTTATCCCGTTGAGGTGACAACGCCCTCTGGCGAGGAATTCCCCTGTTCGCCGTACTATTACGATTAAATACAAAAGTCCCTAAAGGTCCTGGAAACCTTTAGGGACTTTTCCCATCCTACATATGCGGGGTGACTTTTGCCGTCAGTTTTTCCTTTGGCTGAAACCCGGTCATGCGCTCCTTGATTTCGCCGCCTTTGAAAAGCATGAGGGTGGGGATTCCCATCACGCCGTACTGCATCATGATGGCGGGGTTTTGGTCCGCATCGAGTTTCACCACCTTGACCCTGCCCTCCCATTCGCCCGCCAGTTGCTTCACAATCGGTTCGATCATCTTACAGGGCTGACACCAGGCTGCGGTGAAATCCACCAGCACGGGCAGGTCAGCGCCGATTACTTCCTGTTGAAAGTCTGCTTCGGTTACGTATTTTAGTTCTGTCATATTAGCCTCCAGCCAGATAGACGTTATGTGGAATGTCGTTATTACGTTGACGCATGGAATTTCACGTGATAAAATCTGCCCCGCTTTAGAAACGGGCGCGTAGCTCAACGGCAGAGCAGTGGCCTTTTAAGCCATTGGTTGAGGGTTCGAATCCCCCCGCGCTCACAAGAGTCTTCCATCGTGAAGACTCTTTGCTTTTGGTTGAGGGTCCCCGCAGGGGGGATGCCATTCGAATCCCTCCGCGCTCACAAGAGTCTTCCATCGTGAAGACTCTTTGCTTTTGGTTGAGGGTCCCCGCAGGGGGGATGCCATTCGAATTCCCCCGCGCTCACAAATGAAAGCCCTCCGATGGAGGGCTTTTTGTTTGGGTAATCTCTTTTCAAATTCGACCTACTTGTTTTCATCTCCCTCCTCTTCATCTTCTTCGAGGAGGTCATCGTCTTCAAGGGAAAAGAGTTCGAAATTATTCAGGTCTTCCATGAAATCGAGGTTTTCGATTGCCTCTTCCAGATATTCGGAGAGTTCCTCGTCGTCCGTCTGGTCCGCCAGGCCGACGAGGTAGGTGCGGGCGTCGTCGCCGCCGATCTGCGAGAGCGACCAGATGGCGGCGGCAACCGAATCTTCCTCGGTTTCCTCATCATCGAGGATTTGGATCAACAGGGGAACGGATTCCTGAATGGCAAGCATGCCAGCCGCTTCAATGGCGGCGGATTTGACGAGCGGTTCCTCGTCGAGGAGTTTATCCACCACATCCCCATTCCAGCGCTCATCCTGTGAATGTCCCATCGCGCGCAGGGCGCAGGCAACCCAGGCGGGGTCGACGCGTTCGAACGCGGATTCGATCAGCAGGGGGATTTCCTCGCGCGAGGAAAAACCCAGTATTTCAAGAGAGTGACGGCGCAACTCTGCATTGCCTTCGCTGCGGATGACGGTGATCAGGGCGTCTTCGATTCTGCGTTCGAGTGCCTCGTTGATCTTTTCATATTCGCCCAGCAAAAGGAATTCGCCGAGTACATTCAGCGCCGCCATACGCGGAGCGGTCTCGACGTCGGTGAGGAAAATATCCACCACTTTGCCGACCAGCTTCTGGTCTTCGGATTCGACGAGCAGGGAAAGAGCGCGGGCGCGCACTTCCGCCTCGGGGTCATCCAAAAGCGCCTTGCCAACATCCTCGTAGGAGACAAGGGTATCCTCGTCGAAATGTTCCACCAGATTGTCGAGCAGGGACAGCTTGCGTTTCAGCGGGACGTTTTGCCAGACGTTCAAGAAGAGCTTGACCGACGCCGGGTCGAGATCGGAATACAATCTTAGGTGAGCCTGCGAGATGGGCTTTTTGGAGTCGAGCAGGGAATCGAGGACGGTTTGGAAGGAGGGTTTTTGGGGCATGGTTATGGGGTTGGAATTTGGGCTGGGTCAACAAAATCCATGATGTTGACGAAGAGCATCAAGCCGATGAGCATCAACATGGCAACGCCGTTGACGGTGTTTTCCCATTGTGGCGGGATGCGTTTGCGGAAGAGGATTTCGGGCAGGGTGAAAAGGATGCGCCCGCCGTCGAGCGCGGGGATGGGGAGCAGGTTCATCACGCCAAGCGAAACGCTGAGGATGCCGATCAAGCTGAGGGTCCAGTTGGTGGGATCGGGCGCAACTGTACCGGCAGGGGCAGCTGCGGCTTCCTGGCGGCTGGTGACATCCTCCTCGACCGCCATGTCGAATAGATCGAAGATGCCTTTGAAGCCGATGATACGCGCATTCTCAGGGGCGATGGCGCCCTGGATCAAAGCAACGGGAAGGTAAACAATCGAGGCGGCTTGAATCCCGGTGACCAATGTTCCTCCCGAAACGCTTTCGATGAACGTTGCCTGACGGGTCGGATATCCAAGCGCCACCCCCAGCGCGCCTTCGCTTGCCTTCCTGCTGGAAAGCGGCGTGGCTGTGATCGTGACCTGTTCGCCGTTGCGTTCGACCAGCAGTTCAACCGGCTGGTCGAGGTTTTGCCTGATGATGGCAATGGCGGCACTCGTCTCGGTCACACCCTGACCATTGATCGAAAGCAGGACGTCACCCGCCTGTATGCCAGCCTGTTGCGCGGGGGAATTTTCCGATACCGAGTCGATCTTCACCTTGCCCGGCACAGGCACACCCTCGAATGAAATCAAAAGCGAAAACACCACAATCGCGGTGAGCAGGTTCATCAGCGGGCCGGCAAACAAAACGACCAGCCGTTTCCACGGGTTGGCGGCAGCCAATCCACCGGGGACGTTGGGGTCATTCTCACCTTTGGGGCGCACAAAACCGCCGAGCGGCAAAGCGTGAATCGTGAACTCGGTCCCCTGCCAGGTAAAAAGCGTCACCAGTTTTTTGGAAGGAAGCCCAAAGCCAAACTCCTCCACTTCGATGCCTGCCCAGCGCGCGGCGATAAAATGTCCCAGCTCATGCAGAAAGATCATCCCGCCCAATGCGAGTATGAAAACGACTAAAGTTACAAATCCAGATACCATTTTCTATCCTTTGTCCAATTTGACGACAGGGCGGATTATATCTTCAAACGGATTTGACAGAGTTAGAAGTTTATTAGATAAATTTCCCGCCTCGATTCCCGCTGATTGTTGGTCCTGTTTCGAGGGGTATTTTTCTTCTCCCGGGTAAAAAAACCACTGAGTCCCGAAGGCACGGAGATGGGTGCTCTGGAAAAACTCCGTGCCTCGGCGTCTCAGTGGCAAGGATTGAAAATAATTTTACGGAAGACCCTCAAAAACATCCGCCGCGGCAAATGCCACGCCCACCATGCTGGGACCGGTGTGCGCCGCCAGCGCAGGCGACATGTAATGGATCGGCATCCATACGCACTTGAAAACAGGATCGATCAGGGCGCGCAGCGCCTCCGCGCCGGGCATGTTATAGGAATGTAAAACCTGCACGCGCAAAGAGGAACCTGGTTTGTGATGTTTGAGCATGTTATCCACAAGCCCCTGCAATGCTTTTTCAAATGTGCGCGCCATGCCCAATTGGGAATACGTGCCGCCCACTTTTTCCACGCCGATCAACGGGCGGATCTTGAGCATCGAAGCGATCAATCCCTTCATGTGGCTGATGCGTCCGCCGTGAATGAGATATTTCAACTCGTCCAGCGTGTAAATGCTTTCTGTTGCGTCGCCGATGCGATGAATGAGCGACACAATTTTGTCCAGGGGCCAGCCAGATTTAAGCGCGCGTGCCGCGGCGGCAACCTGCCAGCCCAGCGCGGCGCAAAGAGTCTTGGTATCCACCACGGTGATGTTGGCTTCGGGAACCATTTCAGCGCCGAGGCGGGCAGCGTTGTAGGTGCCACTCAAACCAGACGACATTTGAATGGACAGAATATCGGGGTCTGCGACTGCCAGCTTGCGATACACCTCGGCAAAATCACCCGCCGAAGGCTGGGATGTGACGGGAAAGCTGGTCGTAGCCATCAACATTTTTTGCAACTCATCCGATTGAACGTCCTCCCTGCTACGGTAGGACTTTCCGTCCAACGTGATGGTGTGCGGCACGACGTGGATCGGAATCTCAGGCATCAATTCGGGGGGCAGGAACATATCCATGCCGGTGTCGGTAACAATTTGCATCGCAGGCTCCTTGGCGTTTAAAAGTAGCCAATCATATCAAATATATTGGCTTTTATACGATATGTGCCGCGCCGCCCGCACCTGCGACCAGCACATTGCTCACGCCAGGCAGTTCACGCAAACGTTTCTCCACCTCTTTGGCGTACTCTGTCAGGCAGATCACATGCACATTCGCGCCCGCGTCCACCGTGTATGCGGCGGGAAGCCCGCCGGCGCGCCACTCACGCACCTGGTGGAAGACCTCCACCGTCGCTGACTGCCAGTACATGAGCGGCGGGTTCGAGGTCATCATCACGGAATGCATCATGTCCGAATCAAGTTCGATGATGTTTGCAAATGTTTCAAAATCTTTTTTGAGAATGGCGTTGCGGCAAATATCCAACCTGCGTGCAGCATCTGCCACACGCCCAGTCTGCAAAGGACTCGTCCACGCCAGCGCGTGACCCTCGGTGGAGCCGGTCTTTTTGTGTTGAGAACTGACAATTGCCACACAATCGGTCAGTGCCCAATGTTCGGGCGGCGCAATCGAAACCGCCACGCAATCATCGTCGCCGCTGCCCATCTGCCACTCGACAAACCCGGCGGGAATTGAACGGGACGCGGAGCCTGACCCGCGCCTTGCCAGACGGGAGAGTTCGGCTTCGCTCAAGTCGAGTCCAGCCGCCTTGCTGGCTGCCAGCGCCAAAGCCGCAAACGCCGCCGCCGAAGAGGCGATGCCAGCCCCGGCGGGGAAGTTGTTTTCGCTCATCACCTCGGCGTTCATTTTGATCCCCGCCATCTCGCGCACAAGGTCGAGGATTTGCGAAATACGGTTCAAGCCCTTGCCTGCCACCTCGTGTCCGTTGATGACGAGTTCATCGAACGGCAGCGACGGCTGAAAACTGACCGCGGTGCGTGTGAACAACCCATCGAGGTTCATCGAGATGGAACCGTTGGACGGGAGGCGCAGGGCATTATCACGGTTGCCCCAGTATTTGATGAATGCGATGTTAGCGCAAGCGACACTGGTTGCGGTTGAATTAGACATGTTGCATAAATCACCTTTTCGTTGTTTTCTAATGCCAGTTTACCACGAACGTCAAACAGTTCTAGTAGTTGGCGTTTTTCATCAAAGTCTGCTGTGTCAATACGATCACGAATACCATCGCAGAATTCCTGTATTTCCGAGATTTGGTCATCGGTAAGGGTTAACTTCTCAATTGTGGATGAAATCTCCAAATGCTCTTTCCTGAGATTTGTAATGTTGGTTTCCAAACGCAGTTTTCTCTCAGTTAGCATGCCTCTTTCGAAATCACCGGTAAGGTAAAGATCAAGAATTTTTCCAAGTTGAACTTCCTGGTCGGCGATCTGGTTTTCTATCATGGCAAGACGATCCAGCAAGACTTGGTTTTCCTCAACTGAGTCAGTTTGTTTTTCCTGCAACCCTGCAATTAGTGCCTGTGGATTCTTGATCAAGTTTGCAAGCCAGTTCCACATGGTGAAATCCACATCCTTACCCCGAAAAGTGGGCGCGTCACATAAACTAACCGGGCTTTGTTCTCTTCCGCCGCAGTAATAATAATGATTTTGATGACGAGTTCTTCCTTTATAAGTGTAATTACACCTGGCACACCGAAGCCGACGTCCCAACAAATATTCGTGCTTTGCGCTTCTGTCAGACTGTTCCGCGTTTAGTTTTATTCTGACAGCTGCCCGCTTAAATGTTTCCTCATCAATGATGACAGGCACTGTTACAGCAATCCATTCATCTCGAGGTCGCCCAACTTGTTTCCCAAAACCGCATTTGGGCTTGGGTTTACGTTTTTTTCCATCTTCCATCATCTTTGTCTTGCCGTAATACCAGGTTCCGGTATAGGTTTCATTGCCAAGGATGCGGCGGATCATCGCAGCTGCCCAAACGCCTTGTTCCCGTTTCTTGAAGAAGTGGCTGTGTTTATCACCACGTGTGGGCACTCCCATATTGGTGAGTTTCCTTGCTATTGCATTCATGGATAATGGTTTGCCTGATTCGTCTCCGTGTAAATACCAACTAAAAACGGCACGCACTATTTCCGCCTCATCTTCATTGATCTCAAACCAGGCCTTGTGCGGTTCTGAAATCACACTATACCCATAGGGCGGTCGTGATCCGACCAGTACAAATCCACTCATCGCCTTGCCACGCTTGCCACGTTTGCTGCGTTCAAGGATCTTTGCTTTTTCATACTCTGCGATGCTTCCACGAATCTGTTTTTGAAGGCGGCCTTCATCCGAGTCATCATACTGTCCAATGACATATTCAATGACCGCCCCATCCCGCATAAATTCCTCTTCGATCAATGCCTGATAAATGCTTTTGCGTGCCAGGCGGTCCACATCATACACAATTACTACATCCACATCTTCATTCGCCAAAAAGTCGCGGACGTTGTTCAATTCCGGGCGATCAATACTGGCGCCACTGTAATCCTCTGAAAAAATGTGCAGCAGAACATAACCACGTTCCGCTGCGTATTGTTTGCAAGACTCTATCTGGGTCTGAAGGCTGTACCCTTTGGTCTGTTCATCTGTGGAAACACGTGCGTAAATAACGGCTCGTTTGTTCATTTGATATCACTCCAACATTCAATGGTTTTATAAATGAAAGGCAGTCAGGGACAGGCAGCTGTGCCGGAAAGCTGCCTGTCTGATCTACATCTGTTCCGGGGATCCCAGCTTTTCCTGGACTTCCGTAAACAGATCAGCGCCGAGAATCTCGATCTGCGTTCCTGCCGGCATACCCAGTTCACGAACCAGGTCTGCCAGGATCAGTCCAACGCTTCCTTGGATGGTTAGCAAGCTGGCACTACCAGCAGCGGACTGCCATTCCCTGCGAAAGTTGGCAAGTGCATGAATAACTTGAAGTTGGGGGATGGGGGGTGTTTGAAACATAGGCATACTCCTTTCAGGTTGGGGAGCGCCCTGTTTTCATCCCGGCAGGAAAACGAAAGCGCCCCGATGGAATCCACCAGGGCGTTATCGTCGGGCTGATATAATGCAATCAGCCCTTCCCTCCGCCGCGTCGGTGGGTTTGGGTTAGGGTCGCGCCTGTGTTAGCGCACATGCACGACCCGTTTCTTTCACTGGTTATTTCATTGCCAGCAATGAAATTATAGCACATACATTCTAAATATCAACCCCCAAAACTTTGCACTACTGCTCGTTGTTACGGTGAATTGGTTTTCGTCCGCGCTTTTCCCCTTGCGTCTCGCGGTCTTCCATAAACTTCAAAAGGGATTGCCGGCTGACCTGCCAGGATTGTCCCCACTTGCGTCCCGTGATTTTCTGGGCGCGAATCAACTTACGAATGTAATCCAATTCGTAGCTGCTGATGCGCGCCGCTTCGTAGGTGGTCAACCAGTCTTCCATATGATCTCCATGCCAATTATAACCGTGCCATGTTGTCTGGCGCTATTCTGTTTTTAAGGTGCCGCATTCCTTTTAACCTGCGGCACTATGGTTTCTTTATCGTATG
>JACRBJ010000090.1 GCA_016234555.1 Chloroflexota bacterium | reverse complement strand
TCCCCCCCCCCCCCCCCCCCCCCCCCCCCCCCCCCCCCCGCCCCCCTTGAAATAGAGACATGGTCTTTGTTTTCCTATAGTGCATGTGGCTGGGCTAAAAATAAATAAACTTTTACGGGCAGTATACTCTGAAAAGACCGGGTTCATGCCGCGTGGCGAAACCGTCGCATCAAAAAGAGACCGCGATCACGGTCTCTTTCTTGGTGATTTGTAACGAAGCGACAGGTGACAGTCACTTTATTTCTACGCGAGTAAGCCGTTCCACGATTGACCAGAGTTTTTCGCGGGTGGTGGCATCGAGCACAGCGGGCGGCCAGCTCACAAGTGTGCTGTTGGTATCGAAGTACTCGCCGCTAACGCCTTCCACCTTTGGCGAAGAAGCGAGATACACCGACGAGCGCGACGCCTTCGCGGCAGACTTTCCGCCATCGTCACGAACTGCCAGTTTGAAAAGGGGGAACATAAAGCGCATAAATCCAGGGAGCATATCCGCGGTGACGCTGCGGGTCATGTTGGTGCTGGCCTGGCCAGGGTAGCAGATATTGATGGTTATGCCTTGTGCGCGCTGGGCAAATTCGTACATCGTCACCATCATCGCAAGTTTGGATTGCGAATAGGAATTCAACCCATCAAAAGAATGCTCGGATTGCAAATTGTCCATATCCAGTTTGGCGGGGACATCGCCGCCCATCAGGTTGATGACGCGCGCAGACGGGCTCGCTTTGAGCGAATCCATCAGCAAATGTGTCAACAAAAAAGGCGCAACCACATTCATCGCAAAATTGGATTCGATTCCGTCTTCGGTCAATTTTCTTTCGGATGCCGCCAAGCCCGCGTTGTTGATAAGGACATCGAGCCGCTCATACCGCGCCTTGAACTGCTCGGCTAAAGAATAGGCATTTGCCTGCGCTGACAGATCGCCGAGAAGCAGGTCCAGCTTGGGATTGCCGCTTGCCTGTTTAATTTCGGCGGCGGCGGCTTCCCCGCTGGGCTTGCTTCTTCCAGTGATGATGACCTGTGCGCCCATCTTTGCCAGCGCAAGAGCGGTCTGTTTGCCGATGCCGCCCGTCGCGCCAGTGATGAGGATGATTTTGTTTTGCAAGATTATTCTTCCAATTTGTTCGCTAAAAATTCAGGCACCACAAACGCAAACGGCATGACCGCCATGATGAACAGAGTGATGGGAACCCAAACGAATGTCAATGCCACAGACGCAAGGTTGATTAACAGCGCCATTCGATCTCGAGAGAGTCGTTTTTGCTTTTCTTCGGCGGTCAGGTTGTTGGGCGCGAGGTCGCTGTCTACGAAGGCATGTTTCCAGAGGGCGTTGATCATCACCGAAGCAAACGCCATGTTCAGCGGATAGAGCGCCACGACGAATGGATTCAGCATGTAATCGCCGATGAAGGCGGTGATGAATGGGAAGAGGCTGGAGAAGAACAACAGTCCGATGTTGTACCAAAGCAGTTTTGTGTCCACTTTTTTGATTTGGTGAATGATGTGGTGATGGTTCACCCAGAAGATGGCGATGATGAAGAAACTAAACAGAAACGCGAAGAACTTCGGCGCGAGATCGAGCATCCCCGCGCGGAAAACTTCGAAAGAATAGTTTTCCAATTCGGGGACGTGCAATTCAAGCACGAGGATGGTCAGGATGATGGCGAACATGCCATCGCTGAAGGCTTCGAGACGGGTTTTGGTCATGGGAGGCTCCTGTTGTACCGCAACATTCATGTTGCGCGGAATCGCAAGATAAATCTTGCGGCACGGGAAATGTTCGAGAAAACAGAATCAGGTTTTGGTTAGAGCGAGGCGCGGCAAGTTATCCGCGTTGAGTCCGCTTGAGGATGGTGGAGGTCACAGCGAAGGGAATGCCGATTAAGAGCGTCATCCGCACGGTGGAAGTGGCGAGGGCGGCGAGGAACTCCACGAAGGTGGCGGGCGCGGCGCCGACTTCGGACGGGGTGGTCGCGGCGGTTTCGCGGGCGCCTGCCGCCCAGCCTGTTTGCGCGAGGAATTGCATTCCGAAAATGAGCGCGGCGGCGATGAGGATGTAAACGATGGCGGGGAGAATGTATTCTTTGATGGTGGTCATGTTAAACGTCTCTTTCTTGAAGGTCTTTTTTAAACACAAAGGTCACAAAGTACACAAAGTTTTTTCCTTCGTGACCGTTGTGTCCTTTGTGTTTAAACCGTTTTTTGTAAAACGTAACGGCGGAAGTTGCTGACGATCCATTTCCAATGCAAGGTGAGGTGGACGCCGAACATCAGCATGAGCAGGTTTGCCATGCCCGTATGAATGGAGCGCCAGAAGGGATCGATTTCGATATGAATGCCGAGGGCTGGCAGGGCGGCTTCAGAGACGATGGTTCCCGAAAAAATGACGAGGGTCATCATGATGAAAAGAAGCGTATCCCAGATTTGATTGAAGCGCGTCTCGCCTGGAAGTTTTTTGAAGAGGCGTGAGAAAACGCTGACAATCCATTTCCAGTTGAGGACGAGATGGACGAGGAAGGGCGCGACGAATACGAAGCTGACCCATTCGTGACCCGCGAGACCCGTCAATTGTGGGATGTTGACGGTGATGAAGAGGGCGAGCACGGCGAGGTCGAGGAAGAGTTTGAATTGGGTGAGACTGAATTTTTTGTCGGTGTTTTGCATAGACGGTTCCTTTGGCAAAAGAAAGTACCGCGACATTTATGTCGCGTTACGCGAGCTTGTCCATTTCATTCGCCATCTTGTTGAGTTTGAAATAGGCGCTGATTTCAGGGATGACAAAGACGATGAGGAACACGAAGAATGTGCCAATCGCCGCGCCGCCTGGATCGCCAGTGAGCGGGACGATGAACATATCCTGTAATTCGCGCAGACTGTGCATAAGGAAGGCGAAAGAATAAAAGCGCGGATCCTGGCGGACAAGCGCGATGATCGAGATAACCATCATCACGGCGTTGCGACCCGCAAGCACATAGATCGTTTTTGCTGTGACTTCGTCCAC
>JACRBJ010000087.1 GCA_016234555.1 Chloroflexota bacterium | reverse complement strand
CGATTCGGTCAATTTTGAAAGGCGTGATTCTTTCGGTCACTTCGCTGTAGGCGATCACATAAACGCTGTCGCTCCAAATCGAAGGCTCGATCAGGTACGGGTGAATGACATGGTTGCGAAATTCATCCATGCCAAAAGGTTGGTAACGGACGCGCACCTTCTTCTGTTCCACCCAGGCTTGCGCGAGAATTTCAATGATCTTGATCCGCTCAGGGTCTTTTTCCTGCTTCAATACCGCATCTGCCGCCTTGAGCAATTTCTCGGTCATCGGCTGGTGCAAGGTCGCTGCCAGTTTCTCCACCGCATTTGCCGCGTGTGGATGATGAAAGCGGGTTTGGCGCGATGTTTTGCGCGCCGCCAGATAGAGGGTCAGCGCTTCATGTAAATTGACCTTGATCTCAGAGATGAGTCTCGTGCGCGGGATGCGATAACGCCCCTGGTCATCCTTTTCAATCGGATATTGCCCTGTCAACTCAATGCGGTCGCGGTAGATCAAGGTGCGATCCACGCCCAGCCGTTCCGCTAATTCTATATCTGAAAAGGCACGCTGGATGTACAGCCGCTTCATTTCTTCCAGTCGTTCTGCTTTTGTTCTTCCACTCATGGTCGCTCCATGTATCTGACGTATGAAAAATATCCCGCAGGTTCCCCTAACTTATACCTGCTTGCAGTTAAACCTGCGGGAGGCGCATATGCTCGCTAACTTGCAACAGCGTAGCACACAGCACACCCGAATTCCGCAACATTTTGTCATGAATTTTGTGATTTTCCTTGATTGAAGGGATACAACCTCCCCTCATCATCCTCGTAAACAAGCAGACCTTTTACATCCAACGCTGGAAGTGAGCGGGTTACTTCCGAGCGATTCAGTCCTAAAAGCCTTGCGATAAATCCCGCCTTTTTGCCAGGGTTTTCTCCCACCTTTTCGTAAATCCCTTCCAATTTCTTTTCTTCGGTCTTTCGTGCCATTTTCTGCCTCCGTATTGTGGATTTCGTCCACTTTACGGGAGGCATGTTGCAGGTATTGCAACAAGGTAATTGAATTTCTGTCCATAAACAAACACCATCCACGCAACTTGCATAGACTAGACTATCGTCACCCCAAACCGCGTTACGCGCCCGAGTCGCATCGTCATGCAAAGCCTCGCGGGATGGTGTCCCGTAGGGCTTACGCGACAAGTATAGATAATATGTCTGGAATAAGCAAGGTGTTGTATTTTCCGAAGAACTTATGATGAGATGTGATGCGCTTATATGTGATGAAAGGAGAACTATATGCTGCCAAGCACGGGTTGGCAAAGGAATGACAGGACGCTTTCACCTAAACTTTATCTGGCGTTTGAGTTAAGTCAAACAGAATGGGAATTAGGCTCCACGATTGGGTTTTGGCGGGACCCTCGGTTGTGAATAATGAAGGTTCGCGACTTAGCATGTTTGCGACATGAGATCAAAGAAATAGAAATGCGTTTTAGGTTGCCCCGAAGACCGATGTGTTACGAAGGATGAGATGAATTTTGGTTACATCGATTTTTGGATGCCGGTAGTGGGTACTTAAAAAACTAACTTTCTGTCACTAGGCAGTCTTTATTTCACAATTCAGCTTTCTTTTCCATTCCCTCATAGGCAACTCTCAAAACTTTCTTATGTTTCCCATTTAGATAGCTACTTCTTCTGGGAAATCTACACAAGCACATTTTTAGCCTCATCAACCCAATTGGAACTTTGCTGTGCATACACCAATAGAATTTCTGAATTCCTTCCCCGCCCACCATCGAATTACTCTATCGAGACGGCGCTGCGATGTGGGTTCTCCCAATGAGGAAGGATTGAACAAAGCGGTGGCAAGACTGGATGGCGGGGGAAAAGGATTACGCGAGGAAAAATTCTTCCGCGCCCAAAACACCCTCGAAGGTCCTGCGCGCATCGGCTTGCGCTTTTGCGAACCAGGCGGGTTCGGAGGGCAGGTACAACTCTCCATACTCGCGTTCGATCCATGCGCCTGCCCGCGGACTTGCGCCAAACTGGTTCGCGCGATTTTTCAAAATGGTGATCTGCAAACTGCGCGCACCGGCTAGAATGCCTTCGCCGAACGTCCCAAACTCGCACGTTGCGCCGAAGTAATGCGCTGAATTGCCCACAAGGAGATACTCCCAATCTATCATGTCGCCGTGCATGGTATAGAACTCGTCGGGATTGGCGGCGGCAACCAGCGACACGTGATACTTGTGTGAAGTTTCATCGGCGGTCATCTTCTCCTGAGGCGATGTGACCAGGGTCATCTGCGTGCGCGGACCGTATCCGGTGTGCATATCCAAATGAACGATGGAGCGATAGCCTTGATATGCGGCGCGGTATAGATCCATTAGGGCTTTGGACTCGGGCTGCAGTTCCGTGCCGCCAAAATAAATCCCCTGTGGGAAGCGATACTGCCCCATCAACGCCGCCTCGCGGGTGGCCTGATGCCATGTGTCATAAGCACGCGCAAGGTTTGCCCGATAAATTTAATTCTTTCCCGCATGAGGTTTGTGACTGTTTTAGGTGGACTGAAAAACCAATTCAGGGCTTGATAATCCGCATTGAGGTTCCTCAGCGACGCGAAATCGTCGTCGATAAAGTTGCGGTTCAAATCCACATTGTTCTTGTTATTGCGTTTGCGGTGTTTCATCCCCCACGGATTGATGGCATGGATGAACAGCACGCCGGTTGTTTGCGGATCGAGACGCGGCAGAAACTCCTCGATGAACAACTCCAGCATGGCGGAGCCGGCATACCCCTCGATGCCATGCTGGGCGGTGGAAAGCACAAATAGTTTTTTCCTTGTCTTTTGCGGTTCGGCGGAGATCCAATCCATCGTCAAATCATCTTCGACTGGATGACTCGTCAACTGTGTATTTGACCAGCGCGCGCATATCGTTTCAAGCCGCGCGCGGAATCTTTCGCGTGATGATTCATACGAGGCGGGAATGGTTGTCATATCAGAAAGGTCCGTAGTTCAACGCCACAGCCAGCGCGAGGAAGATGATGGTGGCGAGAATGATCCAGACCCACAAGCCAAGCACCCAGCGCAGCCATTTAGGATAGGGAATCACCGTGAGGCTAAGCGTGATGAGTAGTGCGGCATTGGTCGGGTATGCCATGTTGGAAAAACCGTCGCCGAAGGTGTAGGCGCTCACGGCGATCTGCCGGTTGACTCCCACCAAATCCGCCAGCGGCATGATGATCGGGATGAGCAGGAATGCTTTTGCCGAGCCGGAGGTGATGAATAATTCCAGGACCAGAGTTAGCCCGTAGATCATCATCGCGGACGCGAATGGGCTTGTCCCGCTGAACGCGGTGGATGCCCAGTGCAAAATCGTGTCTAGGATGCCACCCGAGGCGATGATATGTTTGACGCTGGCTGCCATCATCAACAGGGGAATCGCAGGTGCGATTCCGAGGAAGCCATCCCATGCCGCGCCCCAGGCTTTCTTCCCCTCGCCAGACATCAGCCCTGCGCCGATCCCGCCGATGACGAAGAGCAAGCCGGTCAGCGGCAGGGCAATGTCGCGCAGGAAGGGAACAAGCGGAAGCGCAACCAATACCAGCAGGATCAACCCGAAGAAAACGCCGAGGAAGATCGCGCCGCGTCTCATGCGCGGGTTGGTTTCGAGGCTGTCGTCGATTTCAAAGTTTTTGTATTTGGCTTTTTCTTTTTTATCTTCTTCAAACACCGGTGAGGCTTCCGGTTTGCGATCTATCTTGCGCGCGTATTGTGAAAGGAAGATGGCAAGGATGGCATAAACGATGAAGAAGAAAACCACGCGCGGCGCGGCACCGGAATACAGGGGCAATCCGGAAAGTTGATGCGCGATGCCAATCGTGAACGGGTTGAAGACGGCGGTGGAAAATCCGACGTTGGTCGCCAGCACCGACATGCCCAGACCGGTGAGTGAATCCCAGCCGAGATAGTAGGCAAGCGCGATGATCAACGGCACAAGCGGGATGACCTCTTCAAAAATGCCAAAGAACCCGCCCAGCGCCATGAAGAAGAAGGTGATGATGAGCAACAGCGTATATTTTTTTCCGCCCAATTTCTTGACAATGCGCGAGACGACCGCGTTGGGAATCCCGCCGCGATCCATGATGCCAAAAGCAGTCCCAACCAGCAGGATGAAAACGATGATCGGAATGACTTTGGTCAACCCATCAGGCGTGAACAGCACTTCAATGGGGGCTACGAACCAACGCCAGACAGGATAATCAGGCTGGGCGGTGAACTGAAAGGATGCCGGGGTAATGGATTCGCGCCCGTCAATTTCGATGCGAGTGTATACGCCTGCGGGAATAAGCTTTGTAAGCACGCCTGCGACCATCATCAACACAAAGATAATGACAATCGCCTGAATGAAGGCTTTTTTGCTGATCTGCGCGCCGGATTTTTGTTCGGTCATGGGATGCTCCTGGGATGTAATTCAATTGCCGGTTGGGGTGGTTTCCCGTTTGGTTTGAAGATCGCTGTCTATTTTACCCCGCCTGCATATCGAACTATTGCATCCTTATGCTTGTTTGTTTGGGAATGCAATTGCATAATGATTTATATCATCACCCTGTGGAATGTCGGTCGTTGTCAAAGCGTTTCCACCTTTCCCCACTCGATCAAAGACAACTCTCCGAACCTCTTTTTGTTCCCCATCAAAATCGCCACCTCGTCTGGCAGTTCCACACAAGCCCAGCGCACGGCTTCCTGCACCCAATCCGCTCCCAGTTGCGCATAAACCAGACGGACTCCCGTACGTCTGCACAGTCTCCATGCCTGATCCAGCCTTTTGGCCGTGACCTCTGTGATCACATCCCTCCCCTTGTGTTCATCTCCCACTTCCAGCCAGAATAGCGTTTCATACCCTTGAATCCTCCCCCAAGCCAGTCCATCTGGGATCACTGACAACCCCGGAATTTGCACCTCACTCCAACCCGCCCAAATCTCCGCCTGCGGCCAGGCGGATTTCAACCAGTCATTCCAGAGACGGGAGGTGTGCCGGTGCGGTGTCCCGATCTGCCAGAGGTGTTGTTCCAGGCGGGAAGTGAAATCAATTCCTTTGGGAATCCCCCAACTCCGTAACGCCTGTGATAACCCTTTGGATGTAAGATGCCAAAGTGGAAACAGATCCATTTGCTGTGGTCCGGAAAATTTTCGTCCTATCTTTGGACTGGTCTTGAGAACCGCTAACCCCTTCTCTGCAAGGCATACCATTAGAGCCTTTGCAGTTTCCAAAGGTAGTCCTGTCAGCGAGGCAATTTCCTCCTCATCTCCCTTCACCATCCGTCCCAAGGCTTGTAGACAGTGTAGTTCCTCCAGCGAAACTTTTTTCTGCCCATCATCCACAACAGGCGGGGGTTGAGACTGTGAATGGAACAACCGTAAGGGACGGGAAAAATCCAGATGGGAAGGAGTAGTTCCCGTCTTTGTCACCGCAAACGGAATTTTCATTCCTTTTAGGCAATGTCTGATTTCCGCCGCAAACCAGTCACCGGGTCCATCCACCTCCACCCAAAGGGATGCGCCTGGTCGCTTGAGATTGGCGTGCGCTGCCATGCGCTTCAAAGGATCTTCATAACTGAATGGCGGCACACAAGCCCCTGGAGAAATGCGGAAGATAAATGTGTCAGTCCAGCCGTTTGGATATTGAAGGGATACCCAATCTGTAAAGGTGACGTTCCCAAGACGCACAGTCATGGGATCAGCCCGAACAACCAATGTAGATGTATTCATCTTCGGTGAAAAAAGATTGGGGGTTGAGCCAGGCATAGGTATTCTCTCCGGTCTTCTGCTTGATGCCATAGTGCAGGTGCGCGCCGGTGCTATTGCCGGTGTTGCCGCTCAGTCCAACCACGTCGCCGTAGTTCAGGATCATACCTGCTGATACCTGAATGCTGCTCAGGTGCGCAAGCCACACTTGGTAGCCGTTGTTCTCCACCACCACCAGATTTCCCCAGGGACCATTAGAGCCTGCCCAGACCACCTTGCCGCCGAGCGTGGTATGAATGGGTGTCCCTTCATTGACGGGAAAGTCGCTGCCTGTGTGGGATTGATAGCGCGGATCGTGGAAGACACACCCCAGCAAGGGCTTGTCATACCAGGTGCTCCAAAGCTGAACTGGTCCCATCATGGGCAGCCCATGTACATTGGAGAGGTCTCCCACAAATCCATCCCACGCCACAGCGCTGATGCCTGCCGGGGCGGAGTCGCCATAGGAACCGTTATCACTGGTCTCCGCATGTTGAGGAATATCGAACAACCATTGTTCCACGCCCGGCTGCGACCATTCAGGTAACTGCGGGATTGCCAGGGCAACCAGCATGACATACCCAATGACCAAAGCCGCCCCGCAAAGCAACGGGGCGGCCATCATGAACATCGAGAAACGGAAGAACCCCTTCACTACAAAACCCGCCCCAGCCGATCCAGGCGAATCTCACCCTGTTGTCCAGCCTGCAAGCCCATCGAGGCTTCGATGGATAGCCCGTTACGGATCATGCGCATCGAAAGCCAGTATGAAAGACCAGAGCCGATGATCACAGGGGATAATAGCAACGGATTGGTGGAATATAACCTTCCTGTTTCAGGTGTGGTGATCGCGATCACCACCAACACCGATGGTGGAAAGAGCGCGAGAAATCGTGCCTGCCACTCAACACCCTTGGCTGCTGCGCGGGCACGAGACAGGACTTCCACCACTGTGCCCAGAGTCTTTCGAAGCGATGCCACCAGCGGGCCAATCTCGATGCGCCCCTCGATGGAGGATAATAGCGAAGTGGCGACAATGTCCACGGCGGGATTGTCCCAGGCGGTGGTCCACTCCCGCACCGCAAGTGCGGCTTCATCGGCAGGCGCAGTACGCAGTCTCACAACCAGATCGCTCAAAACCATTCTTCCGTCAGGTCCAACCGCCTGCGCCGCATCATCGAGCGCATCCCCCAAGGGCTTGCCTTGCGAGAGCAGGGTCTCCACCACGCCCAGTCCGCGCAGAATATCCTTGGCTTGCTTCAAGCGAAACTCCTGGCGTTTATCCGACAGCGTGCCCGCATACAACAAGCCGCCTGCAATCGCAAACAGGATGGCAGGAAAGACTCCGAGGAAGATACCGCCTGCCAATCCACCGCCGACCCATGCCAGAAAACCATAGGCGATCTGGTTGAATGCCAATCCGGTTCCTGTCTGGCGCGCGACCTTCTCGGGGTCGAATTTTTTCTTCGGCTGGGCGACGCCCATCGCGCGCGCCATGCCTGCCTCGCCAACAGTCCGCCGCCAGCCGATGGTGATGGGGATGGCAGCCAATGCCAGCGCGGCGATCAATGAAATCAAGGTAGTCATCTTATCTCCACATAAACCATAACGAAAGTTCCTGCGCCCCGCCATTCGCAAGCCAGACTGCAAAATACACGCCAACGACTCCGAGCAGGGCGGTCAACAAGGGATAAACTCCGACTTCATCCCATGCCAGATCCAGCGGGCGCATAACGGTTTGCGTACTGAACAATGGAGCGGGTTGTTCGCGTTCAACAGAGGGGCGGTCAGGTCTTTGTTTTTGGGATGGTCCCACGCTTTCTGTTTTGCGGGATGCAGTCTGCTGGTTGACAAACTGCCTCGTCTGCATCGAATAGCGAAAGCGGCGCGCAATCCATACTTCGGGCGGAACGCGGTCAGGACCGAGCCTGAGCAGCGCCAACGCCATGAATCCAACTAACACCAGAAAACCCACCACCACCTTCCCCGCAAAAGAGAAAGGCAGGAATAGACACAGGACTGCCAGGAGCGCCCCGGCGCCGAGGATGCCAAGATCGCGGTCGTTGAACATGGGACTCTAAAACGGCGCCTGGGGTTGGAAACTTTTCAACATCTCGCCGATCTGTGGCAAAAACAGAAAAGCAAACAAGACGATGATCACCAGACCAACCACGCCGATGATCGCCATTGAGGTCATGCGGCTGCCGCCAAATGCCATGCCTGCCGTGCCCTGCAAAACAAAATACAGACCGCCAAGCAGTGCCACGACGACCAAAAGCCCTGCCATAAATGCCCAGGCGTCGCGGGCGATTGCAAGAATTTGTTGCATGATGGGATCGAACATAAAAGGTTTCTCCTTATCTAAAACTAACAGGTTCCGAGAAACCAGGCCGCGAGGGGAATGGCGGCGCTGGCGAGGATCATGCCAAAGAGGGCTTCGGCGCATTCGATCAGTGCATTCGCAAACGAGGAAGCTCCGCCAATCGAGGCGGAAAGCATGGAGGTAAAAGCCGCTTTAAGCATACGCAATGCAGCCAGTCCGCCGATCAGTCCGGAGGCAAGTGTTCCCAATTCACTGATGGGTCCGCATCCGCCTGCACCTGGCAGGGATGATTGCAAGGCGCTCACGATCTGTGGGATACCCAAAAAGGCGAACAGTCCCAGGATCACAATCGATAACATCGCGGAGACAGATTCCCAAACCCACATGTTTGCGCCCAGTACGCTTGCGGAACTAACACGCAGTATTTGGGCAATACCTGCCAGGAGCGTAAAGGCAAGCATTGCGCCAGCGAGAGCCATCCAGGCTTCGCGCAGGAAAGTTAGTAATAGTGATGAAACATCGGTCATGAGAGTGCCATTGGATTGTGTTTGTGAAATTCCGCCTCAAGAGCGGGATAGAAACGTTCGCCCCAGAACTGCATTGGGAAGCGGCGAGCTGGACCGGTGCGATCCTTGAGGGTAACAACTGTGAGCGGGGCACACCCGCACTCGCGGACTTCGCCGCTCCTTTGAACAACCAGGATGCGATCCGCTTCATACGGAACGCGTTCATCGCCCAGCAGGGCGGAGAGATCATCACCGTCGTTGAAATTTGCGGACTTCAATGCCGCAGCGGCGATCACAGCCCAGCCGTGATGTCGCGCCATCGCTCGCAGCGATGCGGCTGCTTCACCGCTTCTTCCTTCTTCGTTCATCATGCCGGTCAAGCCGATCACCGGCACACGATTGAGATAATCGACTGCCACCAACGCGGGACCTTTCACCGGGAAGGCATAGTCATGAATCAGCATATCCTCCAATGCACGTACGGTATCCTCCTGTGAATTCAAATTCAGTAACACGGCTTCACTTGCACGCGCAAGAGCCACCTCGACTTTTTCCTGTGGAGCCTGGGTATGCGGACCGCAGGTCTGCGCCTCCACTTGCAGATACAGGCGATAGCGCAATTCCTCGGGCGTGTGTTCGTAACAGCCGATGACAGAAGGGATGTGAAGGGAGGAGGACTCGAATAACATCCGCAGCAGCCAGGAGGTCTTACCGATTCCTGGCGCTGCAGCGAGTAGAGTCAAGCCGCCGCCCCAGAATGGCAGGCCAGCGAAGACACCAAAGGGGATGTATGGCTGTGGATTACCCAGAGTTCCGGAGCGCGGCATATCGTCATGATATTCAATTGATGAAGGGGGATATGGGATTGTGTCGCTATGGAATTTGGAATAACAAACGGAATAAAAGAAAGGAAAGCAGCCCAAGCAAAAGCCCAGGCAAAGCCGGGATCGAGCCTGTTTGTCTGCGAATCCAAACCCTGCGCCAGGCTTCCAAACCCAACAGGGAAAGAAGCACGGCAGGCAGGGGAAAGAGGCAGGCGAGGCTGCTGATTGCAAGTAAATCAGCGCGCCCGATAATACCCTTGCGGTACCCATATGCAGTAAGCAGAACAGGCCAGGCAGGTGGATAAAACAAAAGCGGCAGAGCGAACCAGCCTGAAAGGTTTCGAAATACACCCCAGACACAGGCTAATAATATGATCCCCGTTTGAATGGGGGTGGCAGGAATTGTCAACAAGACCGTTCCAATTAGAAAGATTTCAATCCCAGGAACAAGCCGATAACGCAGGTCGGCAAAACTGAACAAAGTGAAGGAGGCAAGCGCGAAGGATTCGATCAGGGTCATGTCTTATCCTGTTCGTCTTTTTTATTGATCGGCATGAAGGTGATCATGTCCTGCACTTGTTTGGCGTTGCCCAATTCCGAGGCGCGATAGAGCGGGTCCTGTGCCTGGTTGATTTCATCCGAGTGGTTCAGGTAGGCTTGCACCATGTGGGATGTTTCCTGCGGGTATTGTGCTGCCAGGACGTTGGGATCCAATCCATGCTGAGAGATGTGCGGCGACATCGCTTGAAAGCCCTGCTGGAATTCCTGCGGGGATCCGTTGAAGCTGGATTGAATGGAGGTGTTTACCGATTGTGAAAAGCCATAATCCTGGGCGGTCTGGGTTTGCGGACTTCCACCAAAGCGCTGCATGCGTTCCCCCAGTTCTGCCTGCCGCGCAGACAGTTCATGCCCATGCGCAAGCGAGCGGTTATATGCCGCTGGCGCATGGAGTCCCATCGCATCAAGATTCCCTGCGCGCTGGGTCAGTTGTTGTGCCGCGTTCAAATGACTCATGGCTGCTTCCCCGCCGCTCAAACCACCTACGTTCCCCGCAGTTCCTGCTGCACCTGCACCAGTACTCGTCGCACCGGCAGCGCCTGCCGCGCCCGCACCTGCGGCTCCAACACCGCTGGCAGCTAGTGCTCCAATCGAGACGATTTGTTGGACCGCCTTGACCATTTGTCCGAACGCATCAGCGGTTGTGGAGATGGTCATCTTGCTGAGAATGCCCGCAAGGGATAACAGCAATCCTGTTGCGCCCCATAACCAGATCACACGGATAATGGCAGATAACAGCCCCTGTTTATCAAATAGATAAGTCGCCGCGAGTCCAGCCTTGAAGACACCGCCAGCCACGATGGGGAGCAGGGCGATCAGGATGACCGCCTTCATCCATAACGAACGCAGCCAGCCAGCTTGAGGCAACACGCTGGCAATCGCGAGCGGCGGAGCGAGAACGGCAAGAATAAAGAGAACGGCATTGGCGGAGGCGAAGGCAAACAGCATTCCGCCAATCGCAAGCAATGAACCGATGGAAAGCCCCATTGAGAGCAAGCCGCCAAGGAAACTCAGGTTGGTAAGTCCCAGGACTACTGATGTTGCAGTGGTTGAACTGACAAAGTTCATCGCCAGTCCACTGGTTTCGCCGATCACTTTCCCCACCATCCACCAGCCGAGGCGGACGATCAGGTCGAGAAATGGACCGGAGGCAACTGCCAACACGCCCGCAGTGACCCAATCCCCAACCACGCGCAAACCTGAGTCATCATCCCCCAATAATCTTCCCCAGTGATACAAAGCCAGACGCAGAAGAAACAATGCTGGAGCCAGCGCGGCGGCGACAGGCAGACTCGATTGGGCAACCTTGCTGTAATCCCCATTGCTGGGCGCTTGCACGATCTCTCCAATCACAACAGTCCAACTTGCCACTTCCTCGCTCATGGCGCGCACTTCCTTGTCGGCGGCTTTGTCAAAGATGCCAGCCAATGCTTCCGAGATGGTCTCGGCGGGAAATACGAGGTGATGGAAGATTTGTGAGATGTTGGCAACCGTTGACCCGTCTCCATCAGGTGGGGTGGGGGGGACAGTGACAGTGGGAGTCGGCGTAATGTCATAAGCCAGAGAGGAGGTTTGAACAGGCGAGACAGCCATTGCAAGACTGGTCAATGACATCAAGGCGAGAAACAAGGCAAGTACGATGAAAGGGCGGGCGTTTTTCATAAGGCTGAGAGGGCGTGTGAGGAGATGAAATTCTTTTCGAAGCACAGATTCCGGTATCCACATTTCCTGCAGATCGAAGGTTGTTGCAGGGCATTCAATGGAGGATGAGGTCCGTTCTTTGCCAGATTGGATAAGGACTGAACCGTGCGTTCCAAATCCTTGTCTGAAAGAGTCTGGTCGAAGTGGTTTGTTTCACCGGTTTCGCGATCCAGTGCAAAGACCGTGGGCGTATTCGACCAGGGTCGCTTGTCGGATGAGTTGCAGCGCTGCATCAGGGAGAAGCGAAGTTGATCCTGTTCCATGCGGGAGACCATCAGTCCAATTTTGGTTTCCGTGACATGACCCACCGGAACCTGCCATACCCAGGCATCGAATTGCACGGGTAACCTTGTGAACGGGAGGGTTAGCAGCAGCTTTGCACCTGAGAGGGTGTATCCGGCATCGCGCGCGATCCGCATCCCAATTCTCCAATCCTGGGAGAGGAACGCCCAGGTACGCACATAGACGAATAAGTTACGCCAATCGCCGCCAAGGCGATTAATCGCGTTCTGCGAACCAAAACGGCGACCGGCAGGAATCTTCCCACCGCGAAAGAGAGGCATGAGTTCCGGTGCCTGCACTGGATGGTGGGAGCGATATTCCTCCACCTCGCGAATGTAATTTCGGACTTCCTCCACAAGCCCATCAAAACCATAATCAACCAGGTATTCCAGCAGGGTCTTTCCAGTTGCCAGGTCCTGCATGGATTGCCAGACTGGATCGAAGGGCGGCGTGGGGTCTGCTCCCGCCAGCCACCAATGCGCGGATGTGGGACAGAAGGCATAAACAAGCGCGGAAAGGATGGGATGTCCGCGGGCGTTGTTACGGTTGAGCAGGGCGAGGAAAAGGTCAGTGTACATACCAACATAGGAGCAGGAAGGGAATCGTCCGCCAGGCAGCAGGAGTTTTTTGTTCGACGAGGGGTTGCCTTCGGATTACCCGCCAGAGGAGCTGGGGCAGACTTGTGAGAAGGAAGGAGAGGAACATCAACGGCAATATGTTTGATGTGAATTCCACAGGCAGTGCCCAGAGCAATGCCAGCCAAAGCTTGACATCCCCTGCTCCCATGTATCCTCGCGACCAGGCAAGGATCATCCCCAGGCTTGCAAACCAGATTTCCATTTGCCCGGGAAAATGGGCGATGACGCCTGCCAGTAGAACTGGAAACGTGGCCCAGTTCGCGATGCGCCGGGTGCGCAGGTCATACAGGCTGATAGCAGAGACATAGATGAGCAACCAGGTCATTGGTCGCTCATCATATATGGACGATGGATTGGGTATGGGGAAGGTGTCGGTTTGAAAATTGGCGACAGGAGTTCTTAACGTCCGGGTAGATGTGGCTATAATTCGAATTGCAGGGTGCCCCCCTCACCCTGCAGCAGCCGCCGCAAGGCGGCTGTCTTGTTATATTACAAGATCTGTTCCAAAATAGTCGGGTCTTTGATCTGATCGTCGCGGGCAAGCAAAATCACCTTGGAAACGATTTCCGCCATCTTGGGGTCATTATCAACGAACGGTAAAAAGAGCCTTCCGCGATGTCGCCATGCACGGGGATGATGCAAATCGCGCCACCAGACTGTTTGTGAACCACACCGCTACGTAAACACTCTAAATCACATATAATCAAGCTATGGAATATGGAGGATACACTATGCTCCGCTCGATCGTCATCATTTCCCTGCTGACCTTATGTCTCTCTGCATGTGGCGCACCTGTGCCGCAACCAGAACCTGCCGCGCAGCCTGCACCGAAATGGCCCGATGTAGCGCCTATCGCTTCGTATGATATCCAAGTCACACTGGACGACGAAAACAAAACCCTGACCGGGCAGGAGCGCATCACCTACGTCAACACCAGCGAAACGCCTATTACGGATGCAGTTCTCCACCTCTACCTGAACGCTTTTAGAGACGACCACAGCAGCATATTCATGCAGGAAGCTGGTCCCAATCATCGCGGTTTTTCTTTGAGTGCAGAATATCCCGGCTCGATCAAAATTACAAACATTCAACTCGCGGATGGAACGCCACTTTCCCTCGAACTGATCGAAGACGAGACACTTGCCCGCGCACAACTCCCCACCCCAATCGCTCCCGGCGAGACGTTCACCTTGGATATCGAATTCGAAGCGCAACTGCCGCAAGTCTTTGCCCGTACCGGCTTCTACGAAGATTTCTTCATGGTGGGTCAGTGGTTTCCAAAGTTGGGCGTCTGGCAGGAGGACGGCTGGAACGCCTATCCCTTCCATGCCAACTCGGAGTTCTTTGCTGACTTTGGAAATTACGATGTTCGCATCACCCTGCCCGACAAATATGTCACTGCCGCGACTGGGCTGCCCATCTCAACCGAAGCCAACGGCGATGGCACACAAACCGTGCAGTATCAGGCAAAAGGCGTGATCGATTTTGCCTGGTCCGCCTCGCCCAACTTCAAACAGGTCACCCGCAATGTGGATGGGATCGAGGTAGTTTACGTTTACCTGCCCGAACATGAATTCACCGTTGATCGGGTTTTGTATGCGGCGGAAGCGTCAGTCACCCACTTTGGGGACTGGTATGGAGCATATCCCTATCCACGCCTGACAATTGTTGACGTTCCAGATGGCGCTGGCGGCGCGGGAGGGATGGAATATCCCATGCTGATCGCCGCTGGATTGGAAGACTTTACTGGGCTGGGAATTATGAATGGGCAGTTTGACCGCCTGCTTGAAGTGGTAACGGTTCACGAAATTGGACATGAATGGTGGTACGCCGTGGTCGCCTTCAACGAAGCCGAAGAGCCCTGGCTCGATGAAGGTTTCACAGATTATTCCACCATGCGATTGATGAACGAAGTCTACGGATCCAACAATGCCATTCAACTTGGCGGGATCAGGATGGATTACACGGAGCTGCGCCGCTTGGACTACTTAAGCAGTCCTCGTGTCCCCATGTATGGCAAAGCATGGGACTTTGGTGAGCTTGAATATGGTATTGCCACCTACTCAAAGCCAATGCTTTCGCTGGGCACGCTCGAAAACGTACTTGGCGAAGAAACCATGCTCAAGGTCATGAGCACGTTCTTTGAACGATATAAATTTGCACACCCAACCACTGAAGACTTCCGCGCTGTCGCCGAGGAGGTTGCGGGTCAAAAACTCGACTGGTTCTTCGAGGACATGGTCTATGGCGATGAGGTTTTGAACTATGCCGTTACAAACGTGGATGAACACAGCATCACGGTTCAACGTCAGGGACAACTGGTCATCCCAACCGAAATCCAGGTCACATTCGACGACGGCAGTACTGCGCTCAAGCAGTGGGATGGCGTCGAATCAAATGCCACCTTTGAATATCCAGACCGCTCCTCCATCCGCCAGGCTGTCATCGACCCGAATCGGGAAATACTCGTTGACTTGCAATGGTCTGATAATGGCATGTCACACCGCATGGATGTTCTCTCCTGGCTGGCAGTCAACGTGCGCATCCTGTATCAGATTCAAAACTTGTTACTCGGACAAGGAGGGTTGTAATCATGGAAGAAAATACAAGAATAAATGGACTGCAAGCCTTTCTAAAAGGGTTGTCACGCTTCGCACGTTACCCGCAACTCCTGTTCAGCGCTTATGTCTTCAATCTGTTAAGCGCACTGCTCCTCCTGCTAATTCCCGCGTTCTTTCTGCTTAAGCCTGCCCAATACACCACGATCCAGACAGCCGCCGATGGTATTGACACGTGGCTGGTCACGGAACTGATGTTGTCCACAACGACATACCCCGCCTTGCAAGGTTTATCGGAGACGCTTCCACCTGACTGGCTGGGACAAAGTATGCTGGTGATCGTTAGTACATTATTGGCAATTCCCCTGCTATCCTGGCTTCCATCCAGCTTCCTCGCTGGCGGGACTTTGCTGACCTACGTTGAGGCGCCTCAGAAATTCTCGTGGCGACGTTTTCTATGGGGCTGCTGGCATTGGTTCGGGACATTTCTGCTGATCAACATGCTGTTGGGGATCGTTACACAAGTGCTCGTGATATTACTGCTCATCGGAATCGGATTTGCCTTCTCATCAACTGGAGGCTGGTCCAATTGGATCACCATTCCCATCTTTGTTTTGGTCATGATTCCGTGGCTTGCAATCCTTGAATATACGCGCTTACTCGCTGTCTCAAACAATACGCGTAATACCTTTCAAACCCTATGGAAAGCAATCGGATTGGTCTTTCGTCGTTCGCTGGCTTTAATGGGTTTATATGCGCTCTCTTTATTGACATTATTATTGATACATATCATCTTTCGTCTCCTGCTGCTGTCAGAATTTATATCCTGGGGTCCGTTGTATTTGATCGTTTCTCAAATATTTATTGCGGCTCGGTTGTCGACGCGCCTGGTCCGTTGGGCTGGCGCGGTGGGCATCCATTAGACTAGTCCAGCGTGCGGAGCATCGTGACCCTGCTGGCGAGCAAGATGCACGAACAAGGCATTTCGCCAGATGACTCTGCCGCCATCCAGCACATCAACCGTGAGGTGGCTGTGGTGACTGGACATTCTTCGACGCAATGATTTTCGTCCCTTGTTTACCAACTTGATTTGGCATACACTGATATAAAATGGAATCGGGCAATGAACGGAGCCATAATAATGGACAAAACCCAGGCGCTTCAAAAACTTCTCAATGGAACAGCATCGGAAGAGGAAATCAACCTGCTCAAGCATGGACTTGCCAGCGGGGAGATTTCCATCGGCGGGGACGTCAATCACTCGGTCATTATCATCGGCAGCGGCAACACGGTGGAACTTCCGCCCGCCGCACTGGACAGGCTCGGGGGGCGCTCCCTGCTTGGGGACTTGGATCGTGACCTGACGGGGGATGAAATTGCTAATGGATTGAACCGCCTCGAAGCCGAACTCCCGCTCCGTGCCCCCGTTTTGCTTACCCAATTTCAAAAGCAGATTCGCCGCCTGCGCCCCTCGCTCAAAACCAACGCCAAATCCCTAAGTGACCAAGCCCGCCGTGAGCGCTTTGAAGCGTTGGCGCAGACCAACAGTCTGTGCATCGAAGTGCTGGACATTGCGTTCAATGCCTTGTGTCTCGGCGAAGAACCGCCCGAATATGACTCGCGCTCCCCGTTTCGCGGACTGGAATCCTTCCGCCCCGAAGACAGTGAGTTCTTCTTCGGGCGCGAAGCGTTGACAAAGAAACTCGTTGGCAAGATAAATTCCCATCCCTTCCTTGCCGTGCTTGGTGCGTCGGGTAGCGGAAAGTCATCCCTGGTGATGGCAGGCTTGATTCCCGCACTAGGTTCAGAGTATGTTGTCTTCCGCCCAGGGACAAATCCACTGGAAGCGGTGGAGGCAGTTAAAGAAAATGCGCTCGTTGTGGTGGATCAATTCGAGGAGTTGTTCACGCTCACTAGAGATGAAGCCACGCGCAAGGAATTTATCACAAGGTTACTTGAAACCACCAAGCGAAGCAAAGTCGTTATCACCCTGCGCTCTGACTTTTTGGGTGAAGTGGGGGCATATCATTCATTGAAAGAAGAAATCCAAAGTCACCTAGAAATCATCCCGCCGATGGACACGGACGAACTGCGCCGCGCAATGGAGGGACAGGCAAGTCAGGTGGGCTTGCGTTTTGAAGCAGACCTCAGCCAGCAGATCCTTGACGATGTGGAAGGTGAGCCAGGCGCGATGCCCCTGCTGCAACATGCCTTATGGGAATTATGGAATCGCCGTCACGGGCGCAATCTGCGTGCGTCCGAATACCGTGCCTTTGGCGGGGTGAAGCAGGCAATCACTAGCACCGCCGAGAAGGTATATGGAGAATGTACCAAAGAAGAAAAGGAACAGGTATGCGATATTTTCCTGCGTCTGACCCGCCTTGACGATAGCGACGAAGGACGCGACACACGCAGGCGTGTGGCAATGAATGACTTGATTCCTTCGGGGCGTGATACGGATTCAATTACCTTGCTTCTCGACAAACTGGCGAACGCACGCTTGGTTGTGAAGAATGTTAATGAAGATAAGACTGAAATTGAAGTGGCGCACGAAGCACTTATCCGTCATTGGGAGAGATTGCGCGGGTGGTTGAATGAAGACCGTGATAATTTGAGACTGCGCGAAAGCGTGAGTGAACCCGCGAAGGAATGGGAGAAATCGGGCAGAGATGAGTCCTTGCTCAATTCCCGCTGGGTCAAGTTGGATGAGGCGCTCTTGCTGGCTCAGGATTCCCGCTATCGGCTGACGGAAATCGAGCGAGCCTACATAGATGGATGTATTAGATTACGAGTGGGGGAAAAAGCGATTGTTGCAAGACGGAGACGATATATCTTCTCTGGAGTCTCCGCGGCGGCGGTGATAATTGTGGCAATTTTGGCAGGATGGGGTTGGACAAGTAACGAGAATTCAAAACTGTTAAGTTATCAAGTGGCAACAGCACAAGTGGCAAAGATAAACGCCAAACAACAAGCGATTGTTTCTCGTGCAAATGAATTAGCCGCTCAAACACTTTCTTTGCAAGAAAAAGATTTTTCACTTTCCTTATTGATGGGCATTATAGCATTTAATACAATGGACAATTATCAGACACGTGGAGCATTATTGAGCAACATTCAAGCAAATATGCACTTGGTAAAGTTTATCTCCGGGAATTATGCGAAAATGGTAGCGTTCTCCCAAGATGGGAATACTTTGGTAACAGTGGACTGGTACGACAATATTACTCTTTGGGATGCAACCACTGGAATGACCGTTGACCAAATATTTACGGAAAACATTGGATATATAGGAAGTCCTTCAATAAGTTCGGACGGTAAGATAATTGCATTAGGGAGAACTGACGGTGAAATTATCCTGTGGAGTGTATCTAATAAAGAACCAATTTGTCATCAAATCAATGAAAATAAGGCTGCTATTTCTAGTTTAGCTTTTAGCCATGATGGAAAAGTTCTTGCGTCTGGCAGTGAAGATTCCATTATTATCTTATGGGATGTTGAATCGTGTCAGCAAATGGCTCAACTCTTAGGTCACACCAGCAGAGTAGTAAGCCTTGCTTTCAATCCCGAAAGCAAGATCCTTGCCTCTGGAGACAGTGGCAATAAAATCATCCTTTGGAACGTTGCCGACAGGAAAATTACAGGCGAGTTAACCAATGATTTTGCTACTCCTGTAAACAATCAAATTAACATAATATTCAGCCCAGACAACGAAACTCTTGCAGTTGGTGGGTGTCGAACAAAAAATACTAGACTCGAGTGTGTACAAAGTGAAATTGTTTTCTGGGATTTGCAGACGAAAAAGTCTGTTGATGTTTTATTCACATCACATACTGGAGAAATACAATCTATGGCAATTAGTTCAGATGGTAAGTTCCTTATTTCTGGCAGCACTGATGGAACGATTATTCTGTGGGATCTTTTAACGCGACGGCCTATAAACCAACCGCTAGATGCGTTTGGTTCTGTAAATAGCCTGGCATTTGGGCCAGATAATAAGACATTTGCATCTACAGGTTCGGGTGGCATAATCTTGTGGAATGTTGATATAAACCACTTTATTTACCAACCACTTACGGATCATTCACATTCCTATAGAACTGTGGCTTTCAGCCCAGACGACAAATTGGTTACATCCGGTAGCGATGATGACACGATTATCCTCTGGGATGTAGCCACACGTCAACCTGTTGGTCAACCGCTTAGGGGACATTCATCTTGGGTATCAAGTGTAGCATTTAGCCCGGACGGTAAGATATTAGCATCCGGTAGCGATGATAACACGATCATCCTCTGGGATGTAGCTTCACGTCAACCTATTGGTCAACCGCTTAAGGGACATTCTTCTTGGATAACAAGTGTAGCGTTTAGCCCGGACGGCAAGATATTAGCATCCGGCAGTGGCGACCATACCATCATCATTTGGGATATTGATACACACCAACCTATTGGTCAGCCGTTGACAAGCCATCGTGGAAACGTGGAAAGTGTAGCATTTAGTCCTGATGGTAAAAAATTAGCATCTGTAGCTGAAGATGGTAATTTAATAATGTGGCATGTATCGTCTCACGCAATTATAGGAATTGACAAGATACTTCAAAACGCTGCTGCAAGTTTTGTTGTTTTCAACTCGGATGGCACAATACTCGCTACTCTAAGAAAGTATGGTGGCGATATCATATTTTTAGATCCAGCAACTTTAGAGCTTGCAGGTAGATTAAAAGGAGACCCGTATACATCAGGAGGTGTGGCGTTTAGCTCAGATGGAAGGCTTTTTGCTTCGGGTGACCCGCTAATATTATGGGATTTAGACACGTTTCAACCTTTTGCTCCGCCCATATCAACGCCTTATGGTGTAGCGCGTGTAGCTTTCAGTCACGATGGAAATGCTCTTGCAACAGTCACAGGCGACAAAATGGTTTTAGGTGGCCCAATAATTTTGTGGGATATTAATCCCCAGCATTGGATTGATAAAACGTGTCAACGTGTAGGACGTAATTTTACCCGCGCTGAATGGAATCAATATATTGGTGATGCGTTGCCATATCAGGCAGTATGTCCTAATCTCCCCATCGAAGCCGAACCGACTCCAACCCCTTGACCATCCACCTCACCTGTCACTCGACCTACTCCCTACAAGAGGGACTTGCCACGCCCGCGGAACTTGTCCAAGCCGCAAAGGCACACGGTATGTCCGCGCTGGGACTCACCGACCACAACCTGCTCACGAGTTCGGTGGAGTTCGTCACGGCTTGCAGGGATGCGGGGATTCAGCCCATCCTCGGTTTGGAGATTGACTTCGAGGGCAGTCCGCTTCAATTGCTGGCGACCAGTTTCGAGGGGTGGTCAAATCTCTGCCGATTGAGCAGTGCCATTGCACTGGATATTCCTTGCTCTCTTGAGTTGCTCGCCTCCCATGCCAAAGACCTGATCGCCCTCTCGGGGAATCCCAAACCGCTCATTGATATTTTCGGGGATCGATTGTATTTTGCCCTGAGTGACCCTGCCCAAGCCGTCCCCGACTTTGTACGCTCCGTCGCCATCCACCCCATCTACTATCTCAAACCAGAACAAGCCAACTTGCAGCGCACGCTGACCGCCATCCGCTTGAACCAGACGGTGGAGGCAGTGCCCGTCCGTTCAGGGATGCACTTCCTTAGCCCGCAGGAGATGGAACGCCGCTTCGTAGATTTCCCCAAGGCGCTGTCTGCCACACACGAAATCGCGGAGCGCTGTCGCTTCGACTTTCCGCTTGGCGTCCCGCGCATGCCCACCGTCCCACTGCCAGAGGGAGTCTCCGCCGCGGAACATCTGCGGGAGAAAGCCTTTTCTGGCGCGCAGATTATATACGGCGAGATCACGCCCGTCATTCAAGCGCGCCTGAATCACGAACTGGATACCATCGCCCGCGCGGGCTTCGAACCGATCTTCCTGATCGTCGAGGACATCCTGAACTTCGCCAGGGAAACGGGCGTGCCCTTTTCTTCGCGCGGCTCGGCGGCGTCCTCGCTCGTGGCGCACTGCCTCGGCATCACCAGTCCCGACCCGCTGCGGCTCAACCTGTATTTCGAACGCTTCCTCAACCCCGCCCGTACCACGCCGCCCGACATCGACACCGATCTGTGTTCGAGCCGCAGGGACTCGGTCATTCAGCATGTCTTCGATTTGTACGGAGCGGAGCGCGTCGCGATGGTGGGGACGATCAACCGCTACCGACCCCGCTCGGCGCTGGCGGATGTTGCCAAAGCGCATGGTCTGACCCCAAGCCTGATCCGCGAACTGGCGAATCAACTGCCGCACTCGTGGTGGGCGCGATTCGAGGAGTCGTCCTCGCCCTTTGCGGAGTTGCGCACCGAGCACCCGTTGAGGGGAGTCATCTTCGACGAAGCCGAAGCCATCCTAAATCTGCCGCGCCATCTCTCGGTTCATCCTGGCGGCGTGATCGTCGCCCCCGCCGCGCTGACCGACCTCGTGCCCGTCATGCGTTCGGGCAGCAAGGGCGTGGTCATCACCCAACTGGACTTGGACTCCGTCGAGGCGTTGGGGCTGGTGAAGATCGACCTGCTCGGCATCCGCGGGCTGACCGTCCTCGGCGACGTAGCGCAGTTCATTCAGGAGAGTCAGCCCGAACGGTTTGCCAATCGGCTTGACGTGCTGGAGTCGACTCCGTCCGATGACCCTGCCACCTCGAAACGGGTGGAGAGCGGCGGTACGATTGGCTGTTTCCAGATCGAAAGTCCAGGCATGCGGGCGACCCTGCGCGAGATCCACGCCAAAAGCGCGGATGACATCATGGCGGCGCTGGCGTTGTATCGTCCGGGTCCGCTCAGCGGCGGGTTGAAGGATGCCTTCGTGCGCCGTTTCAAAGGCGAGGAAGCCGTCAGGCATTTACATCCGTCGCTTGCGCCGTTGCTGGATGAAACCTTCGGCGTGATCCTGTATCAGGAGCAGGTGCTGCGCATCGCGCATGAACTGGCTGGTTTCAGCTTGGCTGAGGCAGACTTGCTGCGCCGTGCGATGAGTCACTTCGACCCCGGCAAGAAGATGCAGGAGTTGGAGCACAAGTTTGTAACTCAGGCGCAGGAAAAAAGCGGCGTGCCGCTTGAAACGGGCGAACGGGTCTGGGAGATGATGGCGGCGTTTGCGGGCTACGGTTTCCCGAAGGCACATGCCGCGTCATATGCGCAGGTGGGATGGCGTTCCGCCTGGTGCAAGGAGCATTTCCCTGCCGAGTTCATGGCGGCTGTGCTTGCCAATTGGGGCGGATACTACAGCCAGCGCGTCTACCTCAGCGAAGCCCGCAGGCTGGGACTGACTGTCCGCCCGCCGCATGTCAATTTTTCGGGGAGCAGTTTTCAGGTTCGGGATGGGACGTTGTACATGGGCTTGGAGCAGGTCAAGGAGTTGACGAAGCGAACCATCGGGCGCATCATGCAATTTGCGCCTTTTGAATCGTTGGATGATTTCCTCTCGCGGGTTGATCCGCGCGAGCAGGAAGCCGTGAACCTCGCAAGCGTGGGAGCCTTGGACGGATTCGGAAACATCCCAGGCATTCTGCGCCGCCTGCAAAGCGGCTGGCAAGCAGGACAGATGAGTCTGTTCGGCTGGGTGGATGAAGGCGAGGATTGGACGCTGGAGCAGAAGGTCGCCGCGCAGGTGGAGATTCTCGGCGCCAGCCTCGACGCGCATCCACTAGAATTGGTGGATGAGAAGATCGCGGCGTCAGGCGCAATCACCACTCTCGAAGCGGCAGAGAGAATCGGGCGCAGAGTCACGGTGGCAGGCGTGCGTCAGACCTCACATCGCAGCCGCACAGCCAAAGGTGAGTCCATGCTCTTCCTGACTCTCGAAGACCTGCAAGGTACGCTGGATGCCATCCTCTTCCCCGATGCCTACCGCACGGCAAAATCACTCGTCGGGACGAGCGCTCCGATGTTGATGACAGGCATCATGGAGATGGATTCCGAGCGCGGGGAGCCGTATCTTAGGGTGGAGAGGGTGACGTTGGTGAAAAATTAGACAAATCTGTCCCTCTGGTCTATACTCGGACGAGAGGCTTTGCAAGATGGGCGCGTAGCATCAGCAGGATTGACATCAAAAGATTATTTGCGAATAGACAGGGAGAATCACCATATAAATCCTATCGCCTTCGCAAAGAAGAATTACTTCTATCTATTTACATGTATTTACCTGAGAGTGTCAATGGTTTAAGAATATTATTGTTCCATATTATTGGTTTTGTATGTAGTTGTGGAAATTTAGAGCAGTTCAGACTTGTTCTTCATAAGCGACACCTGCAATCGAAAGGAAAATGATATGGAAAATTTATTGAATTTCACCAAAGAATATTGGTTCATTCTTGCGCCACTGCTAATTCTAGTTATATGGGTTTTGGTTTCACTAGCCCGAAAAGGTGTCCTAAAAAAGCTAAATTTTGCAGGGATTGAACTAGAATTTGATCGCTCTACAGAAAAAAAGACATCTTTCGAATTATTTTCTCGAAGTGACAGTTCTGAATTCGCTCAACGCTTTGAAAAGTTGGCGCACGAGGCAGATCGGATTGTGTTGATAGGAACGGGGATTAATATTTTGCATCGAGACCCTGTTTTGTTGGATTTACTGGATCGGGTCTCCAAAAATAAATGTCAACTTGAAATTTACCTGGCCAACCCCTTTAGTCGCCAAATCGAATCCCGCTTAATCGAAGAAGAAATTGGCAATATCAAACCCCCTGTTGGCAAACAAGGGCTGATTCAACGTGTGGAAACGATCCTCGAAAAGCAAAAGGAGCTTGGATATCCTCCAAACTTCGTATTATCCCTTTTTTCCAATTATCCTACTGTGGCTATGTTCATTGTAGATACGGATTATTTCCTGTATCCTTACGGATTTGCTCTACTGGGAAACCTCAGTCCGGTTATGCAATTTTCGCGCAACCGCCCAACAGATCGGCCAATGGTAGATTTTATGGAAGGCCAATACCAGCGCATAAAATCAAGTAGCACGGACGCCCAAATGGTGATGGATGTTTATCATCGGCGAAAAGTCTCATTGGACAAATTAACCCCTTGTGCTGTTTATTTGATCCCCGAAGCAGAAAGCCCTCTGTATAAATTTGGTTCCCAAATTGTCGGGTTTGATGTTTATGAAAATCGTCAGATTCTCTCACCCTTTGCGCCTTATGTAGGTGATGCCGGTGAATTTGGATTTCACTTGACTGTTGCCGATGCTCTTTATCTATATCATCAACGGGATATGGACTTGTTGCAAAAAGAGATTGAGTTCGTCGTTCAAGGGCTGCCTCCTATCAAGTTGGAACTTCAATTTAAGGACGGTTTTCCGGATAAAGGCAGTGTTTCCATTTTATGTCAGGAATCACAAGGCCTGCTTGAATATCTGCACCATGAAATGGTGTCACGTTTTTATCGTGTAGCAGCGGGGTCCAATTATGATCTTGGTGCTGCAAACCCAAATCGCGATGAGAATCCTGGGCGCGCAAAATGGATGATCCAGCATTACCACGCGCCATATATTTTGCAAAAATTTCAACCACACTTTACCTTATTGACCAATTTGCCTGCCGTCCCGGCGGAACGCAAAAAAATCCTTGATGAAATCGAACGAATGTATTATGAGCAGGTATCGCAAAGCCACATTGAACTGCAAAGCATATTTGTTTTACGTCGCCCGCAACTAGCACGTCCGTGGCAAATTGCAAAGGAGATATCTTTTGGATGACAGGAAAACAAGCAATCAACAACTTTTGATTTGCAGAAAAGAATATATACGTCTGGCGCGGGATGTCCAACAAAAGGGGATTTCCCAGAGTGAGGTCGAAATCTGTAAAAACACCCTGGTGAAATTTCAAGATGATCATTGGATTCTCAAATCAATTGCATATTCCCCAACCGGTATAGCGCTGGGTTGTTCGCTGCCACAAGCGCAGACGCAGAAATTGTTCCATCACGCAGCTCAACTGATCGAAAGATGGATGCGTGGGAAGGAAGAGTCTGACATTCCCGTATTCGCTTACGTGCCTCCCGAGGCATATCACATCACAATCGTAAATCGCTCCCACTATGAATTCAACGAAGTCGTTCCGCTTACTATGGATGAGCTGAAAGTAATCCAACATTTTATTTCGAAACTTCGCTTAGGAACGATCTCAGTCTTGACGAGTGGATTGTTTCTGACGCATACGGGGCGCCTATTTGTCAAATGCCTTGTTTTTGATGACAAAATTCTTCAGTTACGGAGTGCTCTGGCGGAATCTTTTCCACAGTTAAGAACAAATATTCCCAAGCTTGTGCATATAAAAATCGGACATTTAATGAAACCAATAACCAAGATGCAACTTCAGGAGTTTGGCGTGTTTTTGGAAAGATTAGGGCATTACACAATTAGTAGAATTGATTTTACAGACTTGTATACCCCTGTTGGGAGAATTGAGCTTTGATGAAAGAAGTTTGGCTAAAATCCTGTAGTGTCGTTGTACTGCCAGAAGAGAACAACTCTTACCGTTTATTGGCGCGAGGGACTGGCCGATCTTTTCTTTTGAATTCTGTCGAGGCAAAAGCCTGGTTCGAAGGAAATGTCAATAACATGGGGAAAGTCACAGATGAATTGAAAGAGGCTGGTTTGGTATACAAAGCAAAAAGAAAGGCATCCCTCCCCAGCCTGCTTGATGATTTTATACCTGTTCCAGCTCGGCGCTGGCTGCGTTTTTATAGCGAATCTCCAGAACTGGCAGTTTTATTCAACACCAAATCCATGCCTGGCAACAACCCATTATTAGTACTTGGACCATATGGATCTGTAGTCTGGCGCGCAATTATCAACGGCGAAAGCATTGGAAGGATTCGAAATCGTGTTATCAGGTTATTCGGTGAGGACGAAGTATTTCCGTTTTTGGCACGGTTGATGCATTTGGGATTTCTTATACAACAGGAACAAATTTTAAATGCGTCTTCGGAAGAACAAAAGGTCATAAAAGAATTCCACACACCCGAAATTCAATTTATGCTCCATCATTCCCGAATTCCTTGGTATTGTATTTGGGAAATTACAACCATATGTGATACCCGTTGCCAAATCTGCTATCTTAAGGATTATCAGACGCAGGGTCCCCTGGGTATTGAACTTGATGACCTTATAAAACAAATAGAGCAGATGGGGATATTCTATATTACTTTACTGGGTGGCGAAGCCATGATGCGGTCTGATTTGGAGGATGTCATTGCCCGTCTTCGAAAATCTAATATCTTCGTAAAACTAATTACCGATGGAAATCTCCTTACACCAGAGCGTGCTGGAAATCTGGCTCACGCGGGGCTAAATCACATTGAGATCAGTTTCGACGGACTGACTGCCAACTCACATGAAAAATCCCGTGCTAAAGGAACATTTCAAAAAGCTGAACAGGCGGTATTCACAGCGCAGGAAAATTTCATTCCTCGTGTAGGGATGGTTTTCACTTTGCACTCCCAGAATGTGGATGATTTACCTGATCTGCCAGTATTTATGAAGCGCCACAAAATTCATGAATGCTACATTAGTTTATTTCACAAAACGGGTCTGCTTGGAGGCAATTCAAACATTACGCCATTGTCTGTAGAAATGCTGCCCAAAATACACAAGCAAATACAGCAGTGGAAAACTGAACATGCTGATCTCACCATAACTTTACTTTCACTTTGTACATGCGGACATACCAGCGTGGTAATTGGCGCTGATATGACTCTCCGCCCATGTACGTTTTCCTATGCTTCAGCCATTGGAAATTTGCGCCAAAATTCGCTACAAGAACTCTGGGATCGTATGGGAGAAAGGCCCCGAGTTGATACTATCTGGTGTCAAATCCCATAAACATTTGATTTGTCCCTCTAACGTGGTATTACAGTTTTTTCTTGCTGGATGGATCAAGTACCAATGAAATATTAAGAGTTAATCACTGTGTGTTACAGCGCGAGAACAATTATCCTGACACAATCGAAAATGAGAAGTTGCAGGCTGCGCTGGAATCAACGCGACTGGCAACGACCGTTGCTAATTGTCACCCATCCAACTGATAATGATGTGCACGGCAGGGCGTGAAGAGAAAATCGGGGAAAATTTACCGCTACCCGTAGCTTGAACAGGTTCCACTGGTTATTGCCGTTTATGCGATTCCTTCACAGGCATGAGTACCGGAAAGCGACTGCTTCGATGTTCCCTGAGTAATGCGGCAATTGTGGCTGCTGCAAATCTGGGTGTTGATGTCGAGCCGGTCATTTTCACGCCAATTGGTTATTTAGCTGACCGGCTTGGTACAAAACTAGTAGACCGCTGGTTGATCCGATGCGTTACGAACATTGGTAAGGTCGAACGTGAATCAGATTTCATTCTTTCCAATTGGCAAATTTATCTTCTGAACTCTCAATTCCTGGTGACCACCTACCTCGCTGCGTAAACGTATGGCATGTCTGCGGGAGTTTGTCACGACTTGCAGCGAGGCGGGGATTCAATCCATCCTTCGATGCCTACTGCACGGCAAAATCGCTCGTCGGGACAAGCGCCCCGCTGCTGGTGACGGGCGTCATGGAGATGGACGCCGAGCACGGGGAGCCGTATCTCAGGGTGGAGGTGGTGACCGTAAGGACCTCTCCCGCCCGCCGCGCAGGCACCCTCTCCTGATGGAGAGGGAAAAGATAACCCTAAATTCAGTTGTTATCGAAATCGGTAATCGACATGGGCAAATGACAACTCAGATTCATCCTCTTGTGACCTCACGAATATTGGCATACACGGATACAAAACGGATTCGGGCAATGGACAGAGCCAGAATAATGGACAAAAACCAGGCGCTTCAAAACCTTCTCAGCGGAGGTGACCGTATCCATATACCTGGACAGCCCGTCTCTCCCCGCGCTTTTCATGACATTCGCCACATGACTCGGGACAGGAAAATCTGTATAGTGGGGATACCAGCACTGGAGAAATAAAAAATGAAAACAAAAATGCGCTTGCCGTTTCTGACGGTCATCGTTCTCCTGATGGCCTGTTCGTTTTTGGCTGCGCCAATCGCCTCGACACCGATTGCCCCCATCCAATCTGCACCATTGGAGACCGCCGAAGGAAGGGTCGTCTTCGTTTCCAACCGCGACGGGAACTCGGAGATCTACGTGATGGACGCGGACGGCAGCCATCAAACCCGCCTTACTGCCAACTTCGATGGGATGAGCGAAGATTTCCCTGCCTGGTCACCAGACGGGACGAAAATCGCCTTCGTCTCGAACCGCGACGGCAACGACGAGATCTACGTGATGGACGCGGACGGTCAGCACCAGACGCGCCTCACGGATAACAAGGCGGGCGATTATTACCCGGAATGGTCGCCGGATGGACAGAGGATCGCGTTCATATCAGACCGGGATAGTGAAAGGAACGATTTCAAAGTCTGTATCATGAACGCAGATGGAAGCGCACAAACCTGCCTGACGGAAGCCAGAGTGGGATTCGTTTCCGCCTCGCTTCCTACCAAGCATGTTTCGCGATCGGAGGATTTTGGGAAGGCCAATGAGATGGGGCTTTCTTGGTCGCCAGACGGGCAGAAGATCGCATTTTCCTTCCGCATCGACTCTGATGCGGGCATTGCCGTGATGAACGTGGATGGCAGCGCGCGGACCGACCTTACAAGCGAACTCACCGACGCCAATCCCGATTGGTCTCCGGATGGACGGAAGATCGCCTTTACTGCCTCGCTCAAAAGCATGATGGACATCTACGTTATTAACGCGGATGGAAGCGGACAGACCTCCCTCACCGACGGCGAATACAACTACCTTTCGAGCTCACCCAGTTGGTCGGCAGATGGAAGCAGGATCGTCTTCCATACGAACCGGGACGGGAACAGTCAGATCTATGTCATGAACGCCGATGGCAGCGGCCAGACGCGCCTTACCGACAATTCAGCCCAGGATTGGAATCCCGACTGGGCGCACGTTCCTCCTCCGCTGCTTGCGGCCGCGCCCACTGCTAAAACCGGCTATGGTGACATGGCGCAGGTCCCGGCCGGGATGTTCCAGATGGGTTGCGATGAAAAACATAACATGGGCCGCATATGTTCCGGGTATGGACCCCCCCTGCACCAGGTTCAACTCGATGATTACCAGATCGACAAAACCGAAGTGACCAACACCGCCTATGCTGCCTGCGTTTCCGACGGTGGTTGTACCCCGCCCCAGGTAACCTCCTCTGCCACACGCCCCTCATATTACGCCAATCCACAATTTGCGGACTATCCGGTCGTCAACGTGGACTGGAATCAGGCAAACGCCTATTGCGCATGGGCCGGGAAACGCCTGCCCACTGAAGCTGAATGGGAGAAGGCCGCCCGTGGCTCATCGGATACGCGGCCATACCCGTGGGGCGAACAGCCTCCCGATTGCACACTGGCCAACTTCGGCGGTCCGAACGGATGTGTCGGCGATACGAACGCGGTGGGAAGTTATCCATTCGGGGCCAGTCCATACGGCGTGTTGGATATGTTCGGGAACGTTGGGGAGTGGGTGTCCGATTGGTGGGAGGACGAATATTACGAGTACGCCTCCATCCACAATCCGCTGGGACCCGCCGAGGGAATGGGTCATGTGCTGCGCGGTGGCGACTGGAATTTCGATCTTGAAAACCTGGACTACCGGCAAAGTGGGTTTTATTCGCCGTTTATCGTCGGGTATCGCTCATACGCGAATGCTGGCGCGGACAACCTCGGTTTCCGCTGCGCGGCCTCTGCCGCCGAGGTCGGCAGTCCGGTTCCATCGGGGATGCTCCCCGCCTTGTACACCTCCACCCCTGCCAGCGGGGTCGGGACGCCACAATCCGGCATGGCAAACCTCATCGGGCGCGTCCTGTGGAACAGACAGCCGGTGACCAACTCGAAGGTCAGTTTGTGCGCCGACAAGGTCTGCAATCCTCCAGTCGCCAAGGCCATAACCACCAGCCAAGGCTGGTACGTTTTCGAGAATGTTTCCCCTGGAAAATATATCGTGTTAGCGCACGCGGTCGACCCCGATTCGGATGATTGGTTTACCTTTATCTCCCCACCGGATAGTAATATGCGATTGGGATTTCTTTTCCTGGAGCAGTCGCCGGTTACGTATGATCTTATTGCGGACCAGACCCTGGTGATGGCGGATATAAACCTTTACAAGTTCGACCTGAAACTCGCCTCCCCGGCGGACGGCGAGAAGATCAACCAGGCCAACCCAGTCATCACCTGGGAGGCTTATCCTGGCGCCGCCTATTACGGACTACACCTGGGACTGGAGGTTCAACCCACGATTGGGGAGAAAGTGATCGGCAACACCTATACGGTCACGCGCGCCCTGCCGGATGGAACCTATGCCTGGAGCGCGGATGCCTACAATGCCTACGGCGAGAAGATCGCCAAGACCGGTCATTACCGCTGGTCCTTCGAGATGAGCGGGCAGGCGGTTTCCTCCATTGTCACCATGAAAACCCCGCAGGACAAAGCCACGCTGAAGACGGGCGAAGACATCATATTCACCTGGGAGGGACGGGCGCCCTACTTCCTGTTGACTGTCACCGACAAAAGCCGCAATCCCGTAGTGGATGAAGCGCGCGTTGAAAAGACCGCCTACACCCTCAGCGGCGGCCTGCCGTCCGGCGATTACACCTGGGAGGTGCAGGCCTATGACAACGGACAAAAGATCTCAAAGGGCTACGACACGTTCACCTTCACCGTGAGCGACCCTGCCGCCGCGGCCAGCGCGCCCATCGGCAGTCCCTTCCGCGCCATCGACAACACCTCCTACATGGAAAGCCTGGCTTTCTCCCCCGATGGGCAGATTCTGGCCGTGGGCGATGATTATTCCGGCGCGGTGCGGCTGTGGAACCTCTCCAGCGGCTCTCTGCTGCGCACACTGCAGGGCGCGGACGACCACGTCCCAGACCTCGCCTTCTCTCCCGACGGCCAGACTCTGGCAATGGCGCAGTACTTCAATCCTCCGCAGGTCTGGCGCGTCGCCGATGGGACGCTGCTCTACACCCTTGCGCCAACCCTGGTGCAGCGCCTGGCCTTCTCTCCGGATGGGAGCATTCTGGCCGGGGTTTCGGAGGAGGGAAATTTGTATCTATGGCAGGCCTCCGATGGGACCCTGCTCCACAGCATGGAGATGGCTGGCTCGCAGAGTCTTGCCTTCTCCTCCGATGGGAGTCTGCTGGCCACCGGTGACAGGGACGGGGAGGTGGCCTTGTGGAACGTGGCCAATGGGACCCAACTCCGCCAGATGGGCCAGGACAGTTTCTATGTGGAATGTCTGGCTTTCTCCCCCGATGGCGGGACGCTGGCCGCCGGTTCCGATGACGGAGCCGTGCGCCTGTGGCGGGTCTCGGATGGGACTCTCCTGCGTACCCTGCGCGGCAAAGGGGAACGCGTCCTCGCCGTGGTCTTCCTCCCCGATGGCAGGCTGGCTTCCTTCTCGCAAATGACGAACGCTCCCAGCACGGACGGCGCGCTCTATCTGTGGCACACCTCCGATGGACTCCTGCTCCTCAACCTGTCCGTGAGCGGTGCCGGGGCAAAGGTGGCCGCCCTCTCGCCGGATGGCCGCTGGCTCGCCGTGGGAGATTCCGAGTACGGCGTGTCCGTGTGGAGCGTGGAAAATTAGCTGTCAGTTGGAATCTGGACAGCAAGGACAAGATGCCGATTCAACATCGTTGTACAGCACCCACATGAATTATACGGCCCGCAGAACAAATGCGGGGTTGTGATAACACGGAACGGAAACAGGGTTCTAACTGCGAAAACGGGTGGAATAAGGCTATAACTTATCCTGAATAACAAGGCGACATCATTATGCACCTCAAAAAATCGGAACTGTATTCCTCCCTTTGGGCATACTGCGACGAACTGCGCGGCGGGATGGATGCGTCGTAGTATAAGGACTATGTCCTCGTTTTGTTGTTCATCGAGTACATCAGCGACAAGTATGCGGGTGTGCCATTTGCGCTGATCACGCCCGGCGGGGTGAGTTTCAAGGATATGATGGCGCTGGTGGTCATAGGAATCTCACCCACCCCTGCGCGGGCACCCTCTCCTAGAGAGAAATTCTGTTCGGCAGCTAGACCCAAGCACTTCAAATTCATTGACATAAGAACATTTGTTCTAATATAATCCCTCCCATGTCTATCTGGGATCGTTTGCTGTACCTGATAGGCTTGCGTCCAACGCCCAGCCCCCGCACCTATCACCTTGACTTGAGCGACAGTCTGCAAACCTCGCTGTCCACAATTGCCAGAGACGAGGGCCGTCCTGAAACCGAACTGATCCCTGAACTCCTGAACGCTGGCCTAACTCAATATACCTCCAGCGAGAGACTCTGGAAAAAATGGGAATCTCTCTCGCCGCGCGAAAAGGATGTCGCTGCGCTGGTTTGTTTGGGCTACACCAACCGCGAGATGGGGGCACGCCTGAACATCTCCCCCGAAACGGTGAAGGATCGTTTGGAGACCGCAATGTATAAGTTCAATATTACAAAACGGACTGAACTGCGGTTGTTGTTTGCGAATTGGGATTTCAGTGAATGGGAACGCCAGCAATAGGACGCCAGAGCATGGGCGGGGGATGCAAGCTCTTTATACGGCACGCTTCACCCTGCATAGTGTTATACAATATGCCTAGCAGGGCTTGCCCTGCCGTACCGTAAAAAATAGCGACAGCATATCCAATTGTTTTCACAAACAAGGAGAAATCATGTTTACTTCCATTCCGTATGATGTAGCCGGTCCCGGAGCGCTGCTCGCAATAGCGGCATTGAGCGTTGGCGCTTTGATCGTTTTGACATTGATCATTTCCATCGTTGAGACAATTGTGATGCTTTTGCTTAAGTGGGGAAAGTTTGGTCGAAGCCTGTGGGCGTCCCTGCTTATGAATGTGACTTCCACGATCTTCGGCGGTGTGCTGATCGCGCTGGGACTTTTTGGCGGTTCATACGTTTGGCTGGCGGTTGCGTTTGTGCTGTCCGTATTGATTGAAGGCGGTGTGTTGATGTTGATGAAACGCGGCGCGGCGCGTCAGAACTGGATCGCAAGCCTGATTGCCAATGTCGTGAGCTATTTGTTCATCATCCTGCCGATTCTCCTGCTGACTACCTTATGAAACAACTCAGCCTGCCCGCGCTGACCGGTCTGGCTCACGGTGTCTCGGACGCTGTGGCGGGATTTTTGGTTGTCCAGGTATTGATGCTAAATTTCCTACCCACTGTTGACTACATCCTGCTGTACAACGCGCTGGCTTTTGGATTGCAACCAGTGGCCGGTTTAGTGCTGGACACATTTAATGTGCCGCGCCGCGCTGCCGCAGTTGGATTATTGCTCTCGGCTCTTTCCCTGACCCTGACCTGGTCCAGTTTAACGTGGGGGATTCTCCTTGCGGGGTTGGGTTCCGCCATCTTCCATGCCGGTGGTGGATCTACTGCGCTGACCAGCACCCCCGGGCGTGCGGCAGGTCCTGGAATTTTTGCCGCATTCGGCGTGATCGGATTGGCGCTTGGTTCGCAACTGGCTTTTTATTTTTCTGCCATCACGATCATCGCGTTCGTTTTGACGTTGATCATACTGGCCGCTGCGCTTTGGTTTTTTCCTGTCGCACCAACCATATCATCGACGCCTGATTCGATTTTCAGCGGGATGAATATTGAACTGCTTGCGTTTGGGCTTGTTTTGGCAGTTGCCCTGCGCTCCTTTGTTTGGATGGGCGCACAATCTGGTGAGGCGGGTTATAGCCAACTTGCGCTTTACATTGCACTGGCGGCCGGGCTTGGAAAATTGACTGGCGGCTTTTTGGCAGACCAGTTCGGTTGGCGTACATACGCGATCAGCGCGATGGCGTTGAGTACAATCCTTTTGGTTTTTCGCAGAGAAGCGCTCTGGCCGTTGCTGACAGGCATATTCTTCCTGCAATCGGTTACGCCACTTTCGTTGGCTGCTTTGGGGCGCCTGATACCGTCCTCACCTGCGCTGACGGCAAGTTTGGTTCTGGGGGTGGGAGTGCTGTTGGGAGGTTTGCTTTTGGCTTTTGTAAGCCCCAGCTGGTTGGCTGGTTCATTGGGTATCATATTGGTATTGTTTGTCTCCGCTGGGCTTTATTGGTTTACCTTGCGTTTCTTCAGGGAATTCTAGGACACCCATATTTTAAAAACAGACGCATTGAATTCCCTTATCTTGTGCCCATCTTGACGTCTGTAAAAATGTCGAAGTGCCCGACCAATGGCTTAAAAGTCCGTCCCGCCCCCGTATCTAGTACCCCCATGTCACCCCCGTCTGTTACCCAGTTGGGGGCTGTTGATTGTCAGGGAACGGAGCTACGCTTGCAGAATGGATATCCTTCCCGTTCTCAAAAAAGGCAGACTTGTTGTTCTATATGCCCCAGGCGCAGCCGTCAGGGAAAGCATGGGACTCATCGCCGAGCTTGCCCTGCGCGGACCGCTCACGATCTTCGATGGTGGGAATCGTTATCAACCCTATCTGGTTGCCAATCTCCTGCGCAGAAAAACTGTGGAAATTGAGACAGTCGCAAACCGCCTGTTCAGTCGGCGCGCCTTCACCTGCTATGAACTCCACTCGCTTCTGGCATCCGCCCAGGGGCTGCCATATCCCCTTGTCATTTTGGACCTTCTCAACACATTCTATGACGACCACGTCCCAGACCGCGAGGTACGTCGACTGTTGAGTTCCTGCTTGGAGGAAATCGAGAGATTGGTGATTTCCGCACCTGTCATTATCACCCTTGCGCCACCTCTCGTGGCAGATCGGGTATTCCTGCTCGAACAGGTCTGCGCCAAAGCCAATGAAATCTTCGTTCAGGAAGTCCCCGCCATTCAACCTCTTCAACCTGCCCTCTTTTGAATTATGGGACGTACCGTCACCACCATCACCCAGCAATTGAATGAGACCGAGGGCATGTTGTCGGCTTTCCGCCGCACCCTACGCCGGGGTGACCAGTATGTCTTCGATGGACTCTTTGCCTCCGCCCGTCGGCACATCGCTGCCATCGGGCAGGCAGAGTCACTATTGCCCTTCGAGTCCGCCCTGCTTGCCATGCTCCTTGAACAGGCAAAGGATATTGCAGTTCTGCAACAGGAACTTGAAGAACTCAAGGCAAGGCATGGATGAAGCAAGCGGCTGGTTGCTGGATGTGTATGCAGACGAGGCGGGCGGAGTTATCCTATGGCTCCTGACCGATAATGACGAACGCCTGCGCCTGCACATGGACTTCACCGTTACGTTTTATGCCGCAGGGGATTTCAGCCTCCTACGTCAGGCATGGAGATTCCTGAGGGATAAGGGAATAAAGCTGGAACGCACCATCTGCCGTGATCTTTTCCTGGGAGAACGGGATGTGCTTTCAGCCACCACATTCAATCCAGCAGGACTGCAAAAACTGTTCGGGGAACTGCAACAACAATTCCCCTCCCTGGATTACTACGATGCCGATATACCTCTTACCCTGCGTTTCATCGCACACACAAATACCCACCTGCTGGGACGCTGTCGGGGGGAACTGAACGGAGAACGGGTTCAGTCCATTGAGCCTTTGTCCACCCCCTGGGAGATCGACCCGATTCCCATCCCATTGCGGATTCTGACCCTCACACCCGACTGCAATCCTGAGGTTCGAACACCCCATCATCTGCATGTGAAATTCAAGCAGAGGAAGTACATTCTTTCCCTTGACACGCCAAGGGCATTCCTGATCGGATTGAAAGCCGACCTGCAGCGTCTCGATCCCGACCTGATCCTGACCGATTACGGCGACACCTGGCTCTTCCCACAACTGAAGGCCTGGTCGGAGGAGACCGGAATTGAACTCAATCCAAACCGGGATCGGAACAAACAAATCCTGACCCGTTGTGCCGACAGTTACTTCGCCTATGGTCAGGTGGTGTATCGCGGCGCGCAGGCTCATTTATTCGGGCGCTGGCACATCGACCGCAAGAACGCCATGTCATTTGGGGAGTATGGTCTGGAAGGCGCAATGGAACAAGCGCGTGTCACCGGACTCGGCGTGCAGGAGATGGCGCGTAAATCACCTGGAGCGGGGATTACTGCCATGCAGATGGTGACCGCCCTGCACAATCAGGTCATGATCCCCGTACAAAAGCAGCAGGCAGAAGGAACGAAGACTCTTGTGGAACTAATCCGCGCCGATCACGGCGGATTGATCTATCAGCCCATCATTGGATTGCACAGTTACGTGGCACAGATCGATTTTTCCTCCATGTATCCAGCGATTATGGTCAAGCACAATATATCGCCGGAAACTGTGGGGAAGGGAAATGCGCCAGAGGGATTGGTTCCCAAGACTCTGCGACCTCTTTTGGAAAAGCGGCTGATGCTCAAGAATATCCTATCGGATATCGACCCGAGGGATTGTCGTAGGGAGACTCTCAAGGCACGCGCTGCGGCATTGAAATGGCTGCTGGTGGTTTGTTTTGGTTATTTGGGGTACAAGAACGCGCGCTTTGGGAAGATCGAATCGCATGAAGCCGTAACCGCCATGAGTCGTGAGTTGATGCTACAGGCAAAGGAGGTTGCCGAAGACATGGGGTTTAAGATCCTGCATATGTACGTGGATTGTTTGTTCGTCCAGCAGGGAGGGTATGAGCGGCCGGCTGATTTCAGTCCGCTCATGGAGGCGATCGCTGATAAAACTGGAATTCCCATTGCAATGGAAGGCGTCTTCAAATGGGTGGCATTCCTGTCATCAAAAAGAGATGCACGTGTGCCGGTTCCCAATCAATACTTCGGTGCGTATCAGGATGGGTCGATCAAGTATCGTGGGATCGAGTTGCGCAGGAGGGATACAACGACATGGGTGAGAAAGATTCAATTGGCGGCGCTGGAAATCCTGGCGCAGGCGAATACGCCTGATGAACTTATCGATCATATTCCACATGTGCTGGCATACGTCGAACATGCCAAACGAAACCTCAGGACAGGACGTGTTCCATTAGAGGAATTGGTCATCAGGCAAAAGTTGAGCCGCATGCTGGAAGGATACAAATCCCCGTCGCCTGCCGCGCGCGCCGCCCTGCAATTACAGGCAATAGGCAGACAGCTTGCCCCCGGACAGGCGATTGAATTTGTATTTACGCGAGGCGGGTCCGGGGTCCATGCCTGGGAACTGGATCAGGCGCTGGATACTCGGAGGTTGGATACGAAGAGGTATTTCAAATTGTTGGATCGGGCGATGCGCACCGTACTAGAGCCGTGCAAATCGCAGTTCACTGAAAAACAGCTGATCTGAGACTGGGCGGAATATTGGTTCAAAAATTAAATAAACAGGATGCATATGACAGACGGGAAAATACTACAGATGATTGGGATCCCGACCTCCTCCCATTTGCCACCATTTGCGATCCAGCCTGCAAAACAGGGAGTTGCGAAAAATAAATAGATGGTAAGCAGTTGGAAGATGAATTCAAGCATATCGTAAGTATAGGACCGACCATGCGGACCTATTCGAATTGGAACGGTACTGAAAGATGAATGCCGTGGATCATCCACGGCATTCATGGTTGACAAACGGGATTTATGTGATTGATTTACTGCCCAGGCCACCCGATCTGTCCCTGTCCTTCACGCACAGCCCAGTAGATGATCCCGCCCCAGTTCCAGGAGCGCTGATACTGCGGATTGTCCACGCGGTTGTTATCATCCATGCGCCGCAGGGTCAGATTTTTGTCCCAGTATGCGTCGGGCATGCCATCATTATTGGTGTCAGCCATCACGGAAACCGGCAGGTTCTGTACGGCGGTGGGAGGAATTTCACCGCCGCTTGAATTTCGTTCCCATTCATAACCAACAATTTCCCTGTGTCCTGTTCCGCCGCCGCAATTGTAATTTCCGTTGTCGCCAGGTCCGGTCACACATCCCATCTTGGCGACGTATTCATAGTAGCGCAATTCCCAAAACAACCTGTATGGCGCGCGTCCTGTACCAACAAACAGGGGCATATCGCCGGGCAATTCTTCAAGACCGCCAACGTTTCCAGCCAGGGGACCGCCTCCAGCAGCTGGGTGGGAGGGGACCTCCCACAAGATCTGCGTCGGGGTGCCTGTCGCGCCCTGATCTGCCAATGTCAGGTTGCCGATATTTGGCAGGGTAACCAACAATGGACCGGCGGGGCGCAGAGTCAGGATCAGTCGCAAATCCCTCCAATCTCCTTCCTGCGGATTACCCGGGGAACCGCCTCCATTGGGAATGTAATCCACACCGCCTGAGCCGGTAGACTCTGGCTGACCGCCGTTACGAATGGCAGTCGGCCAGCGAACGAGAGTTGCGGGGTAGGGACGGACATCAAGGTAGATTTCGGGAAAGGGAACCCGGGCGCGTACGTTCCATCCAGGTGCTTCACAGGTAATCCCGCCGGATGTCACAGAAAAAATGTCGCAGGGATGCTGCGGTTGGGAGACTACCTGGGGACAATCACCGGTCCCAACATTACCGCCAAACACAATCTCACCCGTGCAATCCAGGACTTCATTTTGCCAAATGCTGCATTGTCCCTCTCCCAGGGAGGGTTCAGGTCGATAGATGGTCTCCTCATGAGTAGCCCCGGGCACACAAGGAGTGGGGGTGGGATTCGGGTTGTTGTCATTGTCTCCATCCCCGTTGTCCCCGTCGTCGCCAGTTGTGCATACAATACTGCCGTCTGCTTCGAATAAACAGTCGGGGGATGATTGTGCCTGCGCGTGGAGCGGTTGAAAAAACAACAGAGTGAACAGGACGAGAAGCAGGCTCATGTTTTTCACGGCGCGGCTCCATTCTGCCCAGTAGATATGTTATTGAGAATGGCTTGTTTCTCGTTTTCATCGGTCATGGACCGCCAGTTCTCAGGCGGGGGCTGCATGATGAGATGATGGGCATCCATCAACCACTTTGCGTCCCACGGATGCGAATCATACATTGTGGCAATGGACAGGCGTTCATTGGCGTTCGCCTGCGGATCGATGATTTCCAGCTTTGGATCATTCTGGGTTCCGAGCCAGACCCAGTTTCCGTCCCCGTCGGGCAGATAACCGAAGAGTAGGAAGGAGCGCGTGGGTTTGGCAGTCGAAGTATAGGTATGACCGTTCAGGGAATAAACAATATGTGTGTTCTCGGCATCCTCCACCACCAGACAGATCACAGGATATTCACCGCCCCATATTTCCACACGGTTGCCAACAACCGTCGAAGTGCGGAAGCAGCCGCGCAGGGCATACGTCACCGCCGCCCTGCCGTTTGCATTCAACCGCCATTCCGTAAGGTCGGGATTTGGCGGAATGAAACTGACAGGCACGTCCGCCAGCCCTTTTGCATTGGCTGGAATGGTCACTGTTTTCACCTGTCTCATTGGCATAGTAGTGAAACCAAGTTGTCCCGTTGCCTCTGCGCGGCTATAACCTTCCCTGATCGCCAATGCCCAGGCAATCGTTCTTTCCAGTCCCTGGTACACACAGGCGGGTTGGATGACGTTGTAATTTTTGCTGGTGTAGGTCGGTGTAAGCGACCAGTCGGCTGGATTGGTTGGGCACTCAATCGCTGCCCCATCTTCCGGGTACATGCTTGCGGGTTCTTCGGTTTCCAATGTTTCAGTGGACTGCGCGGTGATGGAAACAGGTACTGGCGTGGACAGCACCCTGCTCATCAACAAATACCGATTTAGTGCGGCCATACCTCCCGCTGTCAAAAGCAGCAGCAGGATCAGCCCTGTGAGAATGGTATATATGCGAGGCTGTCTCTTCCCCGCAAGGTCTTTATACGTCAACCCATCCAGGATGGATTTCCAAAGTGACTTCATGGTTCTCCTAAAATCATTGATCGCCCCTTGTGACGCCGTGCGCCAGATATCCGATGGCGCGCACCGTCACCCAGCGTGCAGGCAGTAAATATCCTGCAGAGTGTGTCCTGGCTGTGACAAAACAGGCGGGACGTCCCTGGTGTCTTCCGCAGGAGACCGAGACCAGTTGGGCGGACGAGGGCCTCTGGGAATTGAAATACGTGGCGGCAATGCCATTGCCTGCCGTCGTTGCAGTGATCGTGCCATCCGGCAGGACTGTGATTTCCTGTGCTCCGGCATGTGCGGCGAGATCGGCGGCAGCCACGGTCTCCATCACGCGCGCATTGGTCACCATGTAATCCAGGATGCCCAACAGGAACAGGGACATGATGGGCATCAGGATCGCAAACAACAGGATCGATTGCCCGCGTTCATTTCGGCTGACTTTCATCGCCACCTCGCCTTCCATGTCTCAGAACGCGAAAGGAACCACTCGTTATTCCAGCCACCCTCGTTCAATCCAAGCAGTCCGTTGAAGAGGGTTGGCGCCTGAAAGGAAACCAGGCATCGACCTGGTAGACCGGGACCGCCTGGCGCTGAGACCTGTACCCGATATTGCACGCCTGCCGTGGCAGACCAGTCGGCGTCCAGGGTTCTCCACGCGACATTCACTGCATTGCGTTGTGCGCGGGACGGGTCAGGTGACTGGGAAAGAAATTGGGAGCAGGCATAGACGGCTGCGGTGGCGGCGGTACGGGCGCGATGGGTTGGAATCCACGCAAGCAATCCGAAAGCCATCAGGACTGCCAGTAGGGCAAACAGGGCGGTTTCTGCCAGCGCCTGTCCGCGTTCACTGCGGCGACGATGAACAATTTTCATTCGATGCCTCCCGCAGGGGGGGGACCGGGGTAGAAGCGCCATAACCGAAAGTAGGTGGCTGCGCGCTGGGCTTCGGTCAGGCGGATGCCAAAGATCCAGTCCCGTGAATCCTCGACGCTGATCAGCGAACGCACCTGGCGCGGTCCGTTCTGACCCGCGTTGATTTGGTCTGCCAGGTCTGGCCACAAGACATTGTCCCGTGCGTGCTCTGTCGCCGGGGTGCTGTATGAGCCGCTGGCAACCCCGGTGATGAACACGCCCCAGTCTGTGGAGGCGGAACGGAAGGCATAGAAGGCGGCAAAGGTCATGCCAAACAGGAGCAGGATCAGAACCGGGAGGATCAGGGCAAACTCTGCCATCGCCTGCCCTCCCGAAAGAACATCGAGACGACGTGAGCAACGTCGAAGGGTCTGCCCCTTTTCTTTCCCTCGCGCCATTTATCCGCCTCGCGCCATGCGCAGGGCATCGATACCCGCCTGGAAGGCTGCAATCAATTCGGTCTTGTATTGGGCAATCACCGCGATGGCGACCACGCCCACCGCACCCAGGATCAGGGCATACTCGGCAAAGTCCTGACCTTCTTCTTCGCGCATGAAACGTTTGAGCAACTTGAACATGAAAATCTCCTTTTTGAATAAAAATCGGCTGACAGATGGGGCTGTCAGCCGATATGATATAGATTTACACGGAGGGGATATTGCTTTGTGTCGCTTGTATTTACCCCGGTTTAGACTAATTCCTCCGAATTTAATATCCCGGGAGATATTGCAAGATTTTCACGGTGCTAGGATTGAGCGAGTCAACCTTCGCTAGTTTCATCCAGATTGCAATATGTACCTATTTCCGCAATACATACATTGGCATTGAAGACAGTGAAATATGCATTTGAACCATCTGCACGATCAAGACTTGCAAAACACTCACCTGGCACTGTCGAGCGGCTTCTACTATCTGTCGAATGTCGGCGGATGATTTACTGTATCGTTCATTGAAGAGTTCACAGTTTTTATTCCCTTCGGGGTTGTAGTGTGTAACATTTTGGGAATTGAACAAAAAAACCGACTTTTTGATAGTCGGTTTTTTTATTTTGGTTACTACTTCACTTCAAATGGACCTACATTCCCAATAGCCAGGTCCGGCGGCTTCGACCAGCAAACCAAATAGAGAGGTCCTTCCGCGGCTGTAAGCGTATTGGTCTCGCTTGTGCCGGGACTCATCTCCCACAATGTCAGCATCTTTGACCAGGAAGGCGGAGAAGGTAATGGCGTCGTTGCCATGAGGTCTACGATATCTTTACCCGGGTCAAGGCTGAAGAAGGTCAGCCCGTACGCTTTTTTATCTTCGCCTGTTGCGTCTACGTTCACTTTGACCTCACCGGCTTTCAAGACCAGCGTACCATCGTAACTGCATGTGTCATCTGAAATAATCACATTGATTTCGGATACCGGCGTATCGGTTGACGGAGCGGCAGTTGGTTCGGGCGGCATGACCGCTGCCAGGGCAGGCTTGAACCTGGCAAGCGATTCTTCCGTAAGGACGGATGAATAAAGGGCAATCTTGCCGTCTTTTACCACATAGGTTTCGACGAACTCATTCGGTGCCACCCCAAGCTGACGGGTGAAATCGTGCCAGGTCTTGGATTTGGCGTTGACCACATCGCCAACGACCGAAACGATTTGGACTTCCATCTTGAAATGGCTGCCGATGCACTCCTCCCATACAGGACGGAGACCTTCTTTTCCCCTGTAAATTTCCATCCCGGTTGGTGGCATGCCCACAAAATAAGTCACGGAATCATCGGCGAAGTAGCCTAACGATCCTTCGAGGTCGCCGGCGTTCATGCGCTCCGCCATTTTCAGCACCACATCAGAAAGTGGATTGACCGCCGCAACCTCTGTCGCCGCGGAGGCTGGGGGTTGAGTCGATGGAGGTTGGGTTGGAGGAGATTGAGTTGCCGGGGCGTTGCATCCGGTCATCCCCAACACAAGGATCAAGAGAAACACAGCAAGGTCTTTGAACAAGGTTTTCATCAGAATCACTCCTTTACATTAGTTTGGCAAGGCTGCGACATCCGATAAGTCGTCAACCTCATAAATATCGTAGCATTCACCCTGTCGTAAAACTTGACAATTTTTGACAAAATTCCCCGTTCGCTATGAAATCGTCCTATACTGTAAACGAGCGCAATCAACAAAGGAGGCTACATGCCAGTTTCCAGCGCCATAATCGCTCTTGATCAATTCACAACTTTTGGCGACCTGCTGAAATATCTCCGCCGCCGCGCCGGGCTGACGCAGCTCGAACTATCGATTGCTGTCGGCTATAGCGACGCTCAAATCTCCCGCCTCGAACAAAATGAACGACTGCCCGATCTGGCAACCCTGACGGCGCGTTTCCTGCCCGCGTTACATGCGGAGGATCAACCCGAAGTTACCAGGCGTCTATTGGAACTCGCGGCAACTGTCCGCCGGGAAGATGCGCCCGCCACAGGGCTTCCGCCTTACAAGGGTCTGTATTATTTCGATGAATCTGATTCTGAATTGTTCTTCGGACGCGAAGCATTGACAGAGACTCTCATGGATCGTCTCAATGCGGGGCTGAAATCTGATCACCGCTTCCTCGCCATTGTCGGCGCATCGGGCAGCGGCAAGTCATCGGTGGTGCGCGCAGGGCTGATTCCCGCTCTGCGCTGGCGTCAGCCATCCTCCGGCTGGCCCGTGTACATGATGACTCCCACATCACATCCATTGGACGCATTAGCCGTCAGTCTGCAACGGGATGGACGGCAGGGTTTATCAGTTAAAAAACTTGTGGATGACTTCGCCCGCAGCCCGCAGGCTTTACATTCAATTCTCAAACCGATGACTGAAATTGCTGGCGTTGCCCAGGCATTGTTTGTGGTTGACCAGTTTGAAGAATTGTTCACCCTTTGCCGAAGCGAAGCGGAACAGGCTGCTTTTGTAGAAAATCTTCTCAATGCTGCTCTACAACCGAAGGGTAACGCAGTTGTCATCATCGTCTTGCGTGCCGATTTCTACGCCCACTGTGCCCGTTTTGACCTGCTTCGGCAGGTGTTGTCTCAACATCAGGAATACATTGGGCCGATGACGGTCAAGGAGTTGCGGCGCGCCATCGAAGAACCCGCGCGGCACGGGCATTGGGAATTTGAGTCAGGCTTGATCGAATTCCTGCTCCACGATGTAGGGGCAGATGTGGCGGGGCATTCTCCCGAACCCGGCGCGCTGCCCCTGCTTTCCCATGCCCTGCTTGCCACATGGCAGCGTCGGCGCGGACGGATGCTCACGCTTGGTGGCTACACCGCTTCCGGGGGTGTGCGCGGCGCCATCGCAGAAACTGCCGAGGCTGTCTTCCACGATCAATTGGAACCGGAGCAACGCGCAATCGCGCGTCAGATTTTCATGCGCCTGACTGAGATCGGTGATGATGCGACAACTGCCGATACCCGCCGACGGGTTAGCTTCGATGAACTTGTCTCGAAGCCCGAAGATAATGACATGGTGCATAAAGTATTGATGACTTTGGCAGATGCGCGGTTGATCACAACCAACCAGAATACCGCGGAAGTTGCGCACGAAGCGTTGATCCGCGAGTGGCCCACCCTGCGCGGCTGGCTGGATGAAAACCGCGATGGACTGCGCCTTCACCGCCACTTGACCGACGCCGCCCAGGAATGGGATTCAATGAGTCGTGACCCAGGAATGCTTTATCGCGGTGCGCGTTTGGCTCAAGCGTTGGAATGGTCTCATTTACACGCAGATGACTTGAACCTTTTGGAGCGTTCATTTCTCGATGCTTCCCAATCCCTGGCTGAAAAGGAAACTGCCGAACGTGAAACCCAGCGACAACAACAACTTGAATCAGCGCGCAAACTATTCGAGACGGAACGCGCCCGCGCCGAGGAACAGACGAAATCCAATCGTCGATTACGTCAGCGCGCAATCTATTTGACGCTGGCTTTCATCGTAGCAGGAGCACTCGCGCTGGCGGCGGTTGTATTTGGTCAGCGCTCAATCCAATCTGAACATCTGGCTACCTCACGCGAACTGGCTGCGGCGGCTGTGAACAACCTGTCAGTTGACCCAGAACGCAGTGTGCTGCTTGCCCTGGCGGCGCTTGATGAATCCAATACGCTCGAAGCCCGCAACGCCCTGCATCAGGCTCTGCCCGAATTGCACATCCTCCACACTATCTCTGCCCATCGTCAAGCCACCAACCTGACCTACAGCCCAGACGGAACCCGCATCGCCAGCATGGGCGCGGACGGAGAAGTCAAAATATGGGATGCGTCCACATATCAAAACCTGCTTACCCTGCCAGCCGAACCTGATGTATTCAGTTATACCGTTGCCTACAGCCCGGATGGAAAACTTCTCGCCGCTGCGTTGAGCACAAAAGTGGTTGTGTGGGATGCCCTCAGCGGCAAAAAATTATTCAGTCTGGATGGCAATGTGAGCGGCGCGCCAAACAACGAGATGGTGTACGTCAGTTTCAGCCCGGACAATAAACACCTGGTAGTTGCCAATATGGATGGCGCGCCAAAAGTCTGGGATGTTGCCACGCGCACTGAGGTATTCTCCTTGATGGGTCACAAGCAACCCTGTGATGGCATAGCCTACAGCCCAGACGGAAAACTTTTAGCGACGAGTGATGACAGCGGGATCATCAAGGTCTGGGGCTCTGCCACCGGTCAGGAATTGCTCAGCCTTACACAAAGCGGAAATGTCCACAGCGTTGCATTCAGCCCGGACGGCAAACGTCTGGCATCAGCCAGTGAGGATGGCACGTTGAAGATTTGGGATTCAAACACCGGCAAGGAGTTGCTCAGTCTGCGCGGAATCTCCGGGCTTTATGGCGTGACGTTTATGCCAGACGGCAAACGGCTGATCACCGCCGGGCAGGATGGAACGGCGCGAGTATGGGATGTGGTTTCCGGTCAGCAGTTGCTTACTCTGGCAGGCAACACAAGTACTGTTACTTCTGTCTCAGCCAGTCCCGACGGCAATCGGATTGCATCTTCGGGCTATGATGGCACGCTGAAAATATGGGATGCCGCTCCCGGACGGGAACTTCTCACACTGCCAGCGCATTCGGATATCGTTTGGGATGTTGCATACAGCCCCGATGGGAAATCGCTGGCAACCGTCAGCGCCGATGGGACGGCGAAACTTTGGAATTCTGCAACTAGTCAAGTCATGGTGGAACTCTCTCCGAAGGATGGTTTGACCAGTCTCGTTTTTAGTCCCGATGGAAAATACCTGGCAACTGGCAGCGCAAGTGGAACGATCCATCTTTGGAATATTGAAACGGGTCAGTCTGTGATGAAGTTGGAGGGTCACACGTATGTGGTGTACGCTCTGGCGATCAGTCCCGACGGGAAGCGTCTAGCATCCACAAGCTGGGATGGAACAGCCAAGCTATGGGATCTGACTCTGAGCAGGGAACTTTTGACAATCCCCGATCAATGGACAGGTGTTACTTTCAGTCCCGACGGGAAATACATTTTCACAAGTGGTCTCGATGGATATGTTCGCATGTGGGATGCTTCAACGGGTCAGGAATTAAAAAAATATTCCGATGGAAAGCAGGATGTTTACGGGGTTGCCATCAGTCCCGATGGTACTCTTTTAGCCATCGGACTACAGGATGGGACGATAATAATATGGGATATTGAGTCGGAAGAAAAACTATACACACTATCCGGTCATGCCGGCTTGGTATCACGCCTCGCCTTTAGCAAAGATGGGACGCGCCTTGCCTCCGCAAGTTTCGACCGTCTGGCTAAAGTATGGGACGTCGCCACTGGCGAGGAATTGTTTAGTTTGTATGGAAATACCAGCAATGTCTTTGGTATTTCATTCAGTCCGGACGGTCAAACCCTGGCAACCGCCGGAGGAGATGGGGCTATTCGAATATATACGTCGCAACTTGAAGACCTTGTTGCATTATCCCGCTCACGTGTAACACGGGTGTTGACACCCGCTGAGTGTCAGAAATATCTGCACATGGATTCTTGTCCATAAAAACGAACAATCACTCAATGTTGTTTTTGTGTTTCCACATCAAGGCGCGTGGTAACCAGTTGGAGGAACTATGAAAATCTATCGTGTTGTTTTATCTGCCACTGTTACTTTTGTACTCCTCTCATTACTGTTGCTGCCGGGCAATGCCCGCGCGCAGGAGTATGTCTACCAGGAGGATTTCGAGGACGGCGAAGCGCAGGGATGGACTCTCGAACCAGGCTGGGAAGTGATTCAGGACGAGGGCAATTACGTCCTCTCCGGGCAGGGACATGTCTGGGCAAGGGCGGGGCAGCTATACGACGACTACCACCTGTCGTTCAGGCTCAAAATGCTAAGCGGAGATGTGCATCTCAATTTTCGCATGAACAATAGCGGGCGATATTTCATCGGGTTCCATGCGCGGGACTCGCAGCTGAGCAAGCAGTACTGGCCCGACACCTTCCTGCACAACCTGGCAAAAAAACGCCAGACACACAAGGCAAACGAGTGGCATCAAATCGAGATCGACGGCAAGGGAGATACGCTCGCCTTCATCGTGGACGGGAACACCGAATGGACGTACACCGACCCGGAGCCGCTCCTCGTTGGCGGATTTGCGTTCGAGAGCCTGGACAATTCACAGGTTTACATCGACGACATCAGAGTGGAACTGGCTGAAACGTCCGCCTTTCACGTTGACGAATCCGCCGCGTCGCTCACCTGGATACGCACCGGCGGACCGCTGGGCGGGCTGGGCTACGACATCCGCATGATGCCGGACAACCCCGACGTGATGCTGGTGAGCGACGCCTGGGCGGGAGTCTTTGCCAGCACAGATGGCGGCGCGAACTGGAATCCCTCCAACGAAGGAATCATCGTCCGAACGGGCGGCACCGGCGACGCAATTCCCATCTTCTGCCTGACCATCGACCCGACAGACCCGAATACGGTCTGGGTCGGCACGCAAAACACGCGCGGCATCTTCAAATCCACCGACGGCGGCGCGACGTGGACGAGGAAAGATCAGGGCGTCATCGAAAAGGAAGGCATCACCTTTCGCGGCATCGCGGTGGACCCAACCGACTCGGACATTGTCTACGCCGCCGCCGAGCTTTCCTCCTGGGTTTGGAATAACGGACAGCCGCGTTCCGGGCGCGAGTTCGACATGACCGGCGGCGTGGTTTACAAAACCACCGACGGCGGCGAAAACTGGATGGAAGCCTGGCGCGGCGGCAACCTGGCGCGTTACATCTGGATCAACCCGCGCGACACGAACGTGCTTTACCTGTCCACCGGCATCTTCGACCGCGAAGCCGCAAACTCCAACCCCGAAACGGGAGACCCCGGCGGCGAAGGCGTGCTCAAATCCACAGACGGCGGCAGGACGTGGGCAAAGGTCAACAACGGACTGGGCAACCTCTACGTCGGCTCGCTGTTCATGCACCCGACGGACCCGGATATCCTGCTGGCTGGCACGGGCAACAACCAATACCCGGCAAACAACGGCGTTTATCTTACAAGCGACGGCGGCGCAAGTTGGAAGCATGTGCTTCAGGATCAAAACATCGAGTCGGTTGAGTTTGCAACATCCAACCCATCCATCGCCTATGCCGGCAGCGCAGCGTCCATTTCCCGCAGCGAGGATGGCGGGCAGACCTGGAAGCGAGTCTCCGGCGGAGGTGAAAATGGCTGGGGCGCGCCGGGCGTGCGCGCCGGTTTCCCCATTGACTTTCAAGTGGATCCGCGCAACCCCGATAGAATTTTTGCCAACGAATACGGCGGCGGAAACTTCCTCTCGGAAGATGGCGGCAAAACCTGGGTGGACGCCAGCCGCGGTTATACCGGCGCTCAAGTACGCGCTCTCGCTGTGGACCCCGCTCAACCAGGTCGAGTCATCGCCGCAGCCCGCAGCGGAATCTTCGTCAGCTACGATGGAGGATCGAACTGGAGCGGGCTGGGCAACCCGCCAGTCGTCGTGATGGAATGGAACGCGGTCGCCATCGATCCAGCCGACCCGCAGCACATTGTCGCCGAAACCAACTGGGGAAATTTTCTGGTCAACAGCCATGACGGCGGGGCGACCTGGAAGCAGGCTTTCAACTTCGGCGATCAGCGCGTCGGCTGGCAGGTCGTCACGTTTGCGCCGTCCGATTCAAACATCGTCTACGCCGGCTCCACAGGATATTTCTCCGCGGGTTCGTTCGACCCCTCCCAGCCCGGGAAGGGGATCTACGTCTCGAAAAACGGCGGCGACAGTTGGTCATCTGCCAACAACGAACTTACCCAGGATGCCAGCGTGTACGGGCTGGCGGTGGACGCGACCAATCCGCAGGTCGTCTTTGCCGCCACGTCCAATCACGGCTTGCTCAAAACCACCGACGGCGGCGGTGACTGGCAGATGGTTCAGGGCGGGCTGCCGGAAAGAGGCTCGACGGTTGTTGCCATCGACCCGGCAAACGCGAACAACATCCTGGCAGGCTTCCAACGGAAAGCCCTTTACCGAAGCACAGACGGCGGGCAGACCTGGCAGCCGTCCGCGCTCGGCATGAATCCCGAAGCGCAGATTTCCTCCATTGTGTTTGACCCAGCCAGCGCAGGCGAAGTTGTTTACGCAGCCGACTCCTTCGGCGGCGTGTATCGTTCATCCGACGGCGGGAAGACATGGTCGGCAATCAACAACGGACTTTTGGCGCGCAGCGTGAACGCGCTGGCGATCTCATCCGATGGTCTGCACTTGTACGCCGGCACGGAAGGCGGGGGGACTTACCGTCTGGACATGAACAACGAAGCGCCTGCGGCTGCCACCCAACCGACATCCGTTCCACCCACGCCGACAGTTGATTCCAACCGGTCAGCCACAGCCACCCCGACATCTTCATCACAACCGGGAACCGTTCCATGCGGCAGTGCCCTGTTGTTGGTGGCGCTTTTGTTTCCCATCGCACGGAAGGGGTACAAACATCGATAGCCAAACCTCAGAAAAGGAGTGAAGAATGAAAGAACTGCGCACCAAAATCGAAATCCAGGCAGCGCCTGAAAAAGTCTGGCAAGTTCTGGCAGACCTCGACAAGTGGACGGAATGGAATCCCTTCATCCATCACGCCGTCGGAAAGGCAAAGGTAGGCGAAAAAGCAGAGAAAACTTAGATTCTGCCATCGGTCAAATCCGTCTCAATCAAAGGAGTATGACCATGAAAAAACTATGTTGTGTGTTACTGATCGCACTATGGCTGACAGGCTGTCAATCAGTCTCCTACTCGTCGGGGGCAGAAGGCATAGGAGACCCATATTATCCGCAACTGGGGAATGGCGGTTACGATGCCTTGCACTACACACTTGAATTATCGATAGACCCAAAGAAAAATACCCTCTCCGGCGATTGCGCAATCGAAGCTCAAGCCACGCAGCCGCTGAGCGCCTTCAATCTGGATTTCTCTGGGCTGACCATTGAACAGGTCACGATCAACGGCAAGGCTGCAAAATATCGCCGTGAAGAACGCGAGCTGATAATTACGCCAGCCCGACCAATAGATAACGGTGATGTTTTCACAGTCACCGTGACCTACAATGGCACACCGAAAAGAACGACTTCACTTGGAGCGTTATGGTCGTCGGGCTGGTTTCACAACGACGACAACGAAGTTTTCGTTTCCAGTGAAATTTCGAGTTCAGACAACTGGTACCCGGTCAATGACCATCCTCTTGATAAAGCGAGCTACAGTTTTCGTATTACGGTACCAAAACCTTATGTGGTCGCCGCCAATGGCCTTCTGCAAAAGGAGGTGGATAACGGCGACTCAGTGACCTACGTCTGGGAGGCAACAGAGCCGATGGCGAGTTATGTAGCCGCTGTGAGTATTGACGAATATATGATCGAAACAGAACAGGGACCGGATGGCATCTTGATCCGCAACTACCTGCCTGCTGATTTCCCGGAGGCTTCAAAAGCTGGAATTAATCAGACGGCTGACATGCTATCCTTTTTTAGCGAGCGTTTTGGACCCTACCCCTTCGACGCCTACGGCATTGTCATCGTTGATTTCCCTCGTGATGCCCCCGTCGCCATGGAAACCCAGACGCTTTCGCAGCATGGAGAAACCGAATATTCTCTGTCTGAGTACGTCATAGCGCATGAATTGGCTCACCAATGGTTTGGCGACAGCGTCAGCCTGAAGAACTGGCAGGACATCTGGCTCAAGGAAGGCGCCGCCACCTATGCCGGGTGGTTGTGGCTGGAGCACAAAGAAAGCAGCGCCCTGGATACAAAAGTGCGCGGCGTTTATCCGATGGAAGCCTTTTCTCCAAATCCGCCCGGCAACCCGCCACCCACCAATTTGTATACCAATACCATCTTTGACCGCGGCGCGTTGACGTTCCACGCCTTACGCTTACGCGTTGGCGACGAAGTATTTTTTCAGATATTACGAACATACACAGAACGGTATCGTTATGGCAATGCCAGTACCGCTGACTTCATCGCAGTTGCTGAAGAAGTGAGTGGGCAGGACTTGACTGAGTTTTTTGACGCCTGGCTATATGCCAGGAAGATCCCCGCCATACCAGAGATGGGGTTGGATTAGGATAAACAGTCAATCCACCCAACCGAATACATTTGATTATGTAAATTTCATGAAATAACGAACATGTCCCACAAAAGAAGAAAACTAATTAGTGAATAATGCAAACCATTGAGCGGCTTTATCAGAGTACAACTTGTTGTTGAGTTTATTTTTTCTGTCCAACGAAATTGCGCGTGCGCGGGGGCGGGGGGGGTAGTTACAAGTTCAATCTGTCCGTTGACTGAGCAATCACAGCGAACATCGGTCAAATCCGTCTTATGTACAAAGGAGAATGATCATGAAAAAGTTCGTCCATCTAACATTCATTGTGTTTTTTGCTTTTATCCTGAGTTCATGCGCAAGGGCAACCCCGCAACCTGTCGATGAGGCAACGCCACTCCCTGCCGATGAAAGGATCAATCCTGGAGATAAAATCTGCGACTTTCTGATCACCACAGGGGATGGTGAGGATATTATCTTCGTAACAAAACTCCATTGCCCGTTTAATGAAAGCACGCAGACAGAGTCTTGTGAACAACCTGTGGGTGCAAAGGTTAATATCTCGCAAGGAATCTTTGCTGACCCTTCCATCGGAAAAACTTTAGATGAGTTGTGGTCAGAGCAGACCTATGAGATGGCTATTGAAGGACGTCCCGTCAACCTTCAAGCTTTTGGGTCAGTTGATTTTTACAACACTATGGTTGGTACAGTACGGGTTTGGGATGTGGTTATTGTTATCGACAAGCCAGGTAAGATCACAGCCCATTCAAAAGGAGTAGTGGCAGGTGACCCCTGGAACTATACTGCAATAATTACGTTCACAGAGCCGTAACCAAAAGAAACGCGTCTGAAGTCATCTTCAAAATGGAAAGGATGCAACATGTCAATCAAAACCGATAACCAAATCAAACTGGCTGATGGTCGTTCACTAGGATACGCCGAATACGGTGACCCGCAGGGTAAGCCCATCCTGTACTTTCACGGTTGCCCCGGTTCGCGGCTGGACAATAACCGTCCGTCATTGGATGAGTCTGCCGCCCGGCATCACGTCCGCATCATCGCTCCAGATCGCCCCGGTATTGGACTTTCCGATTTCACTCCTTACACGATTGTCAGTTGGACCGACATTGTGACCGAATTTGCCGACAAACTGGGACTTGGTCGCTTTGCCGTGCTGGGGATTTCCAGCGGCGGCAAATACGCAGCGGCTTGCGCCTGGAAGATTCCCCAGCGTTTGACCGCTGCGGTCATCATGAGCGGCAATTGTCCTTATGATCTACCCGGTGCGAAAGAGATCTTGAGCAAACAGGATCGACAGATGTACATGCTCGCCGACAAAGTCCCCTGGCTGCTCCGGTTGATGTTTAGGAAATACGCTCGCGACATGCTCAAGGACCCCACAATCATCCTCTCATACTTTAATGAATCAGAGTCGGACAAAATGACAGTTGCCCGACCAGATGTAAAACAAGCATTTGAACATATGCCGGTTGAGGCGTTTCGTCAGGGTGTACGCGGTGTGGCTCTCGACTTGATGCTTGAAGCGCGCCCATGGGGCTTTGCATTGCAGGAAATTTCCATGCCTGTCCATGTTTGGCACGGTGAGCAGGACAGAATTGTTCCTGTTGAGCAGGGACGTATTCAGGCGAAAGCAATACCAAATGCCAATGCCAGGTATTTTCCCAACGAAGGACATACATTGGGAGTGAACCAACTTGAAGAGTTGCTCGACACATTGGTTGGTTAATGAGCGCATACAAGAATGGTAAATTTCACCAAATCTCAGAAAAGGAGCATGTGATGACAAAAGAACTTCGCACCGAAATCGAGATTCAGGCATCGCCTGAAAAGGTCTGGCAAGTCCTGGCAGATCTCGACAAATGGACGGAATGGAATCCCTTCATCCATCGCGCCATCGGAAAGGCAAAGGTCGGTGAAAAAGTGGATATCACATTAAAATCCGGCTCAAAGGAAATGACCCTGCACTGCACTGTGCTCAAGGTGGAACCCAACCGGGAACTGCGCTGGAAATATCATGTGCTTCTGCTGGGGCTTTTCCAGGGCGAGCACAGTTTCACCATTGAAAAGATGGACGCAAACCGGGTGCGGTTCATCGACCGGGAGGTGTTCAACGGATTGCTGGTTCCACTCCAGGCGAAAGACATCGACACCAATTCAAGACAGGGTTTTGAAGCAATGGACAAATCCCTAAAAGCTAGGGTAGAGACAACCCAATAGCGGCTCAAAGTCTTCGTAACCAATGCCCAGCTTTCAGTACCATCTATTCAAGCCATTGATGCGGATTGCCCGATGGTCACAGGGAAATTTTCCGGTTCAAGACGCCAACGCTTTCGTGCGCTTTCGTCAACTTGCTGACCGTGTGGCGAATGTGGCAATGCGCCCGCCACGTGATGTAAAAGCGGAAAGCGATTCCCCTGGCGGCGTGACAGGCGATTGGCTCATCCCGACGAATGCGCCGGGAAATCCTGTCATGCTGTTTTTGCACGGTGGCGGAATCGCCTTCGGCTGGAACAACCCACTGCGGCGGGAACTAGCTTATCTTGCCAGATTTGCCGGGTTACGCGCCTTTGGCGTGGACTATCACCTCATCCCGGAATATCTTTATCCTGTCGCGCATGATGAATGCTACGCAGTGTATCGGGCGCTGCTGCAACAAGGGAAACAGATTGTGCTGATTGGCGAATCATCGGGGGCGGCGCTGGCGCTGGCAACCTTGTTACGAGCAAAAGCAGAGGGGCTTTCCCAACCGCTGCTCTGCGCCCTTATCTCGCCGGTTGTGGATTATGGATTCAAGGATGCGCGTATATGGCAATCTGACGATCCCTTTGCACATCCTAAATTTACAGCCGAAATGCACAACCATTACGTTGCAGGCAACGACACGACGCTGCCTGATTTGAGTCCTGTCTCTGCCGACTTAAGTGGAATAGCGCCGTTATATGTCATCGCAGGAGAGAATGAAATTATGCGCAGTGAAGTGGATTGCCTGACTCAGGCGGCGCAACGGTATAACGTCCCGATGGAAACCCTGTTGTGTCCACATGTCTGGCATAGCTGGCATGCGCTTGCGCCACAACTGCCAGAGGCAACACGTGCGCTCGAGGTGCTCGGCACAGCGATCAGTCAGCGAATCTCAAAATAATTTGATTGGAGGGCACTTCCCATGAAAACAAAGCCAATTCTCACGATTGTGGTTTTATTCACCGCCCTGACCGTTCTTGCAGCCTTGCCTGCCCGGGCGCAACAGGCGGAAGGCTCACCATTGGCAGACCAAACCTGGGCGCGACTTGGCGGACCCATCGGCGGACTCGGCTACGATATCCGCATGAGACCCGATAATCCCGACGTAATGTATGTAACTGACGCATGGGCAGGCGTTCATAAAAGCGAAGACGGTGGAAACACATGGTTTACATTGAACGATGGGATCGAAGCGCGCACCGGACCCTCAGGTGATGCCATCCCCGTTTTCTGCTTCACGATCGATCCGAATACTTACGACACTGTCTGGATCGGTCTGCAAAATCTGGGCGCGGTCTATCGCTCGGATGATGGCGGCAAAACCTGGGAAAAGCGGATCAAGGGGATTGTAGAGCGCGATGGGCTGACGTTTCGAGGCATCACGGTCGAGCCGGGGAATTCCGATGTAGTCTACGCTGCGGGTGAAGTTTCCTCGTGGACAGGCGGCAGGGCTGAACAGAGGGGGCGCGAATTTGACAAAGCTGAAGGTGTTGTTTATAAAACCGTGGATGGCGGCAATTCGTGGAAAGCTGTCTGGCGTGGGCAGAGCCTGGCTCGTTATATTTGGATCAATCCAAATGACCACAACATCCTCTATGTATCAACAGGCATCTTTGACCGCGAATCCGAGAACTCTGACCCTGTGACAGACACGGCAGGCGGAGAAGGTGTGCTGAAATCCACCGACGGCGGAGAGACATGGACAAATATCAATAACGGTTTGGGGAATCTGTATGTGGGTTCGTTATTCATGCATCCGCAGGATCCAAACATACTGCTGGCGGCTACGGGCAATAATGCGTATCGCGCTGGAGGCGGTGTTTACCTTACCACGGATGGCGGCGCGAGTTGGAAGCATGTGAAGGGCAATCATGTCACGTCTGTTGAATTTTCCCTCTCAAATCCACAGATTGCCTATGCGGCGGGCAGCGACGAATTCTTTCGAAGCGAGGATGGCGGAAAAACGTGGACTATACTTGAAAATGAACTCGGCAGGTGGGGTCCTGCGGGCATCCGCCCCGGCTTCCCAATAGATTTCCAGGTGGATCCGCGGGATCCAGACCGCATCTTTGTCAATAATTATGGCGGCGGAAACTTCCTATCAGAGGATGGCGGTAAGACCTGGGTCTCTGCCAGCGTGGGTTACACAGGGGCAGACTTGCGCGATGTGTTCGTGTTTCCGACCAATCCGGCGTTTGTTTTGGTCAATGGAGGCAGCGGACCCTTCCTGAGCCGTGACGGCGGCGTGAATTGGGAGGGGATTAATCCATTGGACATTCGCCCTATCGCCGCGGGTGCGCGCGCCGTTGTGGATCCACTCAATCAGGCACACATCCTGCTTTCCTCTTCGGTTCAGGGTTGGACATTCGAATCCATTGATGGAGGCTTGAACTGGTACTTGGTCACCAATTTCGAAGATGAATTGAACAATTTGCCCGTTCTTCATATAGGCGATAAGTTCCAGGGTGTTCAGGCGCTTGCCTTCGCGCCATCCGACCCCAATATTGTTTATGCCGGTTTCGGCGTCTGGCGCAAAGGTAAAAGCGCGAACCCGAATCAACTGATGAGCGCTTTAATCTCCGAAGACGGCGGGCACAGTTGGACGCAGTTAAATGGCGGTCCGTTGGAAGGTTGGACGGTGACCGGGATACTTGTTCATCCAACAAATCCTGATGTTGCCTGGTTTTCAACATTGGGTGGCGGAATCTTTCGCACGCAGGATCGGGGGAATACCTGGGAGGCAGTTAATCAAGGTTTGGGCACGATGCAGGTTATGGATCTTGCCGGCGACCCAACGAACCCGGATACGTTATACGCGGGCGCGGAAGATCACGGCGTTTTCAAGAGCGAGAATGGCGGAGAATCGTGGAAGGCAATCAGCGCTGGAATGGATCCAAATGAGCCAATCTACGCGGTAGTTGTTGACCCTGCTCGCCCAAATGTGATCTACGCAGGAAGTAACCGAAGCGGCGTCTTCATCAGCGAAGATGGCGGCACACGCTGGCGCTTGATCAACGCTGGATTACGTACGCGCGCGATCAACACGCTCTCGATTTCCGCTGATGGCGAGACGCTCTATGCAGGAACAACCGGCGAAGGTGCTTTTCGCTTGAGTACACACGACCAAGATTATTTCAACACCCTGATGCCAACCCCCACACCAGTCCCACCAACTACAACATCACTCCCAGCAGACATGCCATTCCCCACAAACACACCAACACCCGTTTCACCTCCGGGAAATTTGCCATGCGGCACTGCTTTGCTGTTTCCGTTGTTCATATTTGGCATCGCCTGGCGCTTACGACACAAATAGCCTGGGATGCTTGTCGTCAAAGGAGTAAAGCGATGAAAGTTATAAAGTCATATCTCCTGCTGGCAGGACTGGTCTGCCTTGCCTTTGTCTTGTTAAGTGCCTGTGCGCCGGTTACAACCGCCTCCCCCATGCCTATTTCGCCGATAGTTACAGCAGAAGACTCCATCAGCGGGACAGTTGTGGACACAGACGGGGAACCGGTTCCGGGTGCCACCGTCCGCATCCAGGCGACGACGAACGTGGCACAAACAGATGCGAATGGAAAATTTACCTTGAACGACTTGGATACAGGTATTCCGGTCACGGTCAGCGCCTGGAAACAGGATTATTACTGCGCGAAAACAGAAAGTGTAACCCCACCTGCCAGCGAAGTCAGCCTGACTCTGCGCTTGTACCAGACCAATGACAATCCCGCCTACGAGTGGATTCCGCCTACAGGCGAAAACTCCTGTTACAGTTGCAAACCAGGTGTGACCCAGGTCTGGTTGGACAACGACGCGCACGGTAAATCTGCGACAAACATTCGCTTTCTGACCATGTATAACGGCGCTGATGTAGATGGAAATCAATCACCGCCAACGCGCTACGTCTTCAACCGTGACTATGGAAGCATCCCGTTGCGACCCGACCTGACGCAGCCTTACTACGGTCCCGGCTATAAACTGGACTTTCCAGAGACAGCGGGGAACTGTGCCGCCTGCCACATCCCAGGTTCCGCCATCGAAGACCCTTATGGCATTGACCCAAATACAGTGACCGGGGTGAACACTTTCGGCGTGCATTGCGACTTTTGCCATAAGGTCGCGGATATCAAACTCAACCCCGAAACAAGCCTGCCATATCCCAACATGCCCGGTGTGCTTTCCATGGACATCCGACGCCCATTCCCGGAGGATAAGGATCGATACCAGCTCTTCTTCGGCTCGTTCGACGATGACAACGTGCCAATGGAAGATACCTATCTTCCGCTCATCAAAGAAAGCCGCTGGTGCGCAACTTGCCACTACGGTATTTTTTGGAACACAGTCGTTTACAACTCTTTTGGTGAGTGGCTGGCAAGTCCTTATAGTGACCCATCAACTGGAAAAACCTGTCAACAATGCCATATGCCCGCGCCGACTGTTTTGAATGGCAGGCCGCTCACCAATGTCGCACCAGATTTGGGCGGCGTCGAGCGTGACCCGCTGACAATCCCGGCGCACACTTTCCCGGGTGCGTCGAATGTAGAACTTCTGCAAAATTCCGTCACCATGACAGTCAATACACGGCGGGAAGATCAGAATCTAATTGTGGAAGTCTCCATCACAAACGATAAGACGGGACACCATGTTCCAACCGACTCGCCTTTGCGTCAGTTGATTCTGTTGGTTGATACAAAAGATGGACAGGGGCAAGCCCTATCCCTACTTAAGGGTGAAACAATCCCCGCTTGGGGTGGAATTGGTGACCCCAAGCGGGGATATTATGCGGGCTTGCCCGGCAAAGGCTTTGCCAGGATATTACGTGAACTGTGGACAGAAATCGAACCCACAGGCTCGTATTGGAATCCCACGCGTATTATCAGTGATAATCGCATTGGTGCATTTGAAACTAATACATCAACTTACATCTTTGCCTTACCTGAAGGTGGTAATGTCAGTGTGAAAATCACTCTGCTTTTCCGCCGTGCATTCAAAGAATTGATGGATCAAAAAGGATGGGATGTACCTGATATTGTTATGGAAGAAGAGGAGATGGTTGTGCCGTAGGGCTTGAGGGATATCAGACCAATACCCGGCGGGTAGCCTGCCGACCCAATCCTCCCCGATGCGGATCTCAATATCAACCGCCTCAGCCGGGTCGGGCTTGAATATGATCTGGTTGCTCCCCGTTACGCCAAAAGTATCCTTCAAATATCGCAAGGCATACAACTTCGGGGAATACACAACCAGCACGGTCTGCCCGGACCATCCTGTGGGAACGCCGTATTCTGTCACCTGCATCCCTTGTGCCGCCAGGAAACTGGCAGTGCGCACATCCAAATCCGCCTTGTCGGTGTAAGGTATACCATCCTCACTCTTGCCGCATCCTCTTGCATCAAGGTAACCGGGGCAACCTGTGCAAGCGGGCTGAGTGGTCCGCCGGAGATAAATATTTCATGGCGTAGGATGTGGATCATATCAAGGATGGACTGAGAATGCTGGCAGGGATCCTGTTGAGAGTAACATTTTCAAAAGAGACCATGTTATTGTCAATCAAACCCTGGCGAATCAATCCAGTGTGTGGACGAAATCGATCGCTTAAGGTTTGAAGGCCAATATCCATACTTATGATATTGTCTGCTGAGTGAACAAAGCCATGTGTAACCAAGTTCCCCGCCAATGTAGATAAGCTGGCGGTTGTGAAAATGATCCAAACCATCTATAGATCGGCTGCGTCTGTTATGAATGTATTATCTTTGCAAGCCGGATTACAAAGAAGCGAATAAAGGGTGCCGCTTGGGGAATTCTTCCAGACTTGCCGGAATATCTCGGATTGTTTCAGTATAATTTTCTTTGATACTTGCTCTCTTAAATTTTTTAAATCTTGCTCAGCAACCAGGCATGAACTTCAGGGATGCGGTTGGCGGAGAGTGTAAGATGACCATCATTGGGAAGAAGTCGGGACTCGACGCTAGGGATTCTATCTGCCAGCCATCTTCCGTGGGAAACTGGTACCATTTGATCCTGCTCCCCTTGCATTAACAACACAGGGGTTTGAATCCGATCAAGTTCAAAGCCCCACGGCGTGGTGAAAGCAAGATCGTCATCCACCCATCCATCCCTTTTTTCCTTGATTCCTTCACGCATCGCATCCAGCAAATAGGTGGCAAGGTCTTCCGTGAACACCGCAACGTCAACTGGACACAAGAGTGTGTGAAATGCCTGCACAAGGGCTGCAGGATCAGCGGCTAACATCCCGGGGCTCGCCGCCTCCACAAACTGCTGAAGGGCCTCCCTCCCTTTGAATGCGGCGCCGAATTCTGCCACATTATCTTCTCCCATACCAGCAAGCCATTCCAATCCTGTGGAAGGATAAGGAGCCGGGGATGCGAGCGATGCCGCTGCCACAACCAGGTCAGGCAGTAGAGCCGCACAAGCGAGAGCATGCGGTCCACCTCCCGAAATACCCCAAACCAATAGCTTCTTTATGCTCAGTGCTTGCGCAATTGCATTAACATCATTGGCAACACTGGCTACAAGCCGACCTGGCTGTGGAGTCGAACCACCGTAGCCGGGTCGGTCATAACTGATCAATCGAATACCGCGCGATTTGGCATCCTCGATCCAGCGGTCATAGAGCAGTCTGGAACCTGGTGTTCCGTTATGTACCAGAACCGGGATGCCATCCGGTTGACCAGCCTCAATGATTTGGATCTTGCGTCCATCATTCATTGAAATGGTATGGTGATTGGTGTTCATATGGAGCCTCCTATGATCAATATGCGATTTTTTGCACTTCCAGAATTGAATACAGAAAACGCAGATATACGCCGATTAACGCGTTCTCCATGCTTCTCCGTGTCCGGAATAGATAAAAAACAGGAGTTATACATTGCGGAATACTGTTCCTATCATTAAGTAGTGAACATGGATGATGCACTCAACAGGAGCAAGACACAATCTTGCTGGTTTGTTCCTGGCAATATTAAACATTTCACAGGCACAACTTTCATGGGCTCTCCCTGTAGTTTATTCATATCATACTCACCTCCTTGAGTTGCGCCAGCGAAAATCGCAATAATCATCCCGGAGTCTTTATTCTTTCCCAATTGATTTTCGGCAAACCTTCTGTGGCCAATCAGCCATACTGCAGTATGCGTCTATCAGTTCCTTTACCTGATGTCGGTAAGGATATTAAGGATAAAACATCGACAAATATTCAAGGCAAAATAATCCACCTACTTGACCCAAGGATTGTTGTTGGTCGTTCCTGCCGCCTTCCTACGATTTCTAAATTTACTTCAATGCCAGTTTAACAATTCGAGGCAGTTTCCAGAGGCTGGGCTTAGCCATCAGGTCAACCAAAAGCGGGGCGATGGCGCATATCGTTTTACCTCTGGAAACAAAAGCGATTGGCTTGGGCTTTTCGCGGAATTTGGCATACATGACGGTCTTCTGTGGTTTCGAGAACATCAAGGTATTATGTACAAAACTGTTCCCGGATTGAATATCGTATACATCCGAGCCGGGATATGCTCCCCACGGCGTCGTCATCAACACCCAACTCAACCCGGCGGCACAGTTGACGCCAATCGTCCCGAAGCGGAGCTTCTCGATGGCGGTTTCGACCGCGGCTTTGGTCTGCGGGTCATTCATGGAAGTTGGATGGACGAATATACCTGCTGCCAACGTACCCCATAAGGTTTCGTTGGCAAAGGTTACTGCGCGTTCCAGGTATTCCGTCACACTGTTCGCGGAGATAGGTGTGACAGCCACTACACAGCAGAAGGACTCTGTCGTAAAACAGATATCATCCCGATTCTCATTGCTGACTTCAGGAATAATCGTCCAGGGAAGTTCACCCTCTTTGGGCGTCCCGATCCGTTCGGCGTTGGGATGCGCACTCAGAAATGCTTCATAGCGCTGTTGACTACCGGGATAGAATGCACACCGCAGAGGCGTTTGAACATAGGCCCGCCGGAGAGCATCCAGAAAGGCAGATCGTTGCGACCACTCGGCATGGAGAACGATCACACGCGGAGTATTGCATGCCGAACTGGCATTTTCTGTTAACCAGGAAACCAGATTTTCCGCCTGGTATTCCAAGTCATCCTGGCTCCACCCCCCGGGGACGATGATGACCGGCGTGACATCTCCTAGTTCGCCGGTCACCGGTTTCGTGATTAAACGCTGACGTTTGCTCTTTCGGCGCGTACCCTCCTCGCCCGGTCCGAAAACGATGGCATCGAACGTTTTATCGGAACCTGTTACAAAGATTTCGTCAACGCCAGGGTGCTGACACAGATAGGCACCTTCGCCTGCCCCACCGTACACGATCTGCAAATACCCGGCTTCGATCAGGCAGTGAAAGCCTCGTTCGAAAACCGGGCCCAGGTAATCCATGACCGGGTTCATCTTCAATATCACAACATGATTCTGGATGAACAGTCTATCGAGCACATCGGTGACCGGTATCCCGGACAAATTCCCGGCTCCCAAGACTAGGGAAACTTTGCCTGCCGGATTTGCTGACTGATATTCCAGAGCTTGCGTTCGGCGGAGGTTCACTAGCGTTACCCCTTCCTCCATCCACACTTCAGCGCGGTACCCATTGAACAGAATGCGGTCGTAAATGGTTTGTGGAAAAACCTGGACTGAAACCTGCCCATTACGGCGTAGGGTGATGGATCCCGGTATCGTTGGGTAATTGGCGGACCGGATCTCACGCAAAGACTGTTTGAGGTTCTGCAGGTTGCGCAAGACAGAATAGGGACCTTGCATCCACTCTGCCCCGATGGCATGGTCGTCTGCCGCGATGTGCTGTGCCGTAATCACCTTCTCCACCCATTCCGGAGCCAGGGACGCGAAGTCCTGGATCATCGTTTCCAGAAATCCCAGGCGATGCTCAATACTTTTTTCAGCCCACTCTTGTTTCTTCCTTTCGAGCTTCTGGATGGCGGCAATCATTTCAACCACTGTTGAGGCTGGTCTGCCTCCATCGGCGACCGGATAAACGAGTGACCCGGAAATCCTGGATTCTTGTAGTGTCATGATTTTGCTCCTGTTGGAATCGATCTATCCGCGAACAAAGATCAGGGAAGTTGTACTCCCAATTGTTCCAGTATTCCTGCCAATCCACCTCCATGCACTGCTTCTTCGTTGTAGTTCGTAACCTTGTCACCTGCCACACGAAATGAGTACACGCTTTTCGGCAATTGGAAGGATTTTCCCGTTGGGGGCAGTGATATGGGCATCCCAAAAGGATTTAAGTCCAGAACGCCCTTATGCGTGCCGGTTTCCTGACCGGTGCAATGGACCCAATCCCCTTTTTCCTCGAAATCCGTAAAGCCAAAACGATGGTCGGGAAATGCTGTGAAAAATATTTGAAGATAGCCAAGGGCTTGTTGTTTAGTGAGCTCTCGCGTTGCGCCCTTTGCTCTGAAATCATCAGCCAGGAAGGTTTGCAATCCCTTCACATCTCCAGCTTCGAGTAAATCGGCAAATCTTTTAGCGACTTCAAGGTTACTCATCTCATTTCTCCTTTCGAAACAAAATTGGAAGATTTGAAAATCATGACATTTCTCGATGGAATTAGCCTGACTGCCAGTATCAAATTTCCGGTAATAATGATGGGGCGCCAAGTCCAAAGGAAATCCATGCCAGACGTGGCATGGCAATTTTTTGTTTACTGGTGCGTAAATCATAATCCTGGCGGAACGTCTGCAGGATGATGAATATGGTTGGGACAGTAACCAATGTAGTGACGAGTGCCGGGGAAAGGTATTCCAGCGCATCAAGGGAGTCGTCTACTGCATAGCCAAGCGGGATGGCTTTCAGTAAGACATTGGAGAGCGGAAAGAACACAGAGATTTCCGCCAGGATGCCCCATAACGATTGAAGAAACTTTATAAAGTCCCCGAATTCTTTCGAGTAGGGGTGTTCCTTTTGGAGTGCATTCATGTTTGCTTCCATATAAAGTCCGGGTTTGTACCGCGCAATTCGGCGTCATGCAGGTAAACGATCAAGGGCCATTTCGTTTCTGGGTCTTTGCCATAGTTTGCGAGTGTGGTTTGGTGATTGTCAAATCGAAATTGCAGGAGTCCACGAGCCAGTAGAAATGCTTGCTATCTTCACGCTCTATGACCATTTCGCCAATCTTGTCCCCGGGTTTTATCAAATCCTTGGCAGAAGTCAGAGTTTGCGTCGGCGAAGTTGTTGGTGAAATTTGAATTGGTGCTGCGCATACTGTCAGAAACACAACCAACAGTGCAACATAGGTCACACGCGCGTATCTTTTCATGGGCACTCTCCTTTATGCATGATACGGATTTGACCGACGTTTGCTGTATTGTTCCACCAAACGAAAATACTGGCTTGTGAATAACCCCACAAAATTATTGTACAGCAAAATAAAAAATATACAATCGATTGGTGACCCGAAATAGAATCGCTGTTTGGGTATCAGATTAATACCCGGCGGGCATCCCACCTGCCCAATCTTCTCCAATGCGTATCTCAATATCGACCGTCGCAGCCGGGTCAGGCTTGAATACGATCTGGTTACTGCCCGCTCCCCCAAAGGTATCGGTCAGATAACGTAGGGCATACAACTTTGGGGAATACACAATCAGCACAGTTTGCTGGGACCACCCACTGGGAACACCATATTCCGTCACCTGCATCCCTTGTGCTGTCAGGAAACTGGCAGTGCGCACATCCAAATCCGCCGTGTAAGTGTTGTTTACCAACCTCACTCTTGCCGAGTCCGCCTGCATCAATGTCCTCGGATCACCTTGCGCAAGTGGGCTGAGTGGTCCACCGGGGATAAATATTTCATCGCGCAGGATGCGGATCATATCCGGGATGGGTCGTAGGACGCTGGCTGGGACTCCGCCAAGCGTGACATTCGCAAAGAGAGCCATGTTGTTATCGATCACACCCTGGCGGATGGATAAAATGGGGATGTCTTTTGCGAGCACCGCCAGTTTCAGGGCATCTTCGAGCGCCATGTTCGTGTGGATGCCGGATGAGAATTCGTTGTATAGTTGCGGGGCTTGCACCAGGAGTTGGGGAAAATAGGCCGGGTCGAGCACCTTATCCCGTACCGCTAGGATGACCTGCTGCTGCCGTTTTGCGCGACCCACATCGCCGCCCGTGCAACCCTGGGACTCATGGCGGCAACGAGCATACGCAAGAGCGCGCTTTCCGTTTAGGTGGCGAATGTCGCCGGGGGTAAACACAAAATGATCCTGCCCGGTACCCGCCGGGTCTAATACCATTCGTTCATCGATATAAACGTCGATACCGCCTATCAGGTTGATGAACGACACAAAAGTTCCAAAATCAACCTGGACATAATAATGGACTGGAACACCAATGAATTGGGAAACTGTTTCCATTGCCAGACCCGGTCCGCCACTGGGCAGTTTTGCGCCCTCCCCGATTGTCCAGGCGGTGTTGATGCGGCTGTAGCCAAAACCTGGAATCTTGACCCACATGTCACGCGGGATGGATAACATGCCCGCTGTTTTTGTCACTGGATCCACGGTCAGCAAAATGATTGTATCGATACAGGCCGGGCAATCTGCCCCGTTGATCTCGCCGCCCCGCAGACCGAAGAACACGATATTGATACGGCTGCCGCCATCCCATTGGGGCATTTCCACTTGTGGAATTTCAATATCCACTGGAATGTCTGCAATGGGCGCACCTTCGAGATTATGGTCAGGCTTGCTTGGGAGATTTTCCGATCCGCAATAAGAAGGTAGGATTCCAGGGAGGGCGGTCAACTGCCAACAGGCTGTATAGTGGCGCACAAGAAAAAAGAGACCAATGGACAGCAGCAACACGAGTCCCCAAAAATAGATAGTTCCCACCGACAGGGTCGGCCACGCTGATTTCGAATTTTGGTTATTCATCGGCTGTTACATCAGCCCCGCGCCCATAAACGGCGCGATGATTGCCAGCACCAGCCCAAGCACAGCCATCACGCCAAACAAGCCGGCCCGCTGACGCACCAGGGCTGCACGGGCTTCTGTTGTCTCCACTACGGAACGATGGACGGATTCCTGCAAGCCCTGCACACTGGATAGCACCGGGCGGTTGTTGGCGAAGAAATCAAAAATGTCGCGCAGGAAGAGATTGGCTTCCACATCGGTAGGATCCGGGAGATGAGCCCGTGCGACTTCCACTGCTTTCGTAAAATCCTCAACCTCCATGCGCGCCACCAGCAGCCCCAACAGGTTACAGAACGGTCCGCCAACGGTGGACGCGCGGCGCAACGCCTCCTGCACGCCAATTCCTGAGGATAACAGCGAACTCAACACAGACAAGCCGATCAGCATGTTGTTACGCAAGCCTTCGGCGCGTTTCTTCGCCAAAGACTTTAAGCGCGCGTAAGGTCGGCGCAAACCCAGAAAGACAAAGATCAAGGCAATCACTGGCGCAGCCGCGATGATGTTCATAGCGGCTAGTGCGCCTGCAAGCGCCCCGCCCACCGCAAGAAAGAGCGAAAAGTCACGGATAACTGCGGCATAGAATTCGCCCGGTGTGTCATACGGATATCCTGCTCTTCGCAGCAGACTGATCACATCCGCCATATTCTTTGCCTGGTCGGGATCAAAGCGACCGGGTAGGATGGCGACCAACAAAGCCTCCCACGTCGAACGTCTCTTGGTTGGAGTGGAGGATTGGAAATTCATCAGACGGTTGCCGCCAAAGGTGCTGAAGGCAGATTGAAAAACTGACATCATTTCAAAAGCCAGCACGCTCAAACTAAGCGCGCCGAGAAATGCAAAAAAGGTCATGAAGCGTCTCCTTCGGAAGTATCGAGGCGGAAGTCTAATAGTTTCTGCAAAGGGGCATCGCCCAGGTGTCGTCCGCGAAAGCGTTTGCTATACAGTGCCCGACGCAAAGCCGACATGTGCTGTTCGTTGCGGTCAATGTCATGTGGCGGACGAGGTTGGGCATGGCTCAAGGCACCGCTGCCGGATTCCCAGGTGACCCCGCCAAATTCCGGCGGCCACAAAGGATGAACACATGGATCCCATTCCGGCAGGTGGTTGTTCTTCATGGCTCGATGCCACTGCCAGAAGGCTTCAAAGCGAGGTCCCCATAATCCCCAGACCAGGTCAAGCTGCAAGGCCTCGCTCCTCAAAAGATCAAGTGTCTCGGTGCAGTGATGGCAGATCGGGATGGCATTCTCCGGTCGCTGGTACCGCCAGACGATTTCCACCGGCGCGTCCGGGGCAGGACTCAAGATCGGACGCCACGAACCGGGCTTGCCGCAGCGCATGCAGGCATTGGGGAATTCGTGCCGCCAGGGGATGCCCCCAACCGATGCCGCCACGATCTCATCCAGATAAGGCTCCTCGGCTTGCAGCACGGAATGGGATAGTTTTACAGCGCCATCGGGCAGGTTCCAGGCGCGGGAGAAATCCAGGATAAAGCCGGCCGAACTTACGATCTGCCCGCGCTCCCAAGCTTCGAATTTTCTTCTCTGGATTTCGGACCGTACCACTCCCTGATGGACTTCACGGATGCGGCGGATGTCTGCCACGGCTTCGGCAAGCAGGGCGAACAACAGACTATCCATGCGGATACTTGCGTCCATTGCACCGCTTTGTGGTAGATAAGGCGAAATGGCGAGGATGGTATTTACATACGGGCGATAATCCACCTTTGGAGCGGTCTCGATCACATAGCGACATTCAGGCAGTCTCACAAATTTCCAGGGTCCGATCACCTGATCAAAGAGGACCTCTCCATCAGCACTCAAGGCAATGATGCGCAGGGGTGGACAGAAGAAGGTATGGAAAGTGCGCGCGGCATCGGTTGGATACACAAAAGCCAGAATGTTCTCATTCATGTTGTCGAAAAATATCGCGCCCATTGCGCGTTGCTCGGAAGTAACTAAAAAATGCAGTTGCATGTTATTCACTGGTTCCTTGTCCAAAGAGGATTTGACGCACGGCCGGCAGGGTATGATTGTTTGCTCCCATTGCCTTCTTCCAGGCTGACGCGAGGGGATGATCGACCTGCACGGGCATGGCATACGCGCTTTGCGGGATGGAGTCGATCAGCATCAAAAGTTCTGCGGGTGGCAGGTCTGCAAACTGTCGGAAGACTCCGCGCGCCTCGCGCAGGGAGTGTTCCCGCAATCGGCTGATGGCATACCCCAATGGATCGGAAAGATTCCCACTTTGCGGGCTGGCAACATACAGCACCCATGAGACAAAGGCATGCACGGAAGCCTGGACTTCCAGGAGTTCGCGTTGGACCTTGGGATGCACGTCATTTTGTCCAAGCAGGGTTTCGAGTTCCCAATACTGCGGCACCGCCCACTCCGCCTTTAGTGCGTGTTGGGTGGTGGAAGTGTTTTTCTTGTCAGTGTTTAAAGGGTGTTTAAAAGAGTTTAAAGCAGTGCCATTTGCGACCACCATATTGCTGCCATTCGCGTCCAGTAATCCTTCCATTTGCGTCCGGCTATTACTTCCATCTGCGTCCACCCTATTCGTGCCATTTGCGCCCGCCTTATTCCTTCCATTTGCGTCCAGGGGTTCATCCAAAAGCACCCGAAAACTGCGTGACATGTTTTCCACACGCAGATCTGGATAGGTATTTGATTCAGGACTTTCCACCTCGATCAGAAAGCGGGTCAAATCTCCGCCGCGCTGCTCTTTGCTCCAATGTGGATTGAGCCAGGTCTGCACAGTCTTGTAGCGCTTGGAGCCGATCAAGGCAGCCATCTCCCGATACCCCTCCTTGAACGTAACCACTTCGCGCCGTTCGCCGGTGCGCGAGTTTAGATAGGCCATGTCGCGCGCCACCGTCACCAGCCAGGCCTGCGCAGGAGTCAGGTTGAAGCTTTTGATCGTTTCCGAGATGAAGTAGTGTGTGATGTGAATATCGCCCAGGGAGTTGATGATCCTGCGATGCAGTTCCTGCGCCAGGTGATCCACCTGGTGATCTAACACGCCACCCGTTTCCAAACGCGCCATGTCCATCACGGTATCAAAGGGAATATTTGGATTTGCGGACTCGCCGGGAGTAAGTAACTCCATAACATCTTCCGCTGCCAGGAGTTCCTGCAAGGCATTCAGGATGGGTGTGCCCCGGTCCAATAAAACCCTTATTCGTGAATATATAGCCGTGGCATCTGCGCGGGTCAGACGCGGAGTCATGCAGACCCGGTAACGGATCGGAATGCGATGCGGGCGGCCATCCCGCCCGCGATGGTATTTACGCTCATGCGCTGGGTCCACGCGTTGCACCAATCCACCCAGTTCGGATTGGATGCCCTTGTGCCGCAATAACCTCCAGAAGGCGCCAAAACTCAGCCCGCTGAATCGCATGACATCGTGGCTGTGCAGAGCCATACCGGATTCCCTTCCTTTCGCATGCACCCTCCAGGCTGCCTGGTGAAAACCGATATAGAGCCAGATCGCCTTCGGACCGATCTCCATCCCCAGCCGGCGCAGGTAGCCCTTCACCACCACCTGTTTATGCGGTTGGACGATCTTGTCGTAGTCCAGCCATTGCACCGCTTCAATGGCAACATCCTGTTCGGCTTCCTCCTCATCGTCGTCAGATTCCAACTCTTCATCTGCAGAATCTTGAACCACGAATTGAATGGACACGGATTGATTCAAAACGCCGATCAACAGTTCCTGCGCGGTGCTCGTCAGACGCGACTCCAACCAATCCTTTGCATAGGCATTGCGCGCGCTGATCGTCAGTACATTCCTTTCGAGGGACATCACCTCCGTGTCGCGCACCCAGGTTTCAAACGAGGCGCGCGGCAAGTCTATTTGGAGTTGACTCAACACTGATTGCCAGGCTTCCTGAATATTTGTCATATCGCCTCCCATTCGGAAAAGAGACATTCCCCCTCGGGAGGTCTCGCACATCCCATTCGCTCGATTTCATTTAACCCAGCCCATCCTGTGCGTTTGACGTAGGCGGGAACGTGGGCGTTAGGTGGACAAAGCGCGGGCGGCGCGTCTTCTGTGCCGCCTACGGTGGCTTTCATATTTCCTTTATGGATTTGTTTTTGGCGGAGGTTCATGGATTGCCCTCCAGCGCCAGCGTAAAGATGGTTCTTTTTTGCACCGGCTCAAGAGTCAACAGCCCGCGCTTATAGTCCTTCAAGCCGAAACGCAGCAAGGCGGTGATCAGTTCGCCGACGGGCACATTCAACCCATCATCGGAAGCAAGGTCGGCGAGTTCGCGTTTGAGTTCGGGTGGAAAGCCGCGCCAGGTGGTGATGACTTTCCACAATGCCTCGCTTCGTTTTTGTTTCGCTGGTCTTGCGGGTTTCACTGGTTTGTTGGAACGATGGGTTGAATCGGAGGACGGGAACAGGGTCATGCGCATTCGATATGGGTTGGGACGCGGATGAAGTTCGAGACCGCCCAGTTCATACCTGCGCAGCGCATGCTCGATCACGGCGCGCGCGACCTCACCTTCGGGGATCAAAAGTTCAGCGGCGATGGACTTGATCTGGAGTGCCAGTTTTGGATCCACGCCGCGATAGACTGCCTTGTGACTTTGATGCTGCTTCTCCCATCGGCGGTTGCGCTTGCGGGGTTTGGCAACGCGAAGGTTTTCATAGATGTCCGGCGGGATCGCCTGTGCGGAAACAGTGGATGGATTGTCGAATGGATTGCGTCTGGTTGTCATATTCACCCCTAATACTTCAAGACCAATCGGGTCAACGCCATATATTCCTTGGCGGCGTGACAGAGTGGGTCCATCTCGAAGATGGTCTGCCCCTGGGAGGCGCATTCCCGCAGCAGGGTGGAGCGATGGATGGGAGGCAGCAGGCTGGTTTGGAATCGTTCCTGCAGCGACTCCATCGTGGCTTTACTCTCACGGGTTTGCTCGTCATAGAAGGTGGGCAGGACTCCCAGCAGGTTCCCACGCCAGTTCTTCTTTTCCTGCAAAATGCTCATCATGTGCAGCGCCTTGGAGACGCCGTCTGCGGAAAGGAATTCGGTGGCGGTGGGCACGATGACAAGGTCCGATGCCCAGACGGCGCGTTCTTGAATTCCTCCTACACTGGGCGCGGTGTCGAAGACGATGTAGTGCAGTCCCTCCTTGAAAAAACGGCTGACCGAACTGCGAATGGCGGAGATGGGTTTGTCCTGGGCGTTCAATACAGTCTGGGCTGCCATCGTTTGCTGGTCACCGGGAAATAAATACAGCCCCTCGCGTCCTGAAAGGCGCACCCAGGAATTCAGGAAGGTAGTTTCCTGTTGGGTTGTCCCCATTGTCAGGAGATAGAAAACACCCGGCTCGGGATTTCTTCCAAGGGCTGTGGCCGACTGCCCCTGTGGATCGAGGTCGATCAGGAGTACCCTGCGCTTCTGTTGTGACAGTCCATGCGCGAGGGAGACTGCGGTGCTGGTCTTGCCGACCCCGCCCTTTTGATTGACAATGCAGATGATCTTGGTGGTCATGTCCGCATCCTTATTCCCCACGAATTTTTCGCCTGAGGGTGTCCCGGATCACGACATACAGGATTCCACCGACAAGCATGGAGGCCAGGACAATTACAACCGCCACTGTGATTGCGCCAAGAACGTCAGTCATCAGATCCTCCGTTCTGGTCGCAGACAGGTTGTGTAGTTTCATCAACATTGGGCTTCACCGTTTGGGATGATGTGGTTTCGAGTTTCCTTTTTTTACTGCGCCAGCTGAGGATCAGGGTGTATACCTGTCCAAGCATGCGACGCTGGTCCGGAGTAAAGGTGATGGACTGGGTGGGTAGTGAGGTTGTCACGATTGCGCCCCTCATCCCAATGGGTGGTTTTGAATGGGAGACATTGCCTGCCGTATCTGCAATTCCCACTGTACAGACTGCTGGAGTACATTGCACTCCTGTTTCCCGTGATGAATAATGATCCTGACCATAGTTCTCCTTCCGATGCTGGAAATAAAATGAGCCGCTTGCCGGCGGCTCAAAAATAGCATCTAGCAGTACGGGAACTCTACGGTTTGGACTACGGGTTCTCTACGAAATAAATCCCTCCTCTGAAAGATCATTCATGTGAACGGGATTTGATTTCCTCCAAAATACGGCGGCGCCAGTCGTAAAAGGTGGTGGGCGCCATCAGCAGGATTCCATCCGGACTGCTGCCAAATTCCTGTGCAAGAAACTCCTCCAGGGTGGCAACTGAAAAGGATGGATCGCGGTTTTCCCATCTCAAAACCGCCTTGCGAATTTTCTCCTCCGGGAAACGCGGTTGCTTTCCGCGACGCTTCTTGTTGGAGAGCATGAAATACGGAAGGGATACGTCTGCATTATCTGTTTCCTTGTTTGTTTTCTGTGTAGTGTTTCCTGGTTCTGAGCATTTAATTTTGAAAACCCGAAAAAGGATGGATATGCACGTTTGCTGTTGTGAGGTTGGATTGTCTGCACAGGGGATTGCCTGTTGCATGTCCTTGATAATCCTGTGAGCATACACAGCTCCTCGAATGCCAAAGGCCATCACGACCATGATCGTGATGGTGAGGGAAATCAAGGCTGCTTCGTTGCCGAAGAAAGCCTGAAAGAAGCGATGGATCCGGGAGATTGGAAAGAAAAGGATGGCGCCGAGTATTAGTAGGGCGAGGTAATGCCCCCACAACCTCTTAATATGATTTATCAATTGGAAACCTCTAAATTTTAATTGGGCGGTATCTTATAGTATTCGGAAATTTAAGGCAATGACATTTGACACATTTCACAAGATACTTATGTCATTTTTTGACTTTGCAATTTGCTAACAGCTTGGGAGATATTCGGAGACCAATCCGTAGAGTATCCGTACTCCAGGATGTTAAAACCTTTCTGTAAGTTCTCAAATGAAATTTACAAAAAGGAAACCATATGAATATTTTGATAGATTCGCTTCGTGACCATACAATGAATTGTCTTGCTCAAGGAATTGAGGAATGCAGGTAATGTTGCAATCTTCCCCTCCAACTGAAGCAGACCGAATTGCACTCACAAATATGTTCAGGGCGATTGCAGAATACGGACGAAGAATTAGGCAACGCGGAGAGACCGAAGGCCAAAAAGATGTTCGGGTCGAATTTACTGAACCGAAACATGATCCCGATGGTCAACTGCCTTCACAGCAAACAAAAGCAATGCCTAATGAATGATGCGGTCGTTTAAAAGGGATTCTTGTCAATATTTTGATAAAAAGAAAAAGGAGTAAGAGTGAAAGGTACATTGAAAATCAAATAATTTGGGCGAAATCCTGTACCGCATGAAAGGTATAATTCCTACTTGGAGTGCAAATTATGGCAGATGATGAATGGTTGACAATCCAGCAGGCGTCCAAGCTGAGTGGCTATCACGCCGAGTATTTGCGCATCATCGTTCGAGCGGGGAAGGTGATTGCCCACAAGTTTGGTCCTGTCTGGGCGATCAGCAAAAAATCCCTGTTGTCCTACCTGCAGACTGCCGAAAAGTCTGAAGATAGGCGGCACGGTCCTAAAGTGATCAAAAAGTAGTTATTTCGTACACCGCCCGTTATTTTGCTTGCTCATAATACATTTTATTGGTAAAATGTATTTGTACTGAATAACGGGCGCGTAACGTGCTGGAACACGATACACGCCCTGACTCAACCCACCGACGAGAGCGGTAGGCGGGCTATTCGTATTATAGCCTCTGCAAACGCCTTGGTGGGATTCCATCGGGGCGTTCTGCTTTCCGGCTGGGGGAGGCGGAACGCCCAAACTAGGAGACAACCAATGAATATTCAATTTTTGACTCACGAAGCCACTCAAGCTGTCCATCTTGACAGGGTGTCTGTCTTGGTAAGCCTCTCCGCCCTGCGGCAGGAATGGGATCAGGCCGTGGATGGAGTCAGCTTGGTCAATATTCCCGCCTCGGTCGGCTTGCTTCTTTTTTGATGTCACAGCCAGATTGGGATTGACCCGGGAAGAACAAACTCAGATATTAGGCGACCAACTTTTCAAGGAAGTATTGATCAAGTCGCATCTGTAGATGTTCATAAATGACTTGAAGGGATCCATCCAGCCATGATCTCTTCAAGTACCGGACTGGAACAAGCAATACGCAATATGGAGTTTTCTATGGGTAAAAGAGCAGTAATTTATGTTCGCACATCATCCGAACAACAAGGCGAAAAATGCAGTCCCGCTGAGCAGGAGTCGGATTGCCGGCAGTACGCAGAAAAGCTGGGGTTGGTTGTTGTCAATGTGTACCGCGATATAGAAAGATATCGCGTCAAAAATAAGTGGGTGGAGCCATCCGGGACACGCTATGACCGTCCCGGGATGCTGGCGATGCTTCGCGATGCCACCGACGATCAGTTCGATGTCATCATTGCGTGGCGGGAGGACAGGCTTTATCGCGGTATGCGGGCAATGCTCTTGATTCTTGAAACGATACAACAACATAACCTAACCATCATGCTGGCACTTGAAACCTTTGATCCGACAACGGCTCCCCTGAAAGCCTGGCTTGCCCAGGTAGAACTGGAGAATATCAAGGAACGCATGACGATGGGAGTGAAGGCGCGCCTAAAGTCTGGCAAGGCGAATTCAGGGCAGGACCGTTATGGTTACCGACGGGTGAGGGAACGGATTGAAATTGTTCCCGAGGAAGCCGAATGGGTCAGGCAGATCTTTGCATGGTACATCGAACGCATTCCCTCAAAGATCATGCGCAAACGTTTAATTGCAGCAAATGCCCCTCAGAAAGGGTCTACGAAGCCACGAAAGATTACCTGGTCGATTGGCAGCATTCTTGGTATTCTGCAGGGGGCAGAAGAATATGCAACAGGGAAAAAAATCCAGCGCCGTGAAGGGGAACGTTATGAAATGGATATCGAGCCAATACTGGACGCACAAACGTATCACAAATATTTGTTGACCAAACCAAAGCCACCTGTGCCAGCGCCAGCAAGCGTCAAACAGTATTCCTTGATTCAAGGCTTGCTTTATTGCGCTTGTGGATATCGATGGCAACCTCGTGGTACCACTAGTCATTCTAGAACGCCAAACGGAAACTGGGTGAAAAAACAGGCTGTCAGAGGAGTCTATTTTTGTCCGTGCAATCATGAAGAAATCCGCTCACCGGAATGTCCTCGCACTATTCCACGAATCGATGCAGACCGTGAGGTTTGGAGACAGGTTTGTAATGCCATTAATCATCCGGACATTCTGCTGGATGGAGCCCGGAGTTTGGTTGCCGAACTCATCCACGAGGCAAATAGCCTTGATCTTAATCGCGAACATATTCAGAAGGAATTGGAGAATCTATTTTTGGATCGGCAATGGGTCATTACCCAAGCCCGCATAGGCAATATTTCAGAAGAAGAAATGGAGCGAAGGCTCAACGAATACTCTCAAAAAGAAGTCAGTCTTAAGAGTGAATTATCTGGTTTACAGAAAAGAATCGATGAAAGGCTGTTTGTGAATTGGGAAGCCAAGATGATGGAATTCCTTGCCGACTTGCAGGATGGTGTCCAGGCATTGAGAGATTTGTCTGTGAGCGAAGATGAATGGTTGAAATCGTTTGACTTGAAAAAGCAGATCGTTCAATCCTTGGTAGAGAAGGTAACGATTGATGTTAACAGAAATTTGATTGTAACCATCCATCTTAACTTGATGGAATTGCTCGAGGAAAGCCTGAAGAAGGACGATGGCGGTCCTGGCTCGTCGGGTTCATGGCCAAAGAACGGCACTCCTACAAAGTCGGATATGCATCGGAAGCCATCATTGTTTGGTTCTCGATCAGGATATGTGTCCGTTAGAGCGATTTGGAATAACTAATACCTAGTGGAGTCAATAATGAATAACCGCGCAGTCATTTACGTTCGCACGTCTTCCGAACACCAAGGCGAAAAATCCAGTCCAACTGAACAGGAAGCAGATTGCCGCCAACTGGCAGCTGACAAGGGGCTGGTGGTTGTCAATGTCTATCGGGATATTGAGAAATATCGTGTCCGAACTAAATTAGTGGAACCCTCCGGCACACGTTCTGATCGTCCTGGATTGCTTGACATGTTAAATGCTGCTGCGAGGGATGAATTTGATGTCATCCTCGCCTGGCGTGAAGACAGACTTTATCGCGGAATGAGGGCCATGTTGCTTGTATTGGAAACCATTCAAGAGCATAAGGTATCTGTCATGCTTGCACGAGAGACCTTCGACCCGAAGATAGCTCCTTTACGTGCTTGGGTGGCTCAGATGGAATTAGATGGCATGAAGGAGCGCATGACGATGGGTGTAAAAGCCCGCCTAAAATCTGGAAAGGCAAACACCGGACAGGATCGTTATGGATATCAGCGTATTGAAGATCAGATCGTGGTTGTTAATGAGGAAGCATACTGGGTTCGGAAGATATTTGAGTGGTATCTTGAGGGTTGCCACCTCATGGAAATTCGAGACAGGTTGATTGGCGGTGGCGCGCCTCAAAAAGGGAGCAGTATTCCGAGAAGAATCCATTGGGCGCGATCAAGTATTCAGGCAATTCTAAAATCAGCCAGGGAATATGCATATGGAATAAAAATACAGTCGAGAAAAGGAGAACTTTTCGAAATACCCGTGGATCCAATTATCGACATTACAACCTACGAGCGTTTTAGAGAATTGCGAACTAGGAAGAAAACCTATCCTGCTCGTCGTTTGCACCATGATTACCTTCTTGGTGGAATACTCCATTGTGCATGCGGTAATAAGTGGGGTGCAAGAACACAGAAGACCAGAAAGAATCGGAAAGGTGAACTGGTTGAGCGTAAAACTTTAACGGGCATTTATTATTGTCGTCAGAATCACAAAGACCTTGTTTCACCTGATTGTCCAAGACATATTGGCACAAAAAAGGCTGATGATGAGGTCTGGGGAAAAATTTGTGGTGCTATCGACAGCCCTGAATATCTGCTTTCACAGGCTAGGAATTTGGTTGATCAACTGTGGGCAAATGCCGCTAATCTTCATGAAGAAAGAGAAAGAATCGAAAAAGAACTTGAGAGGATTAATGCAGATCGTCAATGGGTGATAACTCTGGCGCGGCAGGGAAAGTTTACAAATAATGACATGGAGCAACAATTGGCAACTTTGACGTTGCAGGAGATCAGTTGTAAGCGTGAACTATCTGCATTAGGTCAGACGATCAATATCAATGCGCTCAATAACTGGGAGGCAAAATTCGAGGAGTACTTAGCGGATTTACAGGTGGGCGTTGCGGAATTAAAAGAAGCCGCTCCTCAAAATGAAGAGGAGCGACATAACTTGTTTCTACTCAAAAAACAGGTTGTAGATACCATGGTCGAGCGAGTAACTATTGGTAAAGGCCGTGAAATAACTGTCGAGATTCGCTTAAATTTACTTAAAATCCTTGATCAAGATGCAGGCCTAGAGAACCTTAGCCCTGCGGCATATTCCAGGCGGGGCGAAATTTATACCCGTAAACAATAATCCCCCGCTCATCGCCATCATTCCGCATCTTCCGCGTGACCATTTCCACAGGCATGCCGATTTCGACGGGCTGGTCGCCCAAGTCGGTGAGTTGCGCTGTCAAAATGGGACCCTCCTCCAGTTTGATCAGCGCAACCGTGTACGGCGCATCCGAGTCGAAACCAGATGGGGCTTCATAGATGGTTGTGAACGAATAAACTTCGCCCTTGCCGCTGAACGCAAATTGTTCCTTTGCTTCGTCGCCGCAGTTGGGACAGACATCGCGGGGCGGGAAGATTTTATGGTCGCAGTGCGGGCAGACTTCGCCGACCAGACCGTATCGTTGTTGTTTGAGACGCCAGTGTCTTGGGATTTCCATGTGTTTTTATATCCTTTCTATGAGCCTAATTCTATCCCGCGTACCTCTCAAACGCTATCAGGATTGAATATTGCCAATTGTCCAGACGTTACTCCTTTTCTGTCAGGTAATGAATCAGAACCAAGCCAATGCCAAGAAAAAGCGGAACGAAGCCGCCCAACATCCACGGTCCAAGATGAAGCGGATAGTTTTCTCCTGAGTCAAAGCCCAGGGGGTAGAGTCCGATTGAAAGGGCGAATCCAATCGCAGTGACGGCAATTCCCCAACGCAACAAACCTTTTCCAGGAGTTTTTTCGGGACGGCTTAATCCCTTCTCGGCGAGGGCGAGGGTTTCCTTGTAATTCATATAACGCAGGAAGGCTAGAAAACCGAAGATAATGGAGAGAATAGCAACGACACCGAGGCAGGGAATGAGAGCATCCATTTGTGTTCCTTTTGAAAAAATACAGGGCGTGGAATTTCTCCACACCCTGTATTTTACTTGATGGCAGTGATGCTGATAGGCCCGTTATTGGTCGTGACCGTTAGCAGTCCGCCGCCTCCGTTCATCGTTCCTTCCTGTTGATTTTTTTCCGTGTCGCCGTCGAGCGTGACCGTGATCGGAATATCCGAACTGATGCTGCCGAAGTCGGTGCTGAGATTCACATTCAGCTTGGAATCTGCGGGGATGGCGAGGGTGATGCCACCGAAATCGGACTGAACGGTGTGTGGACCTTCTCCCAGCGTGCCGCTAAACTCAATGCCGCCGCTGTTACTTTTCAGGTCAAGCGTGGCGTTCTGCGCATTCTCGATGGCGATGCTGCCGAAGTCGGTGTAGGCTTTGATGTTGTTCTTTGCGCCGTTGACGTTGATCCCCCCACTGTTGGAGTCGAGGTTATAGGACTCTGCCATTGCCTGACTCAACTCGATCTCGCCGAAATCGTTGGTGATGGTCAGCGCACCGTGGATATTGACCTTGGTAATGGACACCTTTCCACTGGCGGTTTCAAAAGTGATTGATGCGGCAGAGCCGCTCTCAAAGGTGGTGTCGCCGAAGTCTGACTTTGAGAAGAGGTCTCCCGAAGCGCGGATGTTGTTCAGGCTGATCGTGCCGCTGTTCGAGTTGATGGTAACATCCTTGCCGTTGACTTTTTCCAGCGTGATCCTGCCGAAGTCGGCGGTTACTTTTACATCTTCCGTGCCCGCATCCACATTGCTGACCTGAATCTCACCGCTGGAATTTTCCAATGTCAATGCGCCTTCGATATTTTTCACTGTCGCATCGCCAAAATCACTGGAGATATCCACGCTCCCGTTTATATCCGCAACATCCACGACGCCAAAACCATTGTCGATTTCCACAACAGTTTCAGTCGGGACGGTCACAATGAAATCCACTGTGTTTACTTCGCGGGTCTGGCGTCCGCTTAATCTGTAGATCAAGGTAAGGCTATTGCCGTTTTGCTTGATCTCATACTGGATGTCCTGCAAAGTCTCTTCTGCGCGGGATTCGCTGGCAGCGTATGCTGTCTTGACGATCCGGACTTCCACTGCCTTCACGTCTCCGCCGGCAATGGATACGTCGCCCGCATCATCGCTCACTTTAAGTGTGACAGGTTTCGCCACATCTATTTTGAGGGTCTTGTTCTCCTCCGCGGTGGCAGAGACGAGGGGCACCTCGAAAAACGCAAAGTCTGCTCCGCGGACGGCGAAGAATACCACGGCGCCAATGCCAGCCAGCACGAACAGCAATGCCAATACCAATAATCCAATTACTAGGGGTCTTTTCATTTTGTAACTCCTTGGTTTATGATGTTTCCACTTCGTTTGACAGGAGTTTTGAAAAAAAGTTTCACCCTCATCCCCAGCCCTTCTCCCCGTGGGAGAAGGGAGTCGAATCCCCTCTCCCTTCGGGAGAGGGGTAGGGTGAGGGAAGTGAAACTTTTTTCGACTTTCCCTGTCTAATTCCCTAGAGACCGTATGACAGACACCGAAACCATCCTCATCCAAAAAGCGCAAAAGGGCGACCCCGATGCCTTTGCCGTGCTTGTGGATGAACATCAACGCTATGTCTATAACCTTGCCCTGCGCGTCGTGAAAGATGAAAACGAAGCACTTGACCTCGCACAGGAAACCTTTGTACGCGCCTGGACAGCCCTGCCCAATTTCAAGGGACAGTCACAGTTCCGCACCTGGCTATATCGCATTGTCACCAACCTTTGCTATAACCGTCTGCCCAACCTGCGCCGTTCACTCAACGACCTCGGCGACGATGTAATGGAAGACATCCCCGAGCCGTATTTCGATACGCCTGCGCAGGCGTACGAATCCAATGAAACAAAAGCCTATTTACATGAAGCCATAGATATGCTCGACGCCAACTACAAATTACTAATCAACCTCCGTTATCAGGACGAACTCTCCTACGACGAGATCGCCTCGACTCTTAACCTGCCGCTTGGGACTGTCAAAACTGGCATTTTTCGCGCAAAGGAACAACTCCGCAAATCGCTTGCCCACCTGGAGGAATCATGGATAACCGCCTAAAACAGGATGCGCTTATTGAAGACGCGCTCAAATCCCATCCGCTCGCACCCATGCCGCGCGACATCACCACCAGCGTCATGGCGCGAATTCAAACCAGTCCGCGTCCCGTCCTCGTCACTTGGAATGACTTTGCCATCAGCCTCGTCATCGCCATAACCATTGGGGCGTTGTTTATCACCGCGCAAAGCCTGCCGCCCATAGCGCTGGCAAAACTTCGCATTCAATTCATTCTTCTGCATCAGGGGTTTATCGTCAACGCCCACTGGTTTTTACCCACCCTGTTTTTTGGACTGGCTTTGCTGTTGGCTGGTCTTGCAATTCCTGCCTTAATCAAAATGACCGTGAACGGCAGACGATAACCATTCACTATCCACGGTCCATCGTCTGCGGCTTTCGTAGGTTACTGTAGTTCGGCTTCCAACTCACGGCAGGACTCTCCTTCGCAGTGCCTGAGCGCATCCAGCCAGGCTTGCAACTTTTCCAGCAGACTCGGCGACGCGCTTCCCGCGATATTTTCCAGCTGATACGGATCCGCCTTCAGGTCGTATAGTTCCAGCGTGCCGTCACCGTACTGAACAAAGGTGTAATCATCCGTCCGCAAGCCGCGATAGGCGCGGTCTTGTTTTGCCAGGTAGGGAGAATCCAACGGCTCGCGCAGTCCCGACATGTAGCCAGCCGAGACAAAAACATCGGGCGCGTACGCGGCTTCGTCCAGCAGACCGCGCTCGAGCAGAAACGCCTGCCGCCAATTGTCGGGGACGCTGCCAGTCAGCAGCGGCATCAACGAGCGACCATCCACGAAGTCGGGAACGTCGATTCCCGCGATGTCGGCGAAGGTCGAAGCCAGATCCACATTCCCAGAAAGGGAATCAACCGTCAGCCCAGCCTGGATGTTCGGTCCGCGCACCAGCAGCGGCACGCGAATGTCCTCCTCGAAGGCGGTGTTTTTTCCAAGCAACAGGCGGTGCTGTCCCATGTGGAAGCCGTTGTCCGAGGTGAAGAAAATATAGGTGTCCTCCAGCGCACCAAGCGAATCAAGAGTCTTGACAATGTTCTCGACCATCTCATCCACAGCCTGCACGGACTGAATCCGCTTCGGGTAAATCCGCTCCATCTTGGCAATGTTGTCCCCGCTCAACGGAGGCTCCTCGCTGTACATCCAGGGCTTGTCGCTGTTGTCCTCCTCATTGAACGAGGGCGAGCGCGGCATGGTCAGGTCGGTAAACAAATCGGCATGGCGCGGCGCGGGCACATACGGGCTGTGCGGCGCGTACACCGAAATGTGAGCAAAAAACGGGTCGCCGCTTTCCACACTGCGCTTGATGAAATCGATTGCCTTTGCCGCGTAAACGTCGGTGCCGTAATCTTCGGGGGCTTCGCCGTACTTCACCAGTTTGCCGTTTTCGTTCAGGGTGTAATTGAACTGCTTGTACGGGTCGCCGTCTACAGAACTGTACCATTCCGTCCAGCCTTTGGGAATATAAGTCTGCTTTGCTGTGTTGGGATACCCGTTGAGATATTTGCCGAACAACGCCGTTTTGTAGCCCGCATCTTCCAGCCAAACCGCAACGGTGGACTTCTCCTCTTTCAGCGCGTAGAACTTTTCAAACCCGCCGTCGGGCAGCTCGGTCTCGAATATCTCCGTATTGTGCGAATACTGTCCGCGCAGGATGGTGGTGCGGGACGGGCAACAGGTCGGCATGCTGATGAAGAACTGGTCAAATGAAGCGCCCTGCTCCTCAATCAGTTCCCGCGTCTTCGGCATGAACTCCAGCAGCGGCGTGTCCATGTCGTCGGTGAGGATGAAGACGATATTCGGCGGGTTCTCTTTTTTCGATTGACCGCCCGCACAGCCTGCCGCGAGAATTGCCAGCAGGCTGAAAACGGCAAACAACCTTTGGAATGTCATGCTGCGCTCAGGACATGGGAAACGGCAGTGGATGCGGGTCCGCCAAGCGATTGGATCAGCCCGAACTTTGCTCCCGCTAACTGGTTTTTCCCTGCCTGACCCCGAAGCTGGTTGACTGCTTCGACAGCCTGATACACGCCCGAAGCGCCTCCCGCGAATCCGCGGGCTTTCATGCCGCCCATCGTCGCACATGGGATTTTCGCGCCAGCGTTCAAGCCAATCCCGCCGCTCTCGGCAAGTTTCCAGCCCTGACCTTTGATTGCAAATCCCACCGCTTCGAGCTGCAGCGCGGCGTAGATGCTGAACACATCGTGGTACTCAAAGAAGTCGATTTGGTCCAAAACAACTCCCGCCTGTTTCATGGCTTTGCCTGCGGAGACCTGTGCAGTGTCGAAGAAGAGCATGTCCTTGCGGTCGTGCATCGCCAGCGTGTCGGTTGACGATGCCGAGCCGGCAATCTTCACGAGTGGCTTCGCCCCAATGGACTGAACCAGCTCGCGGCGCGTCAAAATGAGCGCGGCAGCGCCGTCCGCGTTGGGCGCGACGTCGAACATGTTCAGCGGCGGGCTGACCGGTTCCGCTTTGGCATAGGTCTCGGCTTTGATGGCTTTGCGAAACATAGCATTCGGGTTTCCCTCGCCATTGGCATGGGCGGTGAGCGGGAAATTCGCAAACCCGTTCACAGGGACGTTGTACTCGTGCATGTAACGCCGCATCAGCATGGCAGCTTGCGCGGTGGTGGTGAGACCCTGCATGGCTTCGAAATCCGAGTCGGTTTCGGTGGCAATGGCTTCTTCGATGTCCGAGCCAATCGTGTCGGTGAATTTCTCCACGCCGACAACCAGCGCCACGTCTGTCATGCCGCTTGCCACGGCAAGGTACCCCTGACGGAGCGCCGCCCCGCCTGATGCTCCCGACGCTTCGAGGGTCATGGCTTCGATGCCCGTCATCCCTGCATAGTCTGAGATGAGCGCGCCGAGATGCGCCTGATTCGAAAGAGTCGGCGCAAGCATGTTGCCGACGAAGAGCGACTGCGGCCTGAGTCCGCCCGCGTCTTTGAGCGCGGCTTGAATGGCTTCCAGCGCCAGGTCGCGCAAGCTGATGTCCCAATGCTCGCCGACGGGTGTTTGTCCAATTCCTGCGATAACGACTTCTGACATGAAATCTCCTGATATGTCACTCTGAAGGAGCAACAGCGACCGAAGAGTCTCAATTGAACCTAGTAAGACTCTTCGCTGCGCTCAGAGTGGCATGTTACTTCCAAATATTCTTCAAAAACTTAACCTTGTCGATCTTCTGGTAACTTTCGCCACCTTCGTGACCGTTGTACGGGTAGACTTTGATGTCCTTTTCGCCAATCCAATGGTTGTACGCGGCGTAGACCGTCGAAGGCGGACAGATTTCATCCATTAGCGCAACCGAGAACAGGGCTTTCGCTTTGGCTCTCGCGGCAAAGTTCATTCCATCAAAATAGGAAAGCGTGTTGAAGACTGTATCCACTTTGTCGCGATGCGTGTGACAATAACTGGCGATTTCCTTGTACGGGTTGCTGTCCACGATCTCGGTGGCGCGGCGATAGTGACAAAGGAAGGGCACGTCGGGCATGGCGGCGACCACGTCTGGGACGAGTCCAGCCGCCGCAATAGTAATTCCGCCGCCTTGTGAAGCACCTGTCACTGCAATGCGCGAAGCGTCCACTTCAGGGTGACTGCGCGCGGTTTCGATGGCGCGGATGGCATCGGTGAACACACGGCGATAGTAATAATGTTTCGGGTCGAGGATGCCCTTTGTCATGCTGCCTGGAAAATGAGCGTTGCCGCCATCGGCGTACAAGTCAGGCGTGTCGCCTGCCGACCAGGAACTCCCCTGTCCACGCGTGTCCATCACGAAATTGGCGTAACCAGCGCTCGACCAAAGCAGCCAATCAATGGGGAAGCTTCGTCCACCGCCGTAGCCGATATATTCGACCACGCAAGGCAAGGACGCGTCGCGACATGTCCCTACGGGCAGAATCAACCATCCTTTGATGGGCTGTCCACCGAAGCCTGAAAAGGTGACATCGAATGTCTCCTGTGCGGTGAGACCGAAATCCACGCGCTCAAACTTCGCATCGAGCGGATACGCCCGTGCTTCCTCCAGCGTGGACTTCCAGAACGAGTCAAAGTCTGCGGGTTCTTCACGCAGAGGGCGGTAGGTTTTAAGTTCGTCGAGAGAGAGGTCGAAGAATGCCATATGAAATATCCTGTAGGGACGCAGCAATGCTACGCCCCTACAAATAATTTATTTCATCGTAATCTTGCCGCGATACCTTGCGTACATTGCATAATCGATCTCGGTGCGGCGGGCGATATACTCGCGGGTCTTGGTAGCTCGTCCTGCGCGTTCGGTAATCTTGTCGGTGACGGTGATGTCGAAGGCGTCGGAACCAGCCCCGGAGCCGAAGGAGACCATCAGGATTCGGTCCCCAGGCTGGGCGATGTCGAGGGTGGCGGTCAGACCGATGACAGCCGCGCCCGCGTAGGTGTTCCCAATCACGGGGACGAGGAGCCCGGGCTCGATCTGTTCCATCGAAAAGCCCAACATGCTCGCCACTTTTTGTGGGAACTTGCTGTTCGGCTGGTGGAAGACTGCCCACTTGTAATCCTTGGCGGTCGTACCGCTGGCTTCCATGAGATGCCTCCCCGCCTCGGTGATGTGCTTGAAGTAGGCGGGTTCGCCCGTGAAGCGCATCCCGTGTTCGGGATATTTCTGGTACTCGCGCCGCCAAAAGTCGGGCGTGTCGGTGACGTAGGAATACGCCGAGTTGATGACCGCCAGCGACTCGTCCGCGGGACCGAGGAGGTAAGCCGCGCCGCCAGCCGCCGCTGTGTATTCGAGCGCGTCACCGGGCTTGCCCTGTGCCGTGTCCATGCCGATGGCGAGGGCGTAATGTCCCATGCCAGAGCCGACCATGCCCATCGCGGCGACCATGGCTTCGGTGCCCGCTTTGCAGGCGAATTCCATGTCCGCGCCCTGCGTGCTGGGTGCCGCACCGATGGTTTCCGCAACGATGGTTGACGTCGGCTTGACCGCATACGGATGCGACTCAGAGCCGACCCAAACCGCGCGGATTTCCGTCGGGTCGATCTGTGCGCGCGCCATTGCGTTCCGCGCCGCTTCGATGGACATGGTGATCACGTCTTCGTCAAGACCGGGCACGGACTTTTCTTTGATGGGAAGTCCGCCGCCTTTGCTGCCTGTCCAGACGCGGGCAATCTCTTTTGCTGCGATACGATAGCGCGGCACGTAAGCGCCATAGCCGACAATGCCAACAGGCTTGACGGGTTTGAGGAGGGTTGGGGAGGAGGGTTGAGGGGTTGTCATTTATTAACCTTCTTTGAATTATTAATTAGGCTGAAAGGCATCTCTAGTTTTGATAATATAAGACATTTCTTTACCAGGGGCATTTAATTCAGCCTCCATTAAGTTTATTTGCCTTTTCTTTAGAGCAAATAATGGCTCGGCAATTTTCGAAAATTTTAACTCAAGCAATTCTAGCGGGGCTTTCACGATTACTTCTAAAGCTTCTGTATTTGCTTTCATTTTATGAACATTCATATGACTTTGAAACTCATTCATTAGCCATTCAATTTCTTCTTCTATCTCTGCTGGCGATGGGCATTCAGTTGAAATCTTTCTAATCCATCTCCGTAAGCTCAGGAGATTTTTTCGATTTTCTGGATCGTTTCGATAGTCGATTATTTGTTCCCAAGGAGTTTCGTTGTTAGGTAGAGGCAATTTGTTAATTGCAATTTGAGTAACACTGCTTTTGCGAGAATTTGGCAACTCGCGACTGTACTCTGTATAGGGGATTGTTGTGACCGCCGTGACATCCTTTGTTGTTTCTATAACAATTGACATTAATCGAAGAAGTGCAAAATGTTGCTCTCTTTTTAGGCTTGTTCTCTCAGCCTCATCTTCGGAGTTTATTAAGTCAGACGTTTGGATTTCTATAATTTTTTTGAGCAGCTTTTTCGCATCTTCAAACATCTGGCTAGGGGCTTTTCTTTCAAACTCCTCTATGACCTGGTTATGAAGCTCTTCTTCCATCTTTAATTCAGTAACAACGCCCGTTTGTCGCAACCATTCTAATTCCATGATAATGGAATCTATTTTATTTGAGAGATTTGGATATAGTTTACTAACGATGCTTTGAGTTTCTATTAGTGCTTTATAAAATTTTTCTAACTTATAAATTTGAATTTGGTCAAATAGCAATGATTCTTGTTTTAGATTAGAAAAGTCGCTGAACCAAGCGTCAGAAAGTATTTCATGAGTTCCGGACTTAAGGGCAATTAACTTTGACATCCTTTTGTAAACTTCCTTATGCCTGCATTTCCTTCAAAATCTCTTCAGCCCTGCCGACGCGGATCGCCTTCTCTGCGACCATTTGCGCCGCGATTTTCTCGATCAAATCGCCAGTGGCGCCAGCGGCGAGGGCGACCTGTCTCGCGTGCAGGGACATGTGTCCACGCTGGATGCCTTCGGTGGCGAGGGCGCGCAGTGCTGCCATGTTCTGGGCGAGTCCCACGCAGACGATAATTTCCGCCAGTTCGGAGGCGGTTTTGATGCCCATCAACTTGACGGCGGCTTGGGCGGCGGGATGCACCTTGGTCGCGCCACCGACGATTCCCACCGCCATCGGCATTTCCAGCGTGCCGACGAGGTTTCCATCCGCGTCCCTGCCCCAGGTTGAGAGGGAAGTGTACCTGCCAGAACGCGCCGCGTAGGCGTGCGCGCCCGCTTCGATGGCGCGCCAGTCGTTACCCGTGGCGACCACCACCGAGTCCACGCCGTTCATGATGCCCTTGTTGTGGGTCGCGGCGCGATAGGGGTCGGTGGCGGCGAAAGCCCAGGCGGCGATGATGCCGTCGCGCACGGTCTCGCCTTTGAAGGATTCAAACCCGACGGTCAACTCGCTGACGGGGATGGTGCAGCGCGCGCGGGCGATGCGGCGATCTGCGAGGTTGGACAAAATCCGCAGGTGGACCTTCCCGCCCGTGATGGATTCGATCTGCGGGGCGAGTTTTTCGCAGGCGGTGTTGACCGCGTTCGCGCCCATCGCATCACGCACGTCATAAATCAGGTGGATGACAATGAACGGTCCGATGGGCGAATCCTCTATCATGCGGACTTCGAGGTCACGCGCCCCACCGCCAAACTTCTTGAGGACGGGGTCAATCGCGTCGGCGGTGGCAAGCAGTTCCGCCTTATGCTCGTAGAGCTTCATCCGCGCTTCGTTCATGTTGACCACGTTGATCAACTGGATTTGCCCGATCATCTCTGGTTGGGTAGTGGTGGCGGTGAATCCGCCGCCCGCGCGGGCAAGTTTCGCCATGAACGACGCGCCCGCCACAATCGATGGCTCCTCCACGACAAACGGAACCAGAACATCCCGCCCGTTGACCATGAAGTTCAAGCCGATGCCCACGGGCAGGCTGTACATGCCGATCACATTCTCGATCATGTGGTCGGCGGATTCGGCGGAGAGTCCGCCCGAAGTAAACGGGGTCAACTCATCGGGAGTCTGATTCGCAGCATCCGCCAGCCTGGAGCGGCGTTCCTCGATTGTCAGGTTGTAAAATCCAGAAATACGGGAGTTTGTCATAAAAGATTGTCCCAAGTGTAGTATTTGCGTTCTTCCAAATCCTATCAAAAAGCAGCGAATTGATTATAATGGCAGAGAGGTGTCTGTGTATGCTCTTAACTCGTGAACAGTTACAGGAGAGATTATTCGCGCTCCATCGCGCAAGCCTGGAGTTGGTAAAGGACGTTTCGCTCGAAACCCTGCTGGAGCGGATTGTGTCCACGGCTTGCGAACAGGCGGGAGCGCGTTATGCTGCGTTGGGGGTGTTGGATAGCGAAGGCAAACTCAAGCAGTTTGTGCATGTCGGCATGTCTGATGCGGACATAAAAAGGATGGCGCACCCGCCAGTGGGTCTCGGCTTGCTTGGCGAGTTGATGAACTCGGAATTTCCGATGCGCGTGCCTGTGATTGGGGAGCATCCCAAGTCTGTGGGATTTCCCCAGCATCACCCGCACATGACCTCGTTTTTGGGAGTGCCAATCCGCGCGGGGGATAAACAACTCGGACAGCTTTACCTGACCGATAAAGTTGACGCATCCGAGTTCAACGCCGACGACGAGATGATCATCCAGATGCTGGCTGGGTACGCCGCGACGGCGATCACCAACGCCCGCCTGTACGAGCAGATGAAACAACGCGACCTGACCCTGACCCGCCGCAACGTGGATATGGGTCTGCTCAACGGAATTGCCTCCGCCCTCACCTCCAGCCTGGAACTCGACGAGATTCTCAACAAGACCCTTGGGCTGGTGATGAATTACATGAAGGTCGAAGCGGGTGACATCTTCCTGCTCGAAGACGATAAAACCACCCTGCGCATGGTCCTGCACCGAGGTCAAGCCGCCGAGGCATTCTGGACACAAAACATCTTCCAAGTTGGGGAGGGGTATCCCGGACTGGTGGCGAAGAGCCGCAAGACCATGATCGGGATGCACCTGGCAAACGATACCAACTTCCTGCGCGATGCCGTTGTGCAGGCTGGTTTCCAGCAAATTGCCTGCATTCCCCTGCTTTCGGGTGAAAATCTCATCGGCGTGATGAGCGTCGCCACCCGCGATACCGAACCTTTCGACCAGCGAAGTGTCCAATTGCTGACGGCGGTCGGTACCTGGGCGGGACTCGCCATCGAAAACGCGCGCTTGCACGCCAATGCCCGCCGCCTTGCCGTGTTGGAGGAGCGCGACCGCATCGGCATGGACTTGCACGACGGCATTATCCAATCCATTTACGGCGTGGGGCTGGGATTGGAAGGCGCTCAACTGATGCTGGATGAAGACCCCAAGACTGCGAAGGAGCGCATTCACCATGCAATTGACGGTTTGAACCAGGCAATCCGCGATATCCGCGCCTATATTCTCGATTTGAGACCCCGGCAGCTTGGGAATGAAGGCCTGGTCAACGGAATCAACCGTCTGATTGCGGAATATCGTGCAAATACCTTCTCCGAAGTGAACTTTACGGGCTCGGAGGAACTTCAAGACCTGTCACATGCCCAATCCCTGGCTCTGTTCCACATCTGTCAGGAGGCTTTGGCGAACGTTGCCAAGCATGCGAACGCCAAAAACGTGCAGGTTGCCGTGTGGACAACGCAGGATCGAGTGTTGTTGGAGATCAGCGACGATGGCAAAGGCTTCGATGTCGAGAAGATAAAGACTTCCATCGGTCATGGACTTGCAAACATGCACACACGCGCCCATGCTGTGGGTGGTGAAGTGGATATTTCGTCGACTTTAAACGAGGGAACGACCATATTGGTTTGGGTTCCACGCGCAGTCAGGCGCTAAAAAGTTTGAATCAACAATCATTGCCGGATGAATCACAGGAAACCGAGTCTCGTTTAACACGAAATAAAAATGTTGGATGTCTGGATTTTTTAAGGCAAATATACGAGTCCTTCCGGAAAAACGCCCCCCATGCCCATATATGGGGGGTAACGAGAGATGGGCTGGTGCTTTTGGCTGAAACACGTGTTCTACAAAGAGATACAGATGAAATTGCAGCGCACAACGTTTCTTTAAGATGACCAAACCTTAACAAAACAAATCTTTTTAACTTAACGTAGGTCTAACGCCTTGTTATTCAAGGAAAGTATCTGCTAGAATAACAACACGCTGATACAATGGATGTATGTCCCAAACATCCAAACTCCTACACCTACAATACTCTTGATAAAGGCATATTATTTTACAGAGCCGCGAAAAGGCGGGCTATTCAATGTACCCAAAATACATCACTGAGGAATATTTATGAACGCTGAGCAGGCATGGCAGTCGGTACTCGCACAACTTCAAATGGAAATGCCTCGCGCATCCTACGACACGTGGGTGCGCGATACGCGTCCCATGGCATACGAGAATGGGGTGATTACCGTTGGTGTACGCAACGCCTATGCACGTGACTGGTTGGAGAGTCGCCTTGCAACTACAGTAAGCCGCCTGTTGATTGGGATTTTGAACTCGAACGTGACGGTTGAATTTGTCGTTTCCCAGTCCGGGGAGGGTGAATCGCATACCGAACCCGACGGGGAGCATGTTCCTGCTTCGATAGAGATTACCCCACCCGAGCCGAAGCCGCGTCATGTCACCCTGAATCCGCGCTACACCTTCGACACTTACGTTGTTGGCTCTGGAAACCGACTTGCCCACGCAGCCTGTCAGGCTGTGGCAGAGAAGCCAGCCCGCGCCTACAATCCGCTTTTCCTGTACGGCGGCGTGGGATTGGGAAAAACCCACCTGCTGCACGCCATCGGCAATGCCTGTCACGCCGACGGGTTGAATGTTTTATATGTTTCCTCCGAAGAATTCACGAATGACATGATCAGCGCCATTCGCACGCACACCACACAGGCTTTCCGTGAGAAGTACCGCTCCGCCGACGTCCTGCTGGTGGATGACATCCAGTTCATTGCGGGCAAGGAATCCACGCAGGAGGAATTCTTTCACACTTTCAACACCCTGCACGGGCAGGACAAGCAGATCATCGTGTCGTCGGACCGCCCGCCCAAGTCATTGGTCACGCTGGAGGAGCGTCTGCGCTCCCGCTTCGAGTGGGGACTGACCGCCGACATCCAGGCACCCGATTTCGAGACCCGGCTTGCTATTTTGCGCTCCAAAGCCGAGCGCACAGGTCGGCAGATTTCGGATGAAATTTTGGAGACCATCGCCAAGCAGATCCAATCCAACATCCGCGAATTGGAAGGCGCGCTGAACCGCATCATTGCTTTTGCAGATCTGAGCGGTTCCGCCCTCACGCCGAGTCTTGTGGAAGTGGCTTTGTCTGACCTGTTGCCGGCTCGCGGGGATGTGGAACCCGGGCAGGTGGTGGATTTGGTCGCCCGTAAATTCAACCTGACCGCCGAAAAACTTTTGGGGCGTGACCGCACAAAAGAGGTGGCTTTTCCACGCCAAATTGCCATGTACCTGCTGCGCGAGGAATTCAAGATTTCATATCCCCAGATCGGCGAAGCGTTGGGCGGGCGCGACCACTCAACGGTCATGTCGGCAATAGATAAAATCAAGGAACAAATCCAACACGGCGACCGCCGTCTGGAAAAAGACATCGCCTCCCTAAAACAACAACTGTACGAACAGACCGCAGTGGCTTAGAAATACGTGAGTTGTCAAACAAAAAATCAGCCCCACGTGAAGGGCTGATTTTTTGTTTTCCTTGAATCAGGCTTTTGCCTTATTTTCGCGGGGATGTTTTATCAGCAACAAAATAAGGAACAAACCACAGGCTGCCATCAAAAGGTAGGACTGCAAAACATTGAAGTAGGAGTCAGCCACGTATTTGGCAAACGGAAATACGTTCGCCGCCACCAGGTAGCACAGGACGAAGGCAGCTTTGACCCAATTGCCCTTGAGCGGAGAATCTCCAAACCACAAAACCAATCCCACACAAACGAAGATCGGAAAAAGCACCCCGTAATGGTGCTCCCATGCAATGGGAGACGCCAGCGTTGCGCCCAGCCCCATCAACAGAAAATCCGCCAGTTTGGCTTCACTGCCCTTGCTTTTTGTTTTCATCAACGTGACCAGCAGGACGACAATGGACATAATCTGAGTGAAGGAAAACACCCAGACGTTGTACGGGGGATAGCGATATCCATTCCATCTCAAGTTGTTGAAAACTTCAGGATAGCGCACGCTGAAAAACCGCCCCGCCAGCGCGTTAAACGACTGGTTAGTGTAGACCGACTCGCCGTGCTGCGTGACAAAGCTCAGTCCGCGCAGGTAGTCGATGTACATCGCGAAGCCGAATTCACGCATCCCCAGCAGAACGCCCAACAGACCGGTGACCGTGATCGCAATGACCAGCTTCCAGTTGCCGCGCAGCACTCCCCAGAGGATGAAAAGCGCGTAATGCGGCTTGATGGAAGCCATTAGTCCCAGCATGATACCCGCAAGGATATCCCAGCCGGTGATGTAACACAGGATGGCGATTGCAAAAAAAGCATTCAACCAGACTTGAAGTTGTCCCAGCGTGGCTGCCTTTACAACGGGATAGAATGTGAAAAGCAGCAGGGTGAGTAAAGCCCCAACTGTCACCTGCTCGGCAGAGGAAAGCGGCGGCAATTTGTAGGATTTCCACGAATACAACACCGTTGCAATCACCCCGGCTGACATCAGGAACAGAAAGATGATTGTCGCGGAGGTGGAAAACGCCAGCAAGTCAACATTGTTCGTGTTGATAAACTGCGTGATCAGCAGTGCGGTGGGAGGATACAGAAATTTCACCTTTACGGGAAGCAACAGGTCGGTGTAGAGCAGGCTTTGTTTACCTGATTCGATCCAGTGGTCGTAAGCCAGTTGCATTGGTCGCCACGAGTCGTTGCCGATTTCGTACGTGAAGACCCAAACGGCATGGTCGAATGACATTTGGGTCTTTTTCATCCCGTAGTAGCTTGTAATACCTTTGATTGCAAAGGCAAGAGCCAGGTTGACGAGGAAAAGAAGGAGGAGTTGTTTGATGATGGGTTTCATGAAAATCGCCTGAATTTTTGCCCAAGTATAGCATTGCATGAAAATTCCTGTGGTATAATCCCGCCGCCTAAAAAAGGCAAATCTTGCCTGGGACGGGCAACAAGCGTCCCTGAGCGGGTTCGAATTCCCGCTAAACCCACCCTGTTCCACGCCTGAATTGCGCGTTTGGGAACAGCAAAAGTTAAGGAGTAATAATGGCTGTCATTTCCATGAAAGCCCTGCTTGAGAGCGGCGTCCACTTCGGGCATCGCACCAACAAGTGGGACCCCCGTATGAAACCGTACATCTTCACCGAACGTAACGGTATTCATATCATCGACCTGCAACAGACTGTCAAGCTGTTGAATCAGGGTTACAACACTGTCCGCGACACCGTTGTGGCTGGTGGCACTGTTTTGTTCGTTGGAACCAAGCGCCAGGCACAGGAAACCGTCGCGGAGGAAGCCGCCCGCTGCGGCATGCCCTATGTCACAGAACGCTGGATGGGCGGCATGCTCACCAACTGGGACACCATGCACAAGCGCATCCAGGAATTGGAACGCCTGGAAAAGATCCGCGATTCAGAGGATATCAACCGCCTGACCAAGAAGGAAGGCCTGTTGATCGAACGCGAGATCACCCGCCTGACCACCCGCCTGTCGGGTGTCCGCAACATGAAGCGCCGCCCCGATCTGCTTTTCATCGTCGACGTGGGACGCGAAGATGCCGCAGTCCGCGAGGCGAATCTGTTGAAGATTCCGATTGTCGCCCTTGTGGACACCAACTGCAATCCGCAAAATGTCGACTACGTCATCCCTTCGAACGATGATGCCATTCGCGCCATCAAACTTCTGGTCGCCAAGGTGGCAGATGCCGTGCTGGAAGGTAAAGCCATGCGCAAGGAAGAGGAACCTGAACAGCCCGGTGAAGTCGCCGTCGAAGCAAAGCCCAAGACTCGCGGACCCCGCAAACCCGTTGTCGAGACCGAGGATGAAAACATGGGCGAGGATATCCTGCTGGGCGAATCCACACTGGCGAAGCTGAACGTCAGCCGCAAGGTGGACGAAGTTGAAGTAAAACCGGAAGGTGATTCTGCCGCCCCCGCTGCTGCCGAATAGCCGATACAAGGATAGTGAATTATGGAAATTACAACACAGATGATCAAGGAGCTGCGCGCCGCAACCAATGCGCCAATGCTCGATTGCCGCAAAGCGTTACAAGATGCGAATGGCGATTTCAACAAGGCTGTTGACTGGCTGCGCGAAAAAGGCATGGCGACCGCCGCCAAGCGGTCTGACCGCACAGCTTCGAACGGTGTCGTGGAAATGTATTCCCACGGCGGCGGACGCGTGGGCGTTATGGTCGAGATCAATTGCGAAACCGATTTTGTGGCTCGCGCCGAGCAATTCCGCAATTTGGCTCATGAAATCGCCCTGCAGATCGCAGCCAGCGCCCCCAAATATATTACGGCGGAGGAAATTCCCGCTGCCGAGTTGGAACACGAAGCCGGCATTGCCCGCGCCCGCGCATTGGAAGAGGGCAAGCCTGAGAATGTCCTCGCAAAGATCGTGGAAGGACGCGTCGAAAAATATAAGGATGAGGTCTGCCTGATGCGCCAAGCCTACATCCGCGACGAAACAATCACGGTTGAAAAGCTTGTCCTGCAGAACGTTGCCGCAATCGGCGAAAACGTGATCGTACGCCGCTTCCAGCGATGGGAGCTGGGTGAAAGCACCAGGGAATAGTTGTTTGAAAGCCAACCTTCGGGTTGGCTTTTTTGTAGATTGTACAAATTGTTCCGTAATCAACCAGGAGGCATAAATGGCTCAAATGAAATACAAACGAATTCTTCTGAAGCTGAGCGGTGAAGCGCTTGGCGGCGAGTTGGGACGCGGAATCGACGTCGATGAAGCCGAGGCGATCGCCAGCCGAATCAAGGAAGTTCGGGAAATGGACGTGGACGTGGCAGTTGTGATCGGCGCGGGTAATTTGTGGCGTGGCAAGCAGGGTCTCGAACACGGCATGGACCGCGCCACAGCCGACTACATGGGAATGCTTGCGACGGTGATGAACGCCATGTCCCTGATGGATGCGCTGGAGCGCCAGGGTGTATACACCCGCGTCATGTCCGCAATAGAGATGCGCGCCATTGCGGAACCGTATATCCGCCGGCGCGCGATTCGCCACCTGGAAAAGGGACGCGTGGTGATATTCGGGGCGGGGACGGGGAATCCATACTTCTCCACTGATACCGCTGCCGCCCTGCGCGCGACCGAAATCGACGCCAACGTGGTCATCAAAGCCACCAAGGTGGACGGCGTGTATGATTCAGATCCAAAGAAGAATCCAAACGCGAAAAAGTTCGACCAGCTAAGCTACATCGAAGTGCTGAATCGTCGTCTCGAGGTGATGGATAGTACCGCGATATCCCTGTGCATGGAAAATAACGTTCCGATCCTTGTATTGAATTTATGGGACACAACCGCCCTGCTTGCCGCTTTGCGCGGCGAGGCTGTCGGCACGCTGGTCAGCGGGGACTAGTTTATACAGCTATGCCCTGCGCCCTTCCCCTCTCCAAAGCATGTGAAGGGCGCGGGCATCGAGCGTTCCCTCTGAGAGTCTATCAATCCCCCGCCATTTCCCATCACCTTGATTGCGCTCCCATAGCATAAATTCTTGTTTTAAGGTATCCTTGTAACGCAATCATTTTTGAGGAGGAAGATCGTGAGTACCGAAGAAATCAAAGATTTACTGAAAGACGCCGAAACACGAATGCGCGGCGCAATTCAATCCCTTGCAGATGATCTCGCTGGAATTCGTACGGGGCGCGCCAGTCCCGCATTGGTGGAAAGATTGCCTGTTGATTATTACGGCACCCCCACGCATCTCATGCAGCTCGCATCCATAAGCGTCCCCGAACCGCGCACGATCATGATCAAGCCCTTTGACGCAGCATCGGTCAAGAACATCGAAAAGGCAATCCGCGCCTCGAACCTGGGGCTGAATCCAAACTCCGACGGCAAGGTCATCCACCTGAACCTGCCCCCGCTCGATGAGGAACGCCGCCGTGCCCTCGTCAAACAGATGCACCATCGCCTGGAGGAAGCCCGCGTTGCCGTGCGGAACATCCGTCGCGATATCCATAACGACATCCGCGATTATGAAAAGGAAAAACTGATCACGGAAGACGATCGCCTCTTCGGCGAGGAGGAGTTGCAAAAAGTGACGGATAAATACATCGAGGACATTGCCAAACACGGGCAGGTCAAAGAAAAAGAGATTATGGAAGTGTAGTTCTTTGCGGTTGCGTCAAACGCGCTCAAAAGAGTTAATGACCATGACTGAACTCCCCTCTGCAGTTCCCCCTGGAAAAATTCCCCAACACATCGCCATCATCATGGATGGCAATGGACGTTGGGCGCTTCAGCGCGGCCTGCCTCGCCTGGCAGGACACAAGGCGGGAACGGAAAACCTGCGCCGCGTCATTCGTGCCACGGTTGAATTTGGCGTCAAATACCTGACGATCTATGCCTTTTCAACCGAAAACTGGGGACGCCCACCCGAGGAGGTCAAAGGGTTAATGTATATCCTCGAAGATGTCATCGACCGCGAACTGGGCGAACTGCACCAGGAAGGCGTCCAACTTCGCCATATCGGGCGTCTCGAACGGCTGGCTCCCTCCCTCCAGGAAAAAGTGCTGGAAGCAATCGACATGACAAAAAACAACGACCGCCTGATCTTGAACATCGCCTTCAATTACGGCGGACGCGACGAGATCGTTCAAGCCATCCAGCGCATGATGAAGGACGGCGTGTCGCCTGAAGAGGTAACCGACAAACTGGTCGGTCAATATTTATACACGGCGGGAGTTCCAGACCCCGACCTCATCATCCGCACTTCGGGCGAACTGCGCGTGAGCAATTTCCTGATCTGGCAGGCTGCCTATTCCGAATGGTATATCACGCCGACCTACTGGCCCGATTTCGACAAGGATGAATATCGCCGAGCGCTGGAGGCATTTGCCCAGCGTGACAGGCGGTATGGAAAGGTGTCTTCGGGGGAGCTTCAGGAATCAAATGCTTAAACGAACAATCACTGCCCTGGGTCTTGCCGTCATAGGGTTGCCCCTCATCATGCTTGGCGGACCCTTTTATTATTTGTTGATGGGGACATTTTTAATCGGCGCGGCGCGGGAGTACATCCATCTTTTTCGCGCGGCGGGGTATCAGCCGAACTTCCACGTGACCATCGGCGGCGTGGCTCTCGTCACCGTCACCCGCATGTTCTTTCCGTCGTATGCCCAGCCTGCCTTTGCTGTAAGCCTCCTTGCGGCGATGGCTTATCACTTGATCGCCTACGAGCGCGGACGGGACCAGTCTGCGGTTGACTTTGGGATCGCCGTGGGCGGAATCGCCTACATCGGCTGGATCGGCTCCTACCTTTTCGACCTTCGGAACCTCCCCGACGGCGGCTGGTGGTTTATGCTGGTGATGTTCTCTGTCATGTACGGCGATACCGGCGCATACTCGATTGGCAGGGCTTACGGCAGGCATAAAATGGCTCCGCGCCTCAGCCCCAAAAAAAGCTGGGAAGGTTACGCCGCCAGCATTGTTACCGCCACGTGGGGCGGTTTTTTCTCAGTATACGCTTTTACCACCTACGGAAATCTCGCGGGTCAGATCACCCTTTGGCAGGGCGCAATTCTTGGTTTTATTCTCGGCGCGATCCCTCCCCTGGGCGACCTGGGCGAGAGCATGATCAAAAGACAGTCTGGCATCAAGGATTCCAGCGACCTCATCCCCGGTCATGGCGGTTTCTTCGACCGCATCGATTCCTGGCTATGGGGCGCTGTGATCGGTTATTACTTCCTTATCTGGTTCATCCTGTAAATTTTGGAGGCAAAATGACTGTTCTTGGCGCTACGCCTACGCGCAACCTTGCGCTTGAACTGGCTCGAGTCACGGAAGCTGCGGCGATGCTTGCGGGTCGTTACATGGGACGCGGCGATAAAGAGGGCGCGGACCAGGCTGCCGTGAATGCAATGCGTCTGGTTCTCGGCACTTTGGACATGAACGGTGTCATTGTCATCGGGGAAGGTGAAAAGGATAACGCGCCAATGCTGTTCAACGGCGAGAAGGTGGGAAACGGCTTGTCCCCCGACGTGGACGTTGCCGTTGATCCGGTTGACGGCACCCGCCCCCTGGCTTTTGGTCGTTCAAACTCGCTCGCAATGGTGGCGCTTGCTCCTCGCGGCACGATGTTCAACCCAGGACCGTTCCTTTACATGAACAAACTGGCGGTTGGCCCAGAAGCCAAAGGGGTGATCGACATCGAGAAGCCGATTGTCGACAATCTCAAGGCAATCGCCAAAGCCAAGGACAAGAACGTCGAAGACCTGACCACTATCATCCTTGACCGCCCGCGTCACGACGAAATGATCTCTGAAATCCGCAAGGCTGGGGCTCGCATCCGCCAAATCCCTGACGGCGATGTGGCTGCCGCGTTGATGACCTCCTGGCCCGATTCGGGTGTGGATGTTTTGCTGGGAATTGGCGGTACGCCTGAAGGCGTCATCGCCGCCTGCGCCCTGCGCGCCATGGGCAGTGAAATTCAAGGCAAACTCCATGCGCGTGATGAGAGCGAATTGCGGCGGGGACGTGAAGCAGGATACGATTTCGACCGGGTGTTGACCATGGACGATTTGGTCTCCTCGGAGGATGTGTTCTTCGCAACCACCGGCATCACAGACGGCGAACTACTGAAGGGTGTGCGATATTACGGCGACCGCATCATAACCGAGAGTCTGGTTGTGCGCGGACTGACAGGAACCATTCGACGCATCAACGCCATACACAGCAAGGAAAAACTGGACAACCTGAGTTCGATCCGTTACTAAACATACAAGGTCCACAATAAATAGAGCCTGTCTTGCGACAGGCTCTATTTATTCTAAAATTAACTACAGTTCCTTCACAGGGGACTTGGAGCGGGAAATCGCCCAGATTGTGGCGGCGAGCAAAGCGACTGCCACAATGACGACAACAATATTAACCGAACCGTCAGCACGCATCATCGGGTACTTGACGATGATCGGCGCAGCCAGCAGGGAGACCAGGTTGGCAACCTTAATCATTGGGTTGAGAGCGGGACCAGCGGTATCCTTCATCGGGTCGCCGACCGTGTCACCCACCACGCCAGCCTTGTGACGTTCGGACCCTTTACCGGTGTTGTTCTTCAGGTCGCGGGGTTCATCCTCAATGGATTTTTTGGCATTGTCCCATGCACCACCGGCATTGGACAAAAAGACCGCCAGTAATTGGCCGGAGAGAATGATACCTGCAAGGAAACCGCCCAGCGCTTCCACTTGCAACACCAAGCCCACAACCAATGGCATCAGCACTGCAATTGTCGCCAGCGGAACAAGTTCCTTTTGCGCCGAGGCGGTGGAAATGCCCACAACCTGGGCATAGTCGGGCGTCTTGGTACCTTCCATAATGCCCGGAATCTTGAACTGGCGGCGGACTTCTTCGACTATCTGTCCGGCAGCGCGGCTCACGGCGCGGATGGACAGCGACGAGAACAACCAGGGCAGCGCTCCACCGAGGAGCAAACCGACGAACACGCGGGTATCCGAAACACGGATGGAGTCCATGATCGCCATGCCGAGTTGCGTCTGCACACGTCCCACATCGGTAATATAGGAGGCGAACAGGGAAACAGCCGCAATCACCGCCGACGCAATCGCCACGCCCTTGGTGATGGCTTTGGTCGTGTTACCGACGGCGTCCAGGTCAGCCATAATCTGGCGGGCCTTCAAGGTATTTTCGTCTTCCATATCGTGCCAGGCCATTTCGCCAATGCCATTCGCATTGTCGGAAATGGGTCCGTATGAGTCCATGGCGACGTTGTTACCGGTGTGACTGAGCATACCGATACCGATCATGGCAATGGCATAAAGTACGTACTGGGCGCCATCACCACTATAGAGCAGGATGCCGGCGATGAAACTTACGGCAATTACCACCAACGCCCAAACACTTGATTCCATACCCACAGAGAGACCGGAAAGAATAGTGGTGGCGGGACCTGTTTTTGTGGAACCAACAATTTCCTTGACAGGAGCCTTCTTGGTGGATGTAAAGTATGAAGTGAGCGGATTGAAAGCCACCGCCAAACCCACGCCAATCGCCGTCAGGGCTGCAAGACGCCAATCGTTGGCATACAGCCAGGCGAGGAAGATGGAGATTGTTACGGTGAAAATGCTTGACACTTCATAGGAACGGAACATCGCCTCTTCGGCGTCATGGGCTTTGCCAAGCAAAGGCAGGTTAACCTTTTCCCAGATCGGCACGGTGAACGTTCCGATGATGGAGGAAATCACACCCACGGCGCGGATGATGAGGGGGTACACGATCCACTTGAGGTCGCCGGTGATGGCAACCAGGGCAAGGCCGAGGATCAAACCCGAAACGATCGTCACTTCATATGACTCGAAGATGTCAGCAGCCATACCAGCGCAGTCGCCCACATTGTCACCCACTAGGTCGGCGATGACGGCGGCATTTCGGGGATCATCTTCGGGGATGTCCTTTTCAACTTTACCGACGAGGTCGGCACCCACGTCCGCGGCTTTGGTGTAGATGCCGCCACCCACACGCATAAAGAGCGCCAGGAGGGTTCCGCCGAAGCCGAAGCCAAGCAGCGCATCGGGAGCGGCTTTACCGAAGATGATGAAGATCAGCGTGCCGCCAAGCAAGCCCAAACCATCGGTGAGCATTCCCGTATAAGTGCCCGCATAGTAGGCGATGGAAAGGGATTCATTCAGGCTGCGACGGGAAGCGGAAGCGACGCGGACATTTGCCTGCACCGCCATGCGCATACCCCACTGACCGACGATTAAAGAAAAAGACGCACCCATGATAAAAGCAATGGTGCGTCCGACTGCAATGATGAAGATGATGCCCTGTTCGCCAAAAGCTTCAAACTCTTCGCGAGCTTCGAGGCTGGGTGGAACAACGTAAACGCTCAGGAACATGACCACCGTCAAAACGCCAATTAGCGGCAGGATGGTCTTGAGTTGTTGACTCAGATAGGAATCAGCGCCGACGCGTATGGCGTTCCAAATCTCCTGCATTTTCTCGGTGCCTTTATCCTTCTTGAGCACCGTGCTGCGCAGCCACCAGGCATACAAAAGGCTGATAAATGCAGCGACCAAAACCAATACAATGGCAACCTGTTCAAAGCCGTTCAAGCCATGACGACTGCCTAACCAAAGGATATCCATGCTACCTCCGAAACAAATTTTGAAATTTTTTATAACTCAAACAATGATTCTGCTGAGTACAAAAAGCCGTTGAATACAACCGGTAAGGACATTATTGATTTGCAGTACTACCTGGTAAAAATTTCAAAAAAATCGTCTCTTATTCCCAAAGGAATAATCGCCTTGTTCAAGTTTTTTGCCCTAATAAGTGGAAATATCTTCAAGTCTTTTTCCCAAACGGGAGCAATGTAAAAAACCTGCTGGAGTATACACAACAAAAAGGTCAGCGTCAACTGTGATTTTGCACAGCCATGTAACCGTCCAAAACAATACGTTATTGCCACCCAGGTGAAACGCTTTTTCGCGTCATACTTAAAATATGACACGAATTATCTTTTTGATTTATTATTTTATGACGTCGAAATTTTTTTCCAGACACAATCTGCAGCAGTTCTGCGGCTGCTGCAATTGAGGTCGCAGCAAATGTTCCGATTGTTTACATGAAAAATGCCTGTTTTGCATTTTTTTTCAAAATCAGTAACAAATCGTCATAAATATATTGACTTTCATACAAAAAAGGAATAGAATAAATCAATGGAAAACGCAAACAGCACCAATCAAGCCAGCCGTCTCGATAATATAGACCAGTATATTATCGATGCCATGCGGAAGGACGGCAGGGAGGCGTTTGCCCAAATCGCCGAGAAACTCAATGTCTCCCCCGGCATGATCCGCCAGCGGTACAACCGCCTTGTGGAACTTGGCTACCTCAAGGTGGTGGCGGTGACCAATCCGCTGATGATGGGGATGCGGACGATGGCTCTAATTGGCATCCATACCGATGGACATAGGATGTTGCAGATTGCCGAGGAAATCTCCCAAATCGATGAGGTGGTCTATCTGGTGGTGGTTGGCGGACGATATGACATTATTTGCGAAGTATTTTGTCGCGACCATGAAGACCTGCTCAAATTCCTTACCGAAAAACTGGCAAAAGTTGAAGGCATCCGCGAGACCGAATCCTTTATCCATTTGAAGATTGTGAAGGAAATTTATTTCTAGAGAATCCTGTCCAACCCTGACGTGGCAGGATTTTCTTCATTTCACTTGTCATTCTAACCCGCGATGTGCGAGTTATAAAACAAAAATGGAGTACAGATCATGAAAGTATTGCTCGTCGGTGTTGGTGGTGTGGGAGAGGCGATTGCAGTAATGGCAAAGCAACGCCCATGGATTGAACAAATGGTGCTGACCGACTACAACGTCAAACGCGCCAAGGAGGTTCAAAAGAAACTCCGTCAGAATAAAAGATTCCCCGTTGAATTCATAGATGCAAGCAAGAAGTCAGAAATCGTCAAGCTTGCGAAGAAATACAAGGTTGACCTGATCATGAACGCGGTCGACCCAATCTTCAATGAGCAAATTTTCGATGCCGCGTATGATGTCGGCGTGAAATACATGGACATGGCGATGACCCTGTCCACGCCGCATAAGACCGATCCATTCAACAAGTGCGGCGTCAAACTGGGAGATTACCAGTTCAAGAAAGCCAAGGACTGGCAAAAGAAGAAATTGCTCGCAATCGTCGGTTGTGGTGTCGAACCCGGCATGGCAGACGTCTTTGCCCGTTACGCGCAGGAACATCTCTTCGATGAAATCGAGGAACTCGGCATCCGCGATGGCGCGAACATCGAGATCGAGGGCTATGAATTCGCCCCCAATTTCTCCATCTGGACTACCATCGAAGAATGCCTCAACCCACCCGTGGTTTGGGAAAAGGACAAAGGCTGGTTCACAACCGCGCCCTTCTCCGAGCCTGAAACTTTTGACTTCCCCGAAATCGGACCTGTGGAAGTGGTCAATGTGGAGCACGAGGAAGTCCTGCTCATGCCGCGCTGGGTCAAGACCAAACGCGCCACCTTCAAGTATGGACTTGGCGACCAGTTCATCGGCGTGCTCAAGACTCTGCACATGCTCGGACTCGACAACAAGGAAAAGATCAACGTCAAGGGTGTCAAGGTCGCTCCACGCGATGTGGTTGCCGCCTGTCTGCCCGATCCCGCCTATTTGGGTGACAAGATGTCCGGCAAGACCTGTGCTGGCACCTGGGTCAAGGGGAAGAAGGATGGCAGGGAGCGCCAGGTCTATCTCTACCAGGTTGCGGATAATAAAGATTGCATGAAGACCTGGGGTTGTCAGGCTGTGGTGGCGCAAACCGCTTTCAGCGCCGTCATCGCCATGGATTTGATCGAGCATGGCGTCTGGAAGGGTGTTGGTGTTTTGGGACCCGAAGCCTTCCCGCCCGATCCGTTCATGGAGAAAATGGCTGACTACGGCTTCCCCTACGGGATCAAGGAAATGTAAACGCCTGAGTTTTGAAATTCCCCCCTGCCTGTAAAAGGGCGGGGGGTATAATTTAAAAATCTCAAAGGAAAACGGAGGAAGAAAAAAGATGTCTCAGAACAATGGAAATGGCGCTGTCGCCATCGAGCGCGAGGCAAAGAAGCTCAAGCGCGGGTTGACCTTGATTCCGCTCACAGGCTTGATTTATTTCACAGTCTGCGGCGGGTCTTTTGGTATCGAGCCGCTGGTTGGGTACGCGGGTCCCGGTCTGGCGCTCTTGTTGATTGCCTTGACTCCCATCATTTTCAGCCTGCCTAATCTATTGATTGTGCAGGAACTTCAGACCATGATGCCCGCCCAGGGCGGATATTACCACTGGATCAAACGCGCCTTCGGTCCTTTTGCCGGCTTTCTGGCGGGTTGGAATAACTGGGTGGTATCCTGGCTGGATGTCTCCATCTATCCAGTGTTTGCCGCGTTGTACTTGAGCGCGTTCATTCCTGCACTGGACACTGGTACCATGCTCTTTGGGATTGAGCTTCCGGCGAGCTTTTTGCAGTGGCTGGTGGCGGTGGTGATGATTTGGTTTGTCGCCTGGCTTCAAATCCGCGGCTCTCGAGTCACTGGTTTGTTCACCAATTCGCTTGGCGTCTTCATGATCATCCCGTTGATGATTTTGGCTGCCCTGGGATTCTACGCCTGGTTCAAATCGGGTGTAACGGTATCCCTCCCCTTCCTGCCCGGCGGCGAAGGAGTTAACTTCGGCTCGTTGACAGCCGCTTTCAGCACCGGCCTTTTTGTAGTAATGTGGAACTACATGGGGTGGGAATTGCCTTCCGCTGCGGGTGACGAAGTGGTCGAGCCGCGCAAGAACTACCCGCGCGCGATGGTGATCGTGCTCGTTCTGGCAATTTTGACCTACTCACTGCCAGTGATTGGTGGTTTGTATGGCGGCGCTGGTGAGGATGGCCGTTATGCTGTGTGGGGTATTGAAGCTAGCGATGAGGAAGTTGGCATTGTCGCCGACGTTGAAGGCTATGGCGTTTCTGCTGAACAGATTGATGGTTGGGGTGTTTCCGGTTCCTCCGATGCCACAGGCTGGGAATTTCCGCAAATTGGACAGGCAGTTGCTGGTAAACTGACTGGCAGTACGGAATCTCCACTGGCAATATTCCTTGTGACGATCTTGACGATTTCAGCCGTGCTTTCGATGACCGGCCTTTTCATCGGCAACAGCCTCGGCGGCAGCCGCGTTCCGTTTGCCCTTGCTGAAGACGGTATGTTCCCGCGCTGGATGGTCAAGGTTCACCCAAAGCATGGATCGCCCTACGTTGCCATTTTGGTGGTGAGCGTCATCTACACCATCTTCGCCACCAACGCCTTCGAGTTCCTTGTGGTCGCCGATGTGTTCCTGCAATTGCTGGTGGTGCTGGCTGAAATTGCCGCGCTGTGGGTTTTGCGCCGCACTGAACCTGACCGCCCGCGCACAAAAGTCCCCGGCGGAATGGCTGGATTGGTCGTTGCTTCGGTGAGCTTGGCTGGCATTATCCTGATTGCCTTCTACAGCCAGATTGTCGAAGCGGGTTGGGGTTCCATCGGCGTCGCGCTGGCTTTAATGGCAGTGGGTGGAGTGCTGTACTTCCCCATCCGCATGATTTATAAACCCGGCGTCCCGGATGTCGATCCGTTCGAGCAGTCGGCGGAAGAAGAATAATCCTTTTCGTCTTCGAACCTTTATAAGATCGGGATGCGTGACACTCTGTTGCGTATCCCGATTTTTGACAGGATGATAGAATCAATCAAAAAAGGAGAAACCTCATGCTCTCAGTGGAAATCAAGGAAAACGACAAAGTGGTCGGGATTTTGCAGGCTGCTGAAAAACTCTTCAAGACGGGGTCGCGGGGATTCTTTGGCATGGGCAAAATCCAAATCGGCGAGAAGCGCTATCAGGTGCAGGTGCAATTGGTCGAGATTGGTTCCAAGCCCAAGGTCGGGGAAGATGCCTTGAAGGACGAATAAGGCCCTTCGGAACGGAACCAATTGTCAGATGGGAAACGATTTAGGCGATTTATATCCGAAAAGTCGCTTAAGCATTTTCTTCATGTTGATTTCGGAAAAAAATTGTTGCCATAAGTCGTTCGCAATCGTATAATTACAATAACATTCACAAATCCCAATCAGGAGGACGAAATGCCCAACGGTTATATCGGTAAGATTCTGCACGTGGATTTGACGAAAGGGGCGTTGACGGTGGAGGAGCCGCAGGAGGCTTTCTATCGCAAGTATTTCGGCGGAAGCGCAATGGGGATGTATTACATCCTGCGTGAAGTGCCAAAGGGCGCGGACCCGCTTGGTCCTGAAAATGTTTTGACGCTGATGGCTGGTGTGACAACGGGAGCAGCGATTTCGGGACAGAGCCGATTGAACGTAAATGCCAAATCCCCCATCAGCGGCGGCATCGGCGATTCGCAAAGTGGCGGATTTTTCCCAGCCCAGTTGAAGTTTACGGGCTTCGACGGTATCGTCGTCAGGGGCAAATCGTCCAAGCCTGTGTATCTTGCGATTGTGGATGGCAAACCCGAACTGCGCGACGCGGCGCATTTGATGGGCAGGAAGACGGGGGAAGTGGACGATATTCTGCACACAGAAGTTCACCCGAAAGCGGAAATCCTACAACACGGCATGGGCGCGGAAAACGGCGTGCTGTTTTCGACCCTTGTTTCCATGTCCAACCGCCACAACGGGCGCACGGGCATGGGGCGCGTGATGGCATCCAAGAATCTCAAGGCGATTGCCGTGCATGGCGCGCACAAGGTCAATGTTGCCGACCAGAAATCGCTGACCGAATTGAATCGTAACGGCGTGAAAATCCTCCCCGAGAACGGCGACATGGACGGGCTTGCCAAGTTTGGCACGGCAGTGGTGGTATTGTTCAACAACACCATCGGGACGTACCCCACCCGCAATTACAACGAAGGCCAATTCGAAGGCTGTGACCCACTCAGCGGCGAAAAGATGGCGGAGACCATTTTGAAGGAACGCGATACCTGCTTCGCCTGCGTGGTCAAATGCAAGCGCGTGGTCGAAATCAATGAAGGTCCCTACAAAGTCGATCCACGCTACGGCGGACCCGAATACGAAACCCTCGGCACCTTCGGCTCCTACTGCGGCATTGACAGCCTCGCGGCGGTTTCGATGGCAAATCAAATCTGCAACGAGTATGCGGTGGACACCATCGCCTGCGGCGCGACGATTGCCTTCGCGATGGAATGCTACGAAAAGGGCATCATCACCAAGGAGCAGACGGGCGGCATCGAACTCAAGTTCGGCAATGCCGAAGCCATGCTCGAAGTACTGAATCAAATTGTCACTGCCAGCACGCCGCTCGGCAAACTGCTTGGGCAGGGCTCGGAGCGCGTCGCCAAAGTCTGGGGCAACGGCGCGGACGAATGTCTGGTCACGGTCAAGGGCGCGGAAGCCCCAGCGCACATGCCTCAAGCCAAGCGCAGCCTGGCGTTGATCTATGCCGTCAATCCCTTCGGCGCGGATCACCAATCCAGCGAGCACGATCCATACTACGAGGAAGGCATCGGCGATTTCAACCTCGACCGCTTGAAGCAGATTGGGCTTGGTTCGCCGCAGCCCGCCTACAGCCTCACCGAGGAAAAAGTCCGCTTCGGGTACGAGACCGAAGTCTTCTACTCGATGATGGATTCCGCCGAACTCTGCCAGTTTGTCTTCGGTCCCACCTGGACGCTTTACGATCCCAAGGACACCCTGGCAATGATGAAGGCGGTCACAGGCTGGGATTTGACCATGGACGAATTGATGGAAGTCGGACGCCGCCGCCTAAACCTCTTTCGCACCTTCAATGCCCGCGAAGGCTTTGGTCGCAAGGATGATAAATTGCCCAAGAAGTTCTTCAAGCAACTGACTGGGACAGGTCCCACGGCTGGCTTCGCCCTGACTCACGAGGAAGTGGACACCGCCATCGAGCAATACTACAAGATGGCTGGCTGGACTCCCGACGGCGTGCCGACCCCCGAAACGCTCAAGAAGCACGATGTCGAGTGGGCGGCGGAATATCTGCCCGCATAACATTGAGATTGGTAATTTGTAATTGGGGATGGGAAGATAAATCCCATCCCCAATTGTTTCGGAAAACTTAGTGGGACTATCACCTTCATAAATTACCAATTATCATCTACCCTGAAGGTAACCATGTCAGAAAATAAGCTATATACCGATAACTTCCCCCACATGACCCCCGCGTGGAGTCGCATCTTCAATTTTGTCGCCGACCATGCCGAGGGTTCGTACATCTACACCGACGATGGCAAAAAGCTGCTCGACTTCACCTGCGGCATCGGCGTGACCAACACGGGGCATTGCCACCCGAAGGTTGTGGCAGCCGTCCGCGAGCAGGCGGGACTGTTCCTGCACGCGCAGGCGAACATCGTCATCCACAAGCCCATGCTGCAACTCATCGAAGAACTCCGCAAGGTTGTCCCGCCTTCGATTGATAGCTTCTACTTTGCCAACTCTGGCGCGGAAGCATTGGAGAATGCGGTCAAAATTGCGAAAGCCGCCACGGGCAGGCAGAACATCATTGTCTTCAATGGCTCCTTCCACGGGCGGACTCACGCCACGATGGCACTGACCACCTCCAAAACAGGCTATCGTACGGGATTTGGTCCCCTGCCAGCGGGTATTTATGTCTCGCCGTTTCCGTATGCCTTCAAACTTGGCATGAGCGAAGAGCAAGCTTCCGCGTATGCGTTGGAACAGCTTGAGTATCTGCTCGTATCGCAGACCGCCCCCAAGGACACCGCCGCCATTTTGATTGAATCGGTAATGGGCGAAGGCGGATACATCGTGCCGCCCGCTTCGTTTATGAAGGCGCTGCGCGAACTTTGCGATAAGCACGGCATTCTGCTCATCTTCGACGAAGTCCAATCGGGATTTGGCCGCACGGGCAAATGGTTTGCCTTCGAACATTTTGGCGTCGTCCCCGACATCATCACCGCCGCCAAAGGCATCGCCTCTGGAATGCCGATCTCGGCTGTGTTCAGCCGCACCGAGATCATGAAGAAGTTGGACGTCGGCTCCATTGGTGGGACTTACGGCGGAAACGCGGTAGCTTGCGCCGCTGGCGTTGCCACCATCAAAGCCATGCGCGAAGAAAAGATGCTGGAGAATGCGGCAGAACGCGGCATCCAGTTGATGACGGGTCTGCGAAAATATCAGGAAGAGTACTCGCAAATCGGCGATGTGCGTGGACTGGGACTCATGGTTGGCACCGAATTCATCGTGGACAAGAGCCAGGCAAAAGCCAAGCAACTGGTCAAGGATATTGTCCACTCCGCTGAGGAGAAAGGTTTGTTATTACTCTCCTGTGGAACCTATGACAACGTCCTGCGCTGGATTCCGCCGCTCAACGTCACGTCCGGGCAAATCAACGACGGTTTGAGGATTTTCGGCGAAGCGTTGAAGGAAAATATCAAGTAGTCGAAGGTCAAAAGTAGAAAGTCCTGTGGCTTTTGACTTTTGACAAATGGAGGATTCAAAATGAAAACTCTCGACCGCTCAAAACTCGAATCCCTTCTCAAAAAGGAAGAAGAACTCTTCCGCAAGAATCACCCCAAATCCTACAAACTATATCTGCGGGCGCGCAAGTCTCTCGATGGCGGCGTGCCGATGTTGTGGATGGTGCGTTGGGCTGGCTCTTTCCCCGTCTTTGTCAAGCAGGCGAAGGGCGCGCACTTCACCGACGTGGACGGCAACTCGTACCTCGACCTTTGTCTCGGCGATACAGGCGCAATGACGGGACACGCTCCCGAAGCCACGCTCAAAGTCATCCGCGAGCAAATCGAAAAAGGCATCACCCTCATGCTGCCGTACGAGGACGTGGTCGAAGTCGGTGAGGAACTCCAGCGCCGCTTTGGTCTGCCTTACTGGCAGTTTGCCCTCACCGCCACCGATGCCAACCGTTTCGTGCTTCGCATGGCGCGCATGATCACAGGACGCCCGAAGGTGTTGATCTTCAACTACTGCTACCACGGCACAGTGGACGAGACCTTCATCACGCTGGATGAAGAAGGCACGCCAGGCTCCCGTGCCAACAATATGGGTCCGCAGGTTGACCCGATTGAGACGACGAAGGTCATCGAGTTCAACGATATTGCCGCGCTCGAAACCGCTCTCTCTGCGCGTGACGTTGCTGCCGTCCTTGCTGAACCTGTGATGACTAACATCGGCATCATTCATCCCGACCCTGGCTACCACGATGCCTTGCGCGAGCTGACCCGCAAGTATGGGACTTATCTCATCATCGACGAGACTCATACCATCTGCACGGGTCCTGGCGGGTACACGATGGCGCACGGTCTCAAACCTGATTTCCTGACCTTGGGCAAGCCCATCGCTGGCGGCGTCCCCGCTGCGATTTACGGCTTCACGGAGGAAGTTTCCAAAGCCTTTGCTGCAAAACTCGATCTGGATGATGCGGATGTCGGTGGGATTGGCGGGACGTTGGCAGGTAACGCCCTGTCTATTGCGGCGATGAAAGCCACCTTCCAGCATGTACTCACCGAGGAATTCTACAAGCGGGCAATCGCCTTGCAGGAACAATTCACGGCGGGCGTTGAAGGTGTCATCAAGGAGTTCGACCTGCCATGGATTGTCAAACGACTTGGCAACCGCTCCGAATACTGGTTCCGCCCGACCCCGCCGAAGAATGGCGGTGAAGCAGCTGCGGCAATCGACCACGAACTCGACCGCTACATGCACCTCTTCTCCCTCAATCGCGGCATCCTGATGACCCCCTTTCACAACATGGCGCTCATCTCGCCCGATACCACAAAAGAAGATGTGGACTATCACACGAAGGTATTCAGGGAAGCGGTGGTTTCGTTGTTTGGATAATTCTGGAATCCAACAGCTTGCTGTCGGATGTGCAAGGAGCAAGCTCCTTAACTCCAGATTTGCAAACTTTTTGAAAACAAAGTAACTATAATCCTGTTCACAGGAGACAAATAAATGGCTGAATATAATCCCCAGATCTGGCGTATTAACGTCCGCACACAGGAATTGAAACGTGAACCCGTACCCGAAACCTGGCAACGCCTCGGCGGGCGCGGACTGCTGACCCGAATCATGCTCGACGAAGTGGATGCAAAATGCGACCCGCTCGGCGTGAAGAATAAACTTATTTTTGCTCCTGGCTTGCTGGTCGGACACATGCTCTCGTCCACAGATAGAATTTCCATCGGCGGTAAGTCCCCGCTGACAGGTGGAATCAAGGAAGCCAACGCGGGCGGGCGGACGGGTCTGCACATGGCACACATGGGCATCAAGGCGCTCATCATCGAAGACCAGCCGACGGAAGCGGGGTACTGGGTTCTGCATCTTTCCCTGACTGACGGTGCGAAGTGGGTAAAGGCGGACGATCTCGCTGGGCTTGGCGTGTATGAAACCGCGGCAAAGTTGGTGGCGAGATATGGCGACAAGGTTGCCATCGCGCTGATTGGACCCGGCGGCGAAATGCGGATGAAGTCTGCGGGAATCCAGAATTTGGACAAGGACAGAATACCCTCGCGCATCGCAGCCCGCGGAGGACTCGGCGCAGTGATGGGCGCGAAGGGATTGAAAGCCGTCGTGTTCGATCATGCCGGGGGACAGAAGCCAGCCATCGCCGATCCAGAGGCGTTCAAGATCGCACAAAAGGATTTCACCAAATCCGTCATGGAGCATCCGCAATCCATCACCTATCGGGATTATGGCACGCAAGCCATGCCGCAGATGACGCAACATTTTTCTGCCTTGCCCACGCATAATTTTTCACGCGGAACTTTTTACGACGTGGAAAAGATCAGCGGCGAAACCATGCGTGAGTTCATCCTGAATCGCGGCAAACCATCCGACCCGTCCCATGCCTGCATGGCAGGCTGTACCATCAAATGTTCGAATGTCTTCGGCGGTGAAGATGGCAAGGTCATCGTCTCCCCGCTGGAATATGAGACCGTCGGCTTGATGGGCACCAACCTCGACATCGATTCGCTGGATGTCATCGGGCGGCTGAACTGGCATGTCAACGACCTGGGTCTCGATACGATTGAAATCGGCGCGGCGTTGGGCGTTGCCGCCGAAGCGGGACTCATGCGCTGGGGCAACGGCGACGACGCCCTGAAGCTGATCGACGAAATGCGGCAGGGGACGAAACTGGGGCGCAAACTTGGTGACGGCGCGGCGGATATGGGCGACGAGTACAACATCATCCACGTGCCTTGTGTGAAGCGGCAGGCGATGTCTGCCTATGAGCCGCGCTCGATTAAGGGGACGGGCGTCACCTACGCCACCACCCCGCAGGGAGCGGATCACACCTCAGGCTTGACCATCCGCGCCCAGGTCAACCATCTCGACCCGACGGTGCAGCGCGACGTTTCCCTCAACGCCCAGTTGAATATGGCGGGTTACGACACGCTCGGCGCGTGCATCTTCGCGGGCTTCGGATACGCAACTGCACCCAACGGTGTGGTCAAACGTCTACTTGCGGCGCGTTACGGCTGGGACGACCTGCCCGATAACATCCTGCAAGAATTGGGCAAACAGACCATCAAGATGGAACGCGAGTTCAACCGCCGCGCGGGCTTCACCGCCAAGGATGACCGCATCCCCGAATGGATGACGAAGGAGCCAATCCCCGAAAACGGCTCGGTCTTCGACGTGAGCGACGAAGTGCTCGATCACATCTACGACGGGATCGAATGAAATACAAAAACTCCGAGATTTTTGAAATCTCGGAGTTTTCTTGCAGGCGACTCTCTTCTCGGAGGTCTGCTTTTTGAGCCACCAGCGGGATACGAACCCGCGACCTAGCGATTACGAATCGCTCGCTCTACCAGCTGAGCTATGGTGGCGTTTTTTCAGCGGGCGGGATTATACAGGATTACGATTAAACCCGCAAGTTTTCCGCATTTCACGTTGTCTAATCTCTGGCGCAGCCAATCCAAAACCCTAAATCGGAAATCAAACCATGCTTCGTATTGCCATGCTTTCTTATCACACCTGCCCGCTGGCGACTTTGGGCGGCAAGGACACCGGCGGGATGAACGTCTACGTCCGCGACCTGACGCGCGAGTTGGGGCGGATGGGTATCCACGTGGATGTTTTCACCCGCTCGCAGGATGAACACGTGCCGCACGTCGTCCACGAGTTGGGGTTCGGCAATCGCGTGGTACATGTTCCCGCCGGACCGGAGACACCCAAATCCAAAGGCGAGATCGCCAACTACATTCCTGAATTCGCCGAAGGCATCAAACAATTTGCGGCGGAAAAGGGAATCACCTACGACGTAATCCACAGCCACTACTGGATGTCCGGACTGGCGGCGGAAATGTTGAGCGACGCCTGGGGCGGGACGCCCATCGTCCACATGTTCCACACTTTGGGCGAGATGAAGAACCGGGTCGCGCGATCAGACAGCGAGCGGGCGGACGAGGATCGTCTCAAAGGGGAGAGACGGGTGCTGCGTCGCGCAGATCGGATCGTGGTCGCCACTCTGGCTGAAAAGACCCAGCTCCGATTTTTGTACCATGCCAGCGACGGCAAGATGATCATCATCCCGCCGGGAGTGGATACCTGTCATTTCTATCCCATCCCCGCCGACGAGGCGAAACAGTTCATTGGATTAAAGTCCGAAGACCGCATGGTTTTGTTCGTTGGGCGCATCGAGCCGCTCAAAGGCGTGGACACCCTGATCCATGCCGTATCCTGCCCGGACATCCAAAGATTGCATCGTCCCGTCCATCTGGCGATCATCGGCGGCGAACCCGATGCCCTGCCCGAAAACATGTCCGAGGAAATGGCGCGCCTGCAAAAGCTGTGCGATGACCTGTGCATGGAACGCATGGTGGTTTTCCTCGGCAAGCGCGGACAGGACACCCTGCCCTATTACTATTCGGCGGCGGAGGTGCTGGTGATGCCTTCGTTGTACGAGTCGTTTGGGATGGTGGCGCTGGAGGCGATGGCTTGCGGGACCCCGGTCGTCGCCTCGGAGGTGGGCGGACTCGGCTATCTGGTGCAGGACGGGCGGACGGGCTACACCATCCCCGACAGCGACCCCGCCGCTTTGTGCGATAAATTGTCTCACCTGTTGGGAGATTCCCACCTGCGCGAAACGATGGGTTCGGATGCCGCCCAATATGCCTTGAACTACGCCTGGGGAAAGATCGCGGCGCAGATGGTTGAGATGTATCGGGAACTGATGGCGAAGGTTCGCTGAAAGCTGGCTTCGCGTTCTGATTTCTTATTCAGGCTCAACGCCTGAACCTACTCAGGACGGGATGGTTTCTGAGAACTCTTTGTTGGGTGGTTTTTATTTAGTGTCTCGATCAACTATTTCTCCAGTCTTTGCATTTAAATAATAATCTGTAGTTTTCCCATCTTCGGGACACCCCCAAAATGTTAATACCCAAATCGGAGCCGTTGTATGATTCTCGCCAAAAAACATCCGAAAGGTGCTACTAGATGTTAATTCCAATTCAATCAAGCCATTAAACGACTCTAAACATGAGGCTGCAATTTCATCCTTTGCGAAAATCTTCAATGCTTCCTGGCTATCAATTACCCAATCTTTCCGAAAAATTGGCTCTGATGCCGCACTACCTTGCGAAGGCGGAAAATCATACGGCATGGTATTAACTTCGCCCAAATAAGTAATGCCAACAAAAAACATGGAATTGGGTAGATTCTTTGAATGGAACTCCGCCGAAAACTTATAAACATCTTTTTTTCCGAGGTCAATCGTCACGCTTGTAAGATAGGCATCGCTCTGCCATTTGCGCGCGCTTGTTTCCAGCAAATCCCAGTTATTACTCAATGAGGGAATGATTGGCGTACGTTTTTCAAACAGATCAGATGCTGATAATAATCCAGCAACAATGACAAACAAACCGAAAAAAATCAAAACGACGACTCTGACTTGTTGATTTTCTTTATCTTTTTTGGCAATGCCTTTTGAGGTGTTTTTCATTTTGTTCTCTTGGTATAAATTTGCAAATAACCGCCCAACTCACAATACTTCCGCGGTCCATAGTTCAAATTATAGCATCGATGACAAAGCCAGAGTTTCCATGTACAAAACGCCTGGCTTGACCTACCAACTCTGATTGAAGCGGATTAGTCTCCAGCGCCCAATCTTTTCCTGATATTGCAACTCTGTCAGACCGCAAAAGTTGACACGGAAGTCACCCCGCCGGTAAACGGGCAGTCCCAGCACGTGGCACATCATTTGCCGAATCCAGCCGTCGTGGCTGACGATCAGGAGGTCGGCGTCCTTGTGCTGGAGCAATTTCTCGTCGAAGAAATCCTTCACCCGAGCCTGAACCTCCGTCCCGTTTTCGCCGCCCGGGAAACGAAAATCAGCCGTCCGCGCCACGTATGCCTTCCAAACTTCGGGGTAGGCTTGCTCGAATTCCCGCTCCGTCATCTCATCCACCAGACCGTTGTCAATCTCATTCAAACGGGAATCAACCATAGGAGTCAGTTGCAGATGCTCCGCCACATTTGCGGCGGTTTGCCACGTCCGCTGGTAGGCGCTGACGTAGATTGCGGCAATCGGTTTGTCGGCAAACAAGCTGGCCAGTTTTTGGGCGTCCTGCTTCCCCCTCGCGCTGAGCGGCTGGTCTTGATGTTTCAACTGCGGGTTGTGAAAATCCCCCTGCTCTTTTTCAGCATGGCGAAGTACATACCAGGTCATGTCGACGGCTTTCCTAATTTAAGATGCAGCATGTATTGGATTCCCAGATAATCGGACAACGCGCCCATCAGGATATTCCGCGGGCTGAGGCGCAGGGTGCGGAAATAATAGTGCGTGCCGACGATCTTGATTCTCGAATCCCAGGCGGGGATGACCTTTTTGTTTTCCGGTCCCCACTTCAGGTGGGATTTTTCGTCCAGACCGGAGCTTTCGACTACTTTTTTGTTGGCGACCCTCACCCCGACGGGTGAAGCAACGTCGAATAGCATCTCACTGCCGGGGAATTTATCTGCCAGGCGAATGACGAAGTCCTTGACCTGGTTCTCTTCAAAGTAGTACAAAACTCCCGCCGCCATGAATAGCACATTCCCCTTGACCTCGATGCCATCGAGCCATTCCTTTTCCAAAAACGATGAGGCGATGAATTTCCTCCTCTCGCCTTCCTGAATAAACTTTCGGCGCAGTTCGATGACGTCTGCAAGGTCGAGGTCATACCATTTGAGTTTTCCATTGTCGATCCGCTCGAAGGTGGTATCCAGTCCGCACCCCACATTGACGATGGTCCCTTCGGGGTACATCTCCAGAAACTTCCTGACGACCTGATCGCCGATTAGGCTTCGCTTGATCCAGGCGATCTGACTGAGTTCATCCATGTTCTTCGTCATTTGCGAAAAGTCATAATCCACCTGTTCGACAATTCTCACCGCAGCCTGGTCAGTCAGCATTGGTTTTTTCTTTTTCGTTTCCTCGGCCCGACCCCATAGCGGCAGGAACAGTGTCTTTTGCACGTTCCCAAGATTGATGTTGATTCGTTCTGTCATTGTGCCTCCCGATTTTCATCAACCATTTCGCCCATACAACGGATGGTTGGAATTGATTTGCAGCAGGTCCCATAGATTTCCGTACAGGTCTTCAAATACAGCCACCATACCGTAGGACGCCTCTTTTGGCGCCCTGACGAATTTTATCCCTTTGGCGACCATTTCATTGTAATCCCGCCAGAAGTCATCTGTATTGAGGAAAAGGAAGACCCTTCCCCCGGTCTGGTTGCCCACGAAAGGTTCCTGCTCCGGCTTGGACGCCTTTGCCAGAAGCAGGGTTATTCCAGTGGAACCGGGGGGAGAAACCACCACCCAGCGTTTATCCTGTTCCGGCTGATAGGTGTCCTCGACCAGCGTGAAGTGAAGTTTCTCCGTGTAGAAGGCAATGGCTTCGTCGTAGTCCCTGACAACCAGGGCGATGTGGATAATGGATTGTTTCATGTCGGTTCCTTCATAAACACGGAAGAGTTATTTATCGATGGATTTACCCACCACCTGCGTGTATACCACCTTTTCGCATTCCTTCAATCCCATGACCTCATGGAGTTTATCCCTATTGACCAAGCCAAGGATCACGGTGCTCAAGTTGGCGGCTGCGCAATAAAGGTAAACATTCTGGCTGATAAAACCAGTATCCGTTCCTGAGACAAACCATTTTCGAGAATCATTCCCGGCGAGATAAGTCCCCATTTTTAGATAATCGGAGACATAGACAAGCCCAAGTGGCGCTGACCGCATCATTTTTTGCGTGCCTATATTCTCCCTGATGTCTTTCGAGAGGACCTGGAGCAATTGATGTTTTTTTTCATCGTAAAGAAACAATCCCTTCTTCGTGGCGACATATATCTTTATTTCCTGTGAATTCGACGCCGACGGTGCTGTCCGCTTACTTTTGCTTTTGTTTGTTTCTTCCTGGGTAATTCCACAGGTTGCCCAGAGAAGATTGGAGAGTTCCTGGTCTGAAAGCGGATCATCTTTCCATTTTCTTTTTGTTCGACGTTTCTCCAAGGCCTTCATCAAGGGGAATTTAAGGTCTTTTTGTGGCGTGGGGAGTTTTATCGTGGTTTTCATCGCGGCATCTTATTTGCGCTGGGCCGAGCCTTTTCTCAGCGAATCCAAATGACTTGCTGCAAATATACCATTGTATAAAATTTGTTGCTGCGTTAGAGGTGGGAGGATCCAAGTCCATGCTTTGCAAAATATCACGCCGTTTCATACATGACTTTTTATTGTTGCGCCAACTATACCCGTGTCCGTTTGTAACGTAAAAAACCTTCCGCCTAGGCGGAAGGTTTCCTCTTTTCTGTGCCCTCAACCAAAATGTCAGGCTGGGGCTGTATTATTCAAAGCCTTTGTTAGTTCGCGATCACCCTTAATTGGTCGAACTCTGAAATGCCAACATCGGGACCAACAACACAGTACCAGTGCGTTCCGCTCGTATTGAGACAATCGGAAAATGACGAGCTGGAGGAACTGACGCTGACCTTGACGGTTTGGGCTGGTCCATCCAGGTCGAATTCAACAATGTTCCTCGGGGCTGCGCCGTCCTGAAAGCGATATTGAATGTTGGACACAATCCAGCCACCGATCGGGCTCTCGCCCTCACCTCTCGGCGACGGGGTCATGGAGGATGCATACGCAATGGAGGTATAAAAGGCGATGACCGCCATCAAAACAAGGAGTTGAATTGGGAGAAACCGTCGCATATCGAACATCCTTTTGTAACATCCTGAGTGCATTGAAGCAAAATTCCGAACAAGCTCACAGTTGGCGTTGTTCAATGCTGCAAGTATAAATTGGGGGGAAAATTGGGAAAATCGTTTAACTACCTAACCCGTCTATGTAAAACTACTGAATCAGAATAAGTAATGCAACAGAAACTTTTTTGCCCTGCAATCCGTGTAGCATATAAATACGCAGGCAGAATGGTCCGCCTGTTTCATCGCGTAAACCTGCCGGGTAATGCTACTTAAAACAAGAGTATGCCGGGATGATTTTCAGGGGACCGCCCCAGGATGGCACAAAAATTAAGTAAAAATACGTATGGTGTCCGGTTTGTTATTCCACTAATATTGTAGAAGACGGTTCAAAAAACTGTCCATCAGGTTGTAACCCAATTTCCACACACTGACATAGGGTGCACCAATCTATTCAGCCCGATAAGTCTGATATTCAAAATGCGACCTTCGACGGAATGAAACAGGAAGAAACAGATGAACACCCGAAAAACATCCCACAGAAATAAAGCGGTTCCCGCTCCGGAATCCGAGGGGGGTGGAAGCGGAAAGAAAATTATAGAACGCAAACAGACGGCGGAAGCCCTGCAATGCAACTACGACTTTCTGCTTGCCCTTAGTCTTGCCGCCCAATCTGTTCAACAAGCCCGCACGCCTGAAGATATCTACCATATCCTGGGCAGGGAGATCAAGGCGCTGGACTGTGACCTGGTGATATTTACATGCAGCGAGGACCGCAAGCACCTGCATGTCGCTTACACCACCCTGGCGGCAGACCTGCTTCATGCGGCAGAGAAACTCACAGGGCTTCAGACCCGGGATTATCTGCTGCCGATCCAACCGAAAAGCACCCTCGCGCATGTGATCGATGGAGGTAATGCGGAATTTATTCACCAGACAGAAGCGGAAGCTGCTCAAGCCCTTCCTGAAATCCTGCATCCACTAGCTGAGCGGCTGGTGACGTTCCTGAAAGTCGGGCGGGGCATCATTGCCCCACTGCGTGTGGATGCCACGACAGTGGGAGTGATGGCAATTACAGGTTCAAACCTTGAGGAAAGCAACGTGCCTGCCGTGGCTTCGTTTGCCGCGCAGGCGGCGATCAGCCTGAAAAATGTTCGATTAACCCGTCAATTACAGGAGGAGTTGGAAGAACGCAAGCAGACGGAAGAACAACTTCAACTCCTAAAATATTCGATTGACATTGCCCCCGATGGGGCGTATTGGATGGACAAAGATGGGCGCTTTCTCTACGCAAATGAGGCGGGATGCCGGGCGCTGGGATATACCAACGAAGAGTTGATGCAAATGCGGGTCTCCGAAGTCAATCCGCGGGCAACGCCCGAAAGGTGGTCTCAGGTCTGGCGGGAAATCAAGAAAAAAAAGAGCATCGAAATCAGGTCAGTGCATCGCCGAAAGGATGGTTCCGAATTCCCGGTGGAACTTACATCCACGTATGTCGAATTTGGCAAACGGGAGTATTGCAACGGCTTTGCCAAGGATATTACCGAGCGCGTTCAGGCGGAGGAGAAGATCAAACTTAGCGAAGCGCGCTATCGCAGCCTGGTGGAGACCCAGTCTGACCTCATCTCGCGCAGCGATCTTTCGGGAAACCTGAGCTTTGTAAACGATGCGTACTGCCGCACATTCGGCGTTCGGCGCGAGCAGGCGCCTGGCAATAATTTTATTTCAACCGTGTTTTCCGAGGATGTGCCTAAAATTCTAAATGTTCTTGAAGCAATCAAACACCCACCCCATCGACAATATATTGAAATTAGGAATATTACACCGGATGGAATGCGCTGGTTTGGTTGGGACAACTCGGCCGTATTGGATGAGCGGCAAAACATTATCGAACTCCAGGGAGTGGGACGCGACATCACCGAACGCAAGCAAATGGAGGAAATGGTTAGAGCAAGCGAAGAACGCCACCGCACCCTGGTCGAGAATATGACCGATGTTGTGATGGAGGTGGATGCCCAGGGAAATTTTTGTTACATCAGTCCAAACTATGAAACTTTAACGGGGTACACACTCGAGGAAGAGTTTAAAGGTTCGGCTTTCGCGCACGTCCATCCCGATGACCAGCCGTTGCTCATGCAAAAACTGGCAAAAGCATTCGATTCAAAGCAAAGCATGGCCTACCGTGTGCAAAACAAAAGTGGTGAGTGGCGCTGGATTGAAACCTTCGGCAAACCGTACCGCGCGAAAGATGGAAGTCCGCACGTCATCTGTCTGGCGCGGGATATTACAGAACGTAAGCGCACGGAAGAGGAAATCGCAGCTTCAAATCGAAAGTGGCAAATAACGTTCGATGGAATGAACGATTCTGTTTTTTTGCTCGATGGCGAGGGACTCGTTCTTCAAGCAAACAGGGCTTCTTTTGAGTTGTTCGGAAAAAAAATGGAAGAGATTGTGGGAAAATATTGCTACGAGGTGGTTCATAACGACACCTGTCATATCAAAAATTGTCCTTTTGTAAGAATGAAACAGAGTAAGCAAAGGGAGATGATGGAGTTACAGGTTGGGGAGAAACACTTCGAGGTGACCGTTGATCCACTGTTGGATACCGATGGGCACTTGCGGGGCGCTGTCCATATAGTCAATGACATCACCGAGCGCAAACGGGTGGAAGAGAAGCTGCGGGAGAGTGAAAGCCAATTAAGAGAAGCCCAAAAAATGGCACATTTGGGATTCTGGCACTGGGATATTAAGACGGGCGATGTGGAATGGTCGGATGAAGTATTCAAGATATTTGGCCTTGATCCAAAAGAGTTCACGCCGCAAATCGATTCAATACTCGCTTTGTCGCCCTGGCCGGAGGATCATCAGCGTGACAAAGAGTTGATCGATCGAGCCATTGAGACTCATGGTCCTGGTTCCTATGAACAAAAGTTTCTCCGTCCAGACCAAAGTATCGGTCACTATTACTCGACCTTTCAAGGCAACTACGCTGAAAATGGCGATCTCATTTCGATTGTCGGGACTGTGCTCGACATCACCGAACGCAAGCTGGCAGAGGAGAAATTGCGTGAGAGCGAACGAACGCTTAGCAACTTCATCGCCAACTCTCCAGATACCATGTATCTTCTTGATCTGGAAAATCATACAAGCAAGTATCTCAATTGCGAAGAATTTTGCGGGTATCCCAAGAGCGTCCTGGAATCTCCGGGTTCCATCATGTTCGCACTCCATCCGGATGATGGACCTGGTGTCCGGGCAAATTGGCAGCAGATGTTGCGCTCCGTTAATGACAAAGTGACTTCCTGCGAGTATCGTTTGCAAAGAAAGGATGGGAATTGGGAATGGATACTACAGCGCATGACGATTCTCTCGCGCGCTGTAGAGGATAAACCCAGTCGGGTATTGGTTACATTGAGCATCATTACTGAGCGCAAACAGGCTGAAACCAAGTTGAAGGAAAGCGAGGAGAACTTCCGCCTGATTGCCGAGACCATCCGTGAAGTCTTTTACACCTACGACCCGCTTGCGGATAAATTCCTCTACGTCAGCCCCGCGTATGAAACACTCTGGCAGGAACCGGTTCGAAAGGTATACGATGACCCCCGCTCCTTCACCCATGCCGTACACACGGAAGACCGGGAGCGCTTCTTCGCAGCCGTTCAACGCGAAAGGGAGGGAGGGGAATATTTCAATATGCAATACCGCATCGTTCGTCCAGACGGGACAATGCGGCACGTGCACTCGCGCAACTATCCCGTCTTCGATGCTTCCGGCGCGGAGTATCGCGTGGTGGGGATTGCGGAAGACATCACCATACGGAAACGCGCGGAGGAGGAAATCCTGAAATTGAACATCGAACTGGAGCAGCGCGTCGAAGACCGCACCCAGGAGCTGCATCAGGCTCAGGAACAGCTTGTACGCCAGGAAAAACTGGCTGTGCTGGGTCAACTGGCAGGTAGTGTGGGACACGAGTTGCGCAATCCACTGGCAGTAATCAAAAACGCGCTTTACTATTTGAAAATCGTGGGGGCAAACGGCAACGAAAAAGTGAGGGAGTATTTGGGAATCATCGAAAGTGAAGCACGCACCGCCGAGAAAATCATCAACGACCTGTTGGAGTTTGCGCGCGTCAAAGCTGTGGACACGGAAGTTGTCCCCGCCTCCAGGCTGGTGGAATACGTCCTCGAGCGTCACCCGGCCCCGGGAAACGTGCGGGTCACGGTTAATATCCCGTCAAGCCTGCCCATGCTCTACATTGATCCCAGACAGATGGAGCAGGTGATTGGCAACCTGTTCGTCAATGCCTGTCAGGCAATGGGATCAGGCGGGGAGTTGGTCATCACGGCTCGCGAGGAGCAGGGGATGGTTGCCATTGCGGTGCGGGATACCGGCGGGGGCATCCCGCCTGAAAACATCGGCAGGCTTTTCGAGCCGCTCTTCACCACCAAAACCAAGGGCATTGGGCTGGGACTCGCCGTCAGTAGGAAATTGACCGAGGCAAACGGCGGCAGGATCGAGGTCCAAAGTGAAGTTGGGATCGGCACCACCTTTACCGTGTATTTACCCGTCAAACACGACAAGCACGTGGAAGATAATCCATGATCTCGCAAATCAATCTTTATATCTCATCCATTTTCCTCACCTTCCTATTGACCGGCTTCCTCGCCTGGTATGCCTGGGGGCATCGCCGGGTACCTGGCACACGCGCCTATGCGGCACTGGCTTTCGCGGAATGTCTCCTGGCATTATCGGAACTTCTATCGGTATTCAGCGCTTCGATGAACGGGGCTTTATTCTGGTTTCGGGTGCGCTACATCCTCGGCGCATTGATCGCCGTCTTCTGGCTTGTCTTCGCCCTCGAATATAACGGGCACAGGGAATGGATTTCGAAACGCCTGCTGGTTGGGTTGTTTTTTATTCCGTTCGTCACCCAGATTCTTTTTTGGAGTAACAGCCAGCACGGTCTTTGGATGAAGCAGGAGGCGACTTTTTACCAAACTGGGCGTTTGTGGATAGCAGACATTTCCTCCCGCATCCCCGAAATCGGTTACATGACCCACTTGTTCTACAACCTGTTCCTGACGCTGGCGGGAATTGCGCTGATGCTCCTGACTGCCTGGAGGATGCGCCACGTACTGGCTGGACAGGCGCTTCTATTGGCTGGCGCAGGGTTGACTGCCCTCTTTTTTGTGCTGAACTCGCTCTTTGGCTTACTCCCAAAAATGGAGTTCAACACCTTTACGCCCGGCATTGGACTGAGCGTGCTGTTGATTGCCCTGGCTGTCTTCCGCTTTGATTTCCTAAAACATGCCCCGGCGCAGGAAAACCCTTTGGGGGTGACCCGCCTCGATACGCAGGAAAAATATTCCCTGGCAGGTTTTATCCTGACCTTTATCCTGTTTACATCCGGGCTTGCCGCCGTAAGCTACATTACCTACCACAATTACGAAAAACAATTCCGCGCGCAGGTGGAAGGGGAGTTATCCGCCATTGCCGAACTAAAAATGAGTGGAATTGTGAACTGGCGCGCCGAACGGACGGGAGATGCGGAAGTGATGCACAAGAATCCTGTTTTTGCAGAATTGGTACGCAAATCCCTTGAGAACCCGGACGATGTTCAGGCAGAAACGCAACTCCAAACCTGGCTGGATACGATCCGCAATTCCTATGGCTATGACCGTGTCTTTTTGCTGGATACCCAGGGCATTGAACTGGTCTCATCTCCCACAACCCTCGAACCGGTGGCTGATCACCTGAAACAACAGATTGCCACCACTTTGAAAACAGGTCAGGTGACATTCCTCGATTTCCACCGTGATTCGCCCAATGGCTCGATTCACCTCGCCCTCCTTGTGCCCATTTATCTGGAACACGACCTGAACCGCCCGCTGGGTCTGCTCGTTTTACGTATCGACCCGACAACATATCTTTATCCCTATATTAGCCAGTGGCCCACCCTCAGCCAAACTGCAGAAACCCTGCTTGTCCGTCATGATGGGGACGGCATTCTGTACCTGAACGAACTCAAATTCCAGCAGGATGCCGCGTTGAACTTGCGGATCCCGTTGGAAGAATCCCAAGTACTGGCTGTTCAAGTTGTGCAGGGAACGTCAGGCATTGTTCAAGGTGTGGACTATCGCGGAGAAGAGGTTATCGGCTATGTGGATGCCATTCCCGACTCGCCCTGGTATCTGGTTGCGCGCATGGATACTGCCGAAGTTTATGCGCCCCTGCGCGCGCGCCTATGGCAAACAATATTTTTCTTTGGCGCATTGGTTCTTGCGGCTGGCTCAGGGCTGATGTTATCCTGGCGCCAGCAGCGGGTGCGCACCTATCGCAGGCAGGTCGAAGCGGTAGAGGCGTTGCGCGCCAGTGAGGAAAAATTCAGGCTGGCATTCGAGACCAGCCCCGATTTACTTGCGATTACCCGTTTTGCCGACGGATCATTTGTTTCCGTCAATCAGAGTTACGAGCAGATTCTAGGCTACGCCGAAGCCGATCTGCTTGGTAAAACCTCGCTTGAAGTTGGCATCTGGGATAGCCTCGAAGACCGCCGGAAATTCATCGCTGCTTTGCAGTCCAAAGGCAAGGTCGAAAACTACGAGGCGCGTTTCCGCGCAAAAAACGGCGACATCCATGACAGCCTGGTATCTTCCACGGTGATCCAATTAAACGGGGAGCAACACATCCTGAGTTTCACCCGCGACATCACCGAGCGCAAGCGGACAGAAGAGGCGTTGCGCGAGAGCGAAGATAAATTCAAGCATGTGTTTGATTATTCTGTCACAGGGAATTCCCTCACCCTGCCTTCCGGCGAGATCAATGTCAACCGCGCTTTTTGCGAAATGCTGGGTTATTCGCAGGAGGAACTTAAAGGCGGCAAGTGGCAGGAGATTAGCCATCCGGACGACATGGAGTTAACCGAGAAAGTGATTAATTCTCTCCTTACCGGCGAAAAAGAATCGGCACGCTTAATCAAAAGATATATCCACAAGAACGGCTCTGTTATCTGGGCTGATGTGGGCACAGCCCTGCGTCGCGACAAAGATGGCAAACCGCTTTATTTTATGACAACCGTCAACGACATCACCGAGCGCAAACAGGCGGAAGAATCCCTGCGCGAAAGCGAGGAACGGTTTTCAAAAGCATTCCACTCCAGCCCGGTACCGCAAGCCATCATCGCCCAGGGGACCAGCAAGGTCATGGAGATTAATGACGCCAACTGCCGTCTGTTCGGATACAGCCGCGAAGAATTGGTTGACGCCACCACATCGAAACTGAACTTGTGGGAAAATCCAGCCGATCGCCAATCCGCTGTGGAGGAATTGCAAAAAACAGGACGCCTGCTTCCACGGGAAGCAAACGTCCGGGTGAGGTCAGGTATGATGCGCACTCTTATTGCGGCAATCGAGCCAATCTCGTGGAAGGGGATCCCCTGTTTCATCGTATCGATGATCGACATTACCGAACGTAAACAAGCGGACATGGCTCTAAGAGAGAACGAAGAGCGCTGGAGACGCGCAATTGCCGATTCGCCAATCCCAATCATGATCCACGATGAAGATGATCGAGTCCTGCAACTTAGCGCGGGCTGGACGAAGTTTTCGGGCTATGACATCGACGATATTCCCACGCTTGCCGATTGGACCGAACGCGCCTATGGAGAAAGAACTGGATTCAAGAAAGACTATATTGACCAACTTTTTTCCATTAACCAGACGGTACAAAACGGCGAATGGATCGTCACGGCAAAAGACGGTTCGAAAAGAATTTGGGATTTTCAAACAACTCCACTCGGAAAAGGCAGTCAGGGCAGGCGTGTTCTTCACAGCATGGCAATAGACATCACCGAGCGCAAGCGGGTGGAGGAGGCATTACGTGAGAGCGAAGCCTTTGTCAAGACCGTGCTGGATAACCTTCCAGTAGGTATCGCTGTCAATTCTGTTGATCCTGCAGTCACTTTTAGTTACATGAACGACAACTTCACAAAGTTTTACCGGACGACAAGGGAAAATCTTGTCAACCCGGATGCTTTTTGGAGCGCCGTCTACGAAGAATCAGATTTTCGAGAAGAGATGAAAAAGAATATCCTGAACGATCTGGCAAGCGGCAATCCTGAGCGGATGGTTTGGGTTGATGTCCCAATCATGCGCAAGGGAGAACCAACCACTTTCATTACCGCGCGAAACATTCCTGTTCCGGACAAACCATGGATGATCTCAACAGTTTGGGATGTTACCGAACGCAAACAGGCGGAAGAGGCATTACGTGAAAGCGAGGAAAGGCTGCGCTTGTCCCTGCGTGCAGCCAACCAGGGCACGTATGATTTAAACATCCAGACGGGAGCGGCAATTGTCAGCGAGGAATATGTGCTGATGTTGGGGTATGACCCTGAAACATTCGTTGAAACCAATGCCGCCTGGATTGAGCGTCTGCATCCCGACGATAAGGACACTACCGCAAAAGCCTACATGGATTATACAAATGGAGTCACTTCCGAATATCGCGTCGAGTTTAGGCAAAAAACCAAAGACGGAGGTTGGAAATGGATCCTGTCTCTGGGCAAGATTGTTGAATTCGATGCCGGTGGAAAACCGCTCAGAATGCTCGGCACACATACCGACATCACCGAGCGCAAGCAGGCAGAGGAAGCACTGCAAAATTACAATGTCCGACTGGAGGCGGAGGTGGAAGAGCGCACTCGTGAACTGCGTGAGGCACAGGAACAACTCGTCCGTCAGGAACGGCTCGCAACGCTGGGTCAACTGGCGGGCGGCGTCGGGCACGAACTGCGCAACCCGCTGGGCGTCATCTCGAACGCCGTCTACTACCTGAAATTGATCCAGCCGGACGCCAGCGACAAAGTCCGCGAATACCTGAACATCATCGAAAAGGAAATCCACGCCTCCGACAAGATTGTCACAGACCTGTTGGATTTCACCCGCATCAAATCCCTCGACCGTCGACCTGTTTCCGTTTCCGAACTGGTTGGTCAAACCCTGGAGCGTTACCCGGTTCCCCCGTCCATTGAAAAGCTGGTCGAACTTCCCACAGACCTGCCAAAAATTTACGCCGATCCCCAGCACGTCATACAGGTGCTTGTCAACCTGGTTTCGAATGCCTGCCAGGCAATCGTCGCCGAGAAATCAACCACCGGCATGTTGAATGCCGGCAAGTTAACCATAACAGCCGCTGCGGAAAATGATATGATAAGAATTGATGTACAGGACACAGGCACGGGCATTTCACCTGAAAACATGAAGAGGCTTTTCGAACCGCTCTTCACCACCAAGTCCAAAGGCATCGGGTTGGGACTCGCCGTCAGCAGGAAACTGATCGAGGCAAATAGTGGCAGGATCGAGGTCCAAAGTGAAGTTGGAATCGGCTCCACCTTTACCGTATATTTACCCGTCAAACAATGACAGAGCAATCCATGATCTGGCAGATCACTCTTTACGTTTCGTCCATCCTGCTGACCTGCGGGACGTTGAACGTTAAAACCTTTCAAGCAAAAATTTCAACGGAAGGCTGACATGGTGAAATCTTCCATAAAAGTTTTGTTAATTGAAGACAACCCGACAGACGCCCTGCTCCTGAAGGAATTTCTGAACATCGACCCGCTGGCTGACTTCGATGTGACGGTCGGTAAAGACCTCAAACAGGGACTTTCGGAACTCGGCATCGGAAAATTTGACGTGCTCCTGCTCGACCTCGGCTTGCCGGACAGCCAGGGTCTGGAGACCTTTACAAGAGTGCACGCGGAATACCCTGACATCCCCGTGATTATATTATCCGGGGCGGCGGATGAATTGTTGGCACTGCAGGCAATGCAAGCCGGCGCACAGGATTATCTTATAAAGGGACAAGCCGGCTGGCAGCTGGGTCCGCGCGCCATCCGCTACGCCATCGAGCGCCATCAGTCCCAATTAGCCATGCGCGCCAACGAGGAGAAATTCAGGCTGGCATTCGAAGCCAGTCCCGACTCCATCGCCATCACCCGTCTGTCCGACGGCATGTTCATCTCGGTCAACAAAGGCTTCGAAGAAATTACAGGATACAACCGCAACCAGGTGATTGGGAAAACAGCCCCTGAAATCAACATCTGGAAGAACCCCGAAGACCGCCAAAGATTTGTGGAGGAGCTGCAAGCCAAAGGCGAGATCAGGAATTATGAGGCGCCTTTTCTAACGCCCGGCGGAGAACGTCATGGATTGATGTCTGCAGCGATCGTTGAATTGAACGGCGCACCCCACATCCTGAATATCACCCGCGACATCACCGAACGTAAACGCATGGAGGAGGCATTGAAGGTTGAACGGGAATTCATGAAAGCCCTCATGAATACGGTTCCTGTCCAAATCTACTTTAAAGACACCGAAAGCCGGTTTCTCAGGATCAACAACGCCCAAGCCCGTTTGTTCGGGCTGGGTGATCCGGGGCAGGCGGTTGGAAAAACCGACTTCGACTTTTTCACAACCGAGCATGCGCAACAGGCGTTCGATGATGAACAGGAAATCATTCGGACGGGACAGCCAATCAGCAAGGAGGAAAGGGAAACGTGGAATAATCGCCCGGACAGATGGGTCTCAACAACCAAGCTACCCCTGTGCGACGAGGACGAAAAAATCATCGGCACATTTGGCATTTCGATGAACATCACCGAGCGCAAGCAGGCTGAGGAGGCGCTGCGGGAAAGCGAACAACGCTTCCGACTGGCTTCCTGGGCAACGAAAGATATTATTTGGGAACGCAATTTTTCCGCCAATACGATCTCATGGAACAATAGACTGCTAAGACTGCTTCATTACCTGGCTGAGGAAGTTGAGCCAACCGTGGACTGGTGGCAGGACCATATCCATCCTGATGAGCGGGCCAAGGTCATGGACAGCATCCAAACAGCAATTGACCAAAGGGAGAATTTTTGGTCAAAGGAATATCGCTTTCAAATCGTTGATGGTTCCTATGTGAATATTTTTGACCGTGGTTATATTCTGTATGACGGGCAGGGTGACCCAGCACGAATGATTGGCGCCATGGCTGATTTCACCTATCGCAAGCAGGCGGAAGAGGCGCTGCGGGGAAGCGAGAAAAAATACCGCGAGCTGATCAATGGGATGAGCGACACCGTCTGGGTCATTGATTTCGATGCAAGCATTCTGGACGTCAACAATGCCGCCGTCGCCGTTTTGGGTTACACGCGGGAAGAGCTTCTATCCATGAAGATTCAGGATATTGACGACACCCTGCCGTCTGAACAGATACAAAACCTGATCGATATCATGCCCAGGAACAAAACACAGGTATTCGAGACGTGGCACACAACAAAGGATGGGAGAAAATTGCCGGTTGAGATCAGTTCCAGCCTGGTTTCATACAAGGGGAAAACCGCCATTATGAGCATTGCCAGAAACATCGCCGAACGTAAAAAGGCGGAAACCGAACGTCAAAATTTCTATAATGTGCTGAACGCCAGCCTTAACGAGCTTTACATCTTCGACGCCCAAACCCTGAAGTTCGAGTTTGTCAGCGCCGGGGCATTACGCAACCTGGGATACACCATGGATGAACTGCGCGAAATGACCCCCCTTAACCTGAAGCCAACCTTTACACTCGCCGCCTTCGAGAATCTGATCGGGCCGTTGCGCTGCCATAAGGTACCGGTAATCCACTTTGAAACCTTTCACCGTCGCGCGGACGGCAGCGACTATCCAGTGGAAGTACATTTACAATTATCCGACCAGCCCGGACGTCAGGTATTTTTGGCTGTCATCCTCGACATCACCGAGATCAAGCAAGCCCGGGAAACGTTGCAGGAATACAACACCCGCCTCGAAGCGGAGGTGCAACAGCGCACACTCGAACTGCGTGAGGCACAGGAACAACTCGTCCGTCAGGAACGGCTGGCGACCCTTGGTCAACTGGCGGGCGGCGTCGGGCACGAACTGCGCAACCCGCTGGGTGTCATCTCGAATGCCGTCTACTACCTGAAATTGATCCAGCCGGACGCCAGCGACAAAGTCCATGAATACCTGAACATCATCGAAAAGGAAATCCACGCCTCCGACAAGATCGTCACCGACCTGCTGGATTTCACCCGCATCAAATCCCTCGACCGTCGACCTGTTTCTGTTTCCGAACTGGTTGCTCAAACCCTGGAGCGTTACCCGGTTCCCCCGTCCATTGAAAAGCTGGTCAAACTACCCACAGACCTGCCAAAAATTTACGCTGACCCCCAGCACGTTATACAGACGCTTGTCAATCTGGTTTCAAACGCCTGCCAGGCGATCGTCAACGAAAGGTCGACCACCGGCATGTTGAATGCCGGCAAGTTAACCATAACAGCCGCTGCGGAAAATGATATGATAAGAATTGACGTACAGGACACAGGCACGGGCATTTCACCTGAAAACATGAAGAGGCTTTTTGAACCGCTCTTCACCACCAAGACCAAAGGCATTGGGTTGGGACTCGCCGTCAGCAGGAAACTGATCGAGGCAAACGGCGGGCGTATCGAAGTCGAGAGCAAACCGGGACAAGGCAGTATTTTTACCGTTCTTTTGCCGACTTATAGACAAGTGGTTAAATGAAACCGAAACTGGATATTTTGATCGTAGACGATGACCAGCGTATGACTCGCACCTTGATGGATATCCTCACCCTGGCGGGGCACAACGTGGTCGAGGCGCATTCCGGTCCGCGGGCGCTTGAAAAGGTGCAGGCGCAGATGTTCGATTGCGTCCTGACCGACGTGCGAATGCCGGGGATGGATGGCGTGGAATTGCATCGTCATTTGCGCGCAGCCCAGCCCGGATTGCCCGTCATCCTCATGACAGCTTTCGCGGCTGATTCCCTCACCAGGCAGGGATTGGAGGAGGGCGTGGTGGGCGTACTGGACAAACCCCTGGACGTCAGTCACCTGCTAAGCTTCCTGACCTCGCTGGGAAGGAATCGCACCATCACAATTGTGGATGATGACCCGGTCTTTTGTCACACTCTCGAAGATGTATTATGCAAACGCGGCTTCGTGGTGACAAAAATCACCGATCCCCACGCCGAACTGGATGCGATCACCGCGGAAGCGGAGGTCATCCTCCTGGACATGAAGCTGAATGGAATTAACGGATTGAATGTGCTCAAAAACATCCGCGCCCAGCACCCCGACCTGCCGGTATTGCTGGTCACCGGATACCGCGACGAAATGGCATCCGCCATCCAGGGCGCCCTGGAGATCGACGCCTTTGCCTGCCTTTACAAGCCGCTGGAAATTCCACAGCTATTGCAGCTTCTGGGTGAGTTTCAAACGAACCACCTGCGAAAACTTCTCAAAAGCACGTAACGTCGATAGCAAAGCGACCATCGCCTTGAAAAACACAAGCCCAGGTAACGTAAAAATGGAAAAAACCAACCCGCGCATTCTAATTGTCGACGACGATGCCAACCTGCTCGCAACCATGAGCGACATCCTTAAGATAAAGGGGTTCGAGCCTGTCATTGCGCGAACAGGGCGCGCGGCGCTGGCGCAGATCGAGACCTATCATTTCGACGTCGCATTGATCGACCTGCGTCTCGAAGATATCTCCGGCTTGAGCGTTTTGAAGGGAATCAGGGAACACTTCCCTGAAACGGAGTGCATTTTGCTCACCGGGTATGCTTCGCAAAATTCAGCCATCGAAGCGATACAAATGGGAGTCTACGGCTTTTTCCAAAAGCCGTTCGACATGGAGCAGGTTCTGCTGTCCATTCAGCGCGCCGTGGAGAAGAACGCCGCAAGGGTCGCCCTTCAGGAGTCGCAGCGTTTCGCGCAGGCAACAGTGGACGCGCTCTCGTCGCACCTTGCCATCCTCGACGGAACAGGCGCAATCCTGGCGGTCAACCGCGCCTGGCGGGAATTTGCAAAAAACAACTTTGCGGAAAACTCCATCCCGCCTGCGTGGGAGGGAATTAACTATCTGGCGGTGTGCGATTCTGCGAGCGGACCCGGTTCCGAAGGAGCCGCCGCAATGTCCGCTGGCATCCGCAGCGTGATGAACGGCGAACGGAAGGAGTTTTCGCTTGAATACGCCTGCCACTCTCCCAATGAAAACCGCTGGTTCAACGCGCGCGTGACCCGCTTTCCCGGTAAAGGCGATCTGCGGGTTGCGGTGGCTCATGAAAACATCACTGAACGCAAACAGGCGGAAGAAGCCGTACTGGAGAGCGAAGAACGATTCCGCGTCATTTTCGAAAAGGCAAACGACGCCATCCACATCGATGACGCCGACGACAGAATCCTGGCGGTCAATTCGCGCATGTGCGAATTAACGGGATACAGTCGCGAAGAATTGTTGAAGATGCGCGTGGCAGACCTGCAAGCGCCTGAGGCAAGACGACCCGGAAATGTGGTCAAAGCGGAATTGGTCCGGCACGGTAACAGCATATTTGAAACGCTGAACCTTCACCGCGATGGACGGCGGATCCCGGTCGAAATCAGCATTGGAACCATCGAATTTCCCGGAGGAGAGTTGTATATTTCCGTTGTGCGCGATATTACCGAACGCAAGCAGGCGGAAGCGAATCTCCAACAGCGGATCAACCAACTGGAATTGCTATATGAAAGCGGGTTGGCATTCAGTCAGCTGTTGAACCCGGCGGAAATCGCGCAAAAGATCATTGCCCTGTTGGGATCGAAATTGAACTGGCATCATACAGCCATTCGCCTGGTCCGCGAAACAAACGAACTGGAACTGGTGGCTTTCCACCTGCCCAGCCTGGGAGGTGGACCCGAGGAGACCCGTGTAGAAGAACGATTGAGGAAGATGATCACGAAAATAGGCGAGGGAATGAGCGGTTTGGCAATCCAGCAATCCCAAATCATTCGCAGCGGAAACGTAAACGATCACCCACAATACGTAGCCACCTATCCGGGAATTCATTCCGGTTTATATGTCCCTTTGAAGTCGGGCGACCGCATGCTTGGCGTGATCAGCATCGAAAGCGAACAGCCCGACGCATTCAGTGAGGCGGATGAACAACTTCTCGCCACACTGGCAAGTCAGGCTGCCAACGCATTTGAAAACGCCCGCCTGTACGCGGAAATCAACCGTCATTCGGAGGAATTGGAACAACGCGTGCAGGAGCGCACCGGCGATCTCAACCGTGTCAATGCGGATCTGGCGCGCGCCGTGCGAGTGAAGGACGAATTCCTTGCCAGCATGAGCCATGAACTCCGCACCCCACTTACGGGCATCCTCGGGCTTTCGGAAGCTCTGCAATTGAAGGTTTACGGGGAACTAAGCGAAAAGCAAAGCAAAACATTGAAAAATATCGAAGAGAGCGGACGCCATCTGCTGGACTTGATCAACGACATCCTCGACCTGTCCAAGATCGAAGCGGGCAAACTGGACTTGCAGTTTGCACCCTGCTCCCTGGCGGACGTTTGCATGGGAAGCCTTCAGTTGATCAAAGGCATGGCGCAGAAAAAAGACCAGCGCGTATATTATTCACCGCCAACCGACCCGATCAGTGTTTATGTAGATGCGCGGCGTCTTAAACAAATGCTGGTAAACCTGCTTGGCAACGCGATCAAATTCACCCCGCAAAATGGCGAGTTGGGACTTGACGTTCAAACAAACCGCTCCGGGCGAAAAATAAAACTGACCGTATGGGACAAAGGGATCGGCATCAAGACCGAGGACCTGCCAAACCTCTTCAAGCCTTTTGTCCAGTTGGACAGCGGGCTTGCGCGCGAGTACTCCGGCACCGGCTTGGGATTGTCCCTTGTACGGCGCCTCGCGGAATTACATAACGGGGGCATCGAAGTGGAAAGCACGTTCGGCGAAGGCAGCCGCTTCACCATCGTTCTGCCGTGGTCGCCCGAAAACACCACTCCGATTCCATATGTGCCCAAAAGGATTACCGACAGGCTATCCAAATCCGTCAATACGCTCGAACGTGCAAATTTTCCCCTGGTCCTGTTCGCCGATGACAACGAAATGGTACTCCAAATGGTTTCGGATTTTCTCGAAGCCAGGCAATATCGCGTTATAAAGGCTCGCAGCGGCACCGAATTACTTGAGCGGGTTACAGAATACCACCCCAATATCATGCTGGTGGATATCCAAATGCCGGGCATCGGTGGACTGGAAACGATACGCCGTATCCGTTCCCACCCGGACCCGCTGGTCGCCACGGCGCCCGTAATTGCAGTCACCGCCCTGGCAATGCCCTCCGACCGTGAACACTGCCTGCAAGCAGGCGCAGATGACTATATGAGCAAGCCTTTGAAATTAAAAGCGCTTGCCGCCACCATAAAGGCACTGCTTGAGAGTAAACAATGAGCGAAATAGTCCACAGGAGATACGGCGCTCCCGGACACCCAACCAGTTTTAAGAGGTTTTGACCCTCCCTTGATCCAGGCGAAAAGAGGTGAACCATGAATAATGCCAACCCCAAAATCCTAATTGTGGACGACGATGCGATTTCCAGAATGGCAATCGAAGGGTTGCTTTCGGGCGAACCGTATGAATTGTATTTCGCGTCCGACGGTCCCGACGGCATAGCGGCGGCAACCACCCTTCACCCCGACCTGATCCTGCTGGACGTGATGATGCCGTTCATGGATGGGTTTGAAGTGTGCAAGCGCATTCGACTTCTGTCCGATATTGCCGAGGTGCCCATCCTGCTGATCACCTCCCTGGATGACCAATCCTCCCGCATCGCCGGCTTGCAGGCTGGGGCGGACGATTTCATCACCAAGCCTTACAGCAGCGTGGAACTGTTTGCCCGCCTGCAAACCATTCTCCGCCTTAACCGTTACCGCCGCATCGCGGAACAACAGAAGGACCTCGAAAATCTCCACAGCGAACTGCTGGTCGCATACGACAAGACCATCGAGGGCTGGTCGCAGGCGCTCGACCTGCGGGACAAGGAAATCGAGGGGCATACAAATCGCGTAACGGAAATCGCCCTCAAGTTTGCCCGCTCGACCGGCTTCAAGGATGAAAATCTGGCGCATGTCCGGCGGGGCGCCCTGTTGCACGACGTGGGCAAATTGGGCATTCCCGATTCGATTCTTCACAAGCCCGGCAAGTTAACGGAAGAGGAATGGCGGATCATGAGAATGCATCCCGTGTATGCGCATCAATGGTTGTCTCCAATTTCGTTTTTGTCGCGCGCGCTTGATATTCCCTATTGCCATCATGAAAAATGGGATGGATCGGGTTACCCGCAGGGATTAAAAGGTGAAGAAATACCCATCGCAGCCCGTCTGTTTGCGCTTGTAGATGTGTGGGACGCCCTCTGCTCAGACCGCCCCTACCGGATGGCAATGTCCAAAGCAGAGGCGCTGGAATATATCCGCAGCAACTCTGGCACTCACTTCGACCCCGAATTGACAAAAGCCTTTGTCGAACTGGTGCAAACGGAGGTCTGAGATGGAGCGCAAAAGTTCCGCTTTTTCGGTTTGAAGGCACCGTTTCTGAAAATATTTATGCAGGAGGTCCAATTTTGACAATTCTAGTATAATTTGCCCATGCCAACTCCTGAGCAAATAGAAGCAAAATTAGACCGTATTCTTTTAAAGGTACAAAAGCCCGGACGATATGTCGGCGGCGAACTCAACAGCACCGTCAAGGATTGGGGGGAGGCGCAGACCAAAGTGGCGCTGGTCTTCCCCGATATTTACGACATCGGCGTTTCCAATGTCGGCTTGAAAATCCTCTACGACCAGATCAACCAGCGGGAGGACGCTCTCGCCGAACGCGCCTACGCGCCCTGGCTGGACATGGAAGAGTTGATGCGCCAGCATGGGATTCCGCTCTACGCGCTCGAATCGAAACAACCTCTCGCCTGCTTCGACCTCATCGGTTTTACCCTGCCCTACGAGACGCTCTACACCAACGCGCTCAATATCCTCGACCTGGCTGGAATCCCTGTCCACTCGGCGGAACGTGACGAAAGCCACCCCATCATCATCGCGGGCGGACATTCCACCACGAACCCCGAACCGCTCCACGCCTTTATCGATGCGTTTGTCATCGGCGAGGGGGAGGAAGTGATTCACGATATTATCGATGTCGTTCAAAAGTTTAAAGGTTTGAAAGTTGACAAGTTGAAACCTGCCAACCTGCCAACTTTCAAACGTGACGACTTGTTGCTTGAGCTGGCAAACATCCCCGGCGTGTATGTCCCCAGGTTTTACGAGACAACCTATCTGGACGATGGAACTGTCGCGTACACCCAACCCACCCGTCCCGACGTTCCCAAGGTCATCACCAAACGCATCGTGGCGAAACTTCCCCCGTCGCCCGTCAAGTTCATCGTGCCGAACATCGAGGTGGTCCACAATCGCGCCTCGGTGGAAATCATGCGCGGATGCACCCGTGGGTGTCGCTTCTGTCAGGCGGGGATGATCACCCGTCCCGTGCGCGAGCGCAGCGTGGAGGAAGTTGTCGAAGCCGCCGATGCCGCCATCCGCTCGACGGGGTTCGAGGAGCTGGCTTTCATGTCGCTCTCCTCATCGGATTACACCCACATTCAGGAACTGGTGGACGCGGTCAGCAAACGCTTTGAAGGACGCAAGCTGACAGTGGGTCTGCCTTCGCTGAGAATTGAATCTGTTTCGATTGACCTGATGGACAGGTTGAGGCAGCAACATTCGGCGGGGTTCACCCTCGCTCCAGAAGCCGCCAGCGAGCGGATGCGCCGCATCATCAACAAGTTCATCCCCGACGAAGACATCATCAATACCACGCGCCAAATCTATGAGCGCGGCTGGACAACCATCAAGCTGTACTTCATGATCGGGCATCCCAGCGAGACGCTGGAGGACGTGCAAGCCATCGTGGATTTGTCGAAGCGCGTGATCGCCGAGGGGCGCAAAGCCGTCGGCTGGAAGGTCAAGCTGAACGTGGGCGTGAGCACCTTCGTCCCCAAGCCGCAGACTCCCTTCCAGTGGGTTTCGTGCGACACGAAGGAGAACATCCTCGAAAAGCAGGCGCTGCTCAAACGTCAGTTGATGAAGGACAAAAGCATCAAGGTCAGTTGGACAAGGCCCGAAGACACCCTGCTCGAAGCGTGGTTGACTCGCGGCGACAGGCGCATGGCGGAGGTGGTTTATTCCGCGTGGAAGAACGGCGCGAAGTTCGACGCCTGGAACGAAGGCAAGAAAGATGCCGCATGGCTGCCCGCCTTCGAAGAGCATGGACTCGACCCCGCGTTCTACACCCACCGTCAGCGCCGCACCGACGAGGTCTTTCCGTGGGAGCACATCACCGCCGCCGTCCGCAAGAACTTTTTGTTTCAGGATTTCCGTCAGTCGCTCGAAGGTCACATCCGCGTGGATTGCCGCACAAACTGCTTTGCCTGTGGTATCCTGCCGACCTTCATCAACCTGCGCCGCGAAAACCCCGGCGATGCGTGGAAATGTCCCGAAGTGAAGCCGAAAGTGGGCAGGGAACAGTTGGCAGTTATTAGTAACTAAAATTCGCTCCATCGGGGGCTAAGCCCCCGATGGAGCATGAAAACAATTTCTTTCATGAACAAAATCATCTTCCTTCCCCGCTTGCAGCGCGAGCGCGACAAGTTTGAACATTTGCTGAATCAGGCTGGCTTTCTGCGCCAGATGACCATGGCTGGCGTTTTCCGAAACCTGTCCATCAAAGACTTGCTGGCGGACATCCTCTCCCGCGAGCAGTTCATCGCCGACAGATTGAGCGAAGTTTTACACGGCGAAAGTTATGCGCCTTGCACGTCATACACAGCCTTTGAGGATTTCCAAAAAATAAACGGTTATCCAGATTACGAGTCGCCGCTGTGCCACAAGGAAAAACCGGACCACCTTGTCACCCAGAAATACAAGCGCATCAGCCTCGACGACATCGTGGAGCAGGAACTTGCCGCGTACATCAGCATCGTGTCTGCGATGGAGAGGCTGACCCAAAACCAATGCCTCGACCACGACTTGTTCCACCGCGTTGCCGAACACACGTACAGACCCTACCGCCACGCCAGCATGGAAATCCAGCGCTGGTTGAAATCCATCGAAACGGAACTCAAATAATGCGCGCGCGAATCACCTTCTCGAAACAGGGCGCGCTGCGATACACAGGTCACCTTGACCTGCACCGGCTCTGGGAACGCGCCATGCGCCGCGCGGACCTGCCGTTGAGCTATTCGCAGGGCTTCCACCCACAGCCGAAGATCAGCCTCGCCTCCGCCCTGCCGCTGGGATTCTCGTCCCGTTGTGAGGCGCTGGATGTGCGCTTCAACGAAAACATCCCCACCGAGGAAATCGCCTCCCGCCTGCAAGCCAGCCTGCCACCTGACATCCAAATCATCCGCGTGGAAAGCGTGGACGAGAAACTGCCCGCCTTGCAGACTCAGGTCCTCTCGGCTGTGTACCAGGTCGAATTGACGGAACCAGTTGACGGGTCGGAGTTGAGTCACAGGGTGGAGGAAATCCTCGAAGCCGAATCCCTCCCGCGCGAACGTCGCAGTAAATTCTATGACCTGCGTCCGCTCATTGAAGAACTTAGCGTGTCCGCGGATGAAAAACCTTCCCTGCGCATGAAGCTCGCCGCGCGCGAAGGCGCGACGGGACGTCCCGAAGAAGTGTTGATCGCGCTGGGCATCGAGCCTGAATATACGCGCGTGGAAAGAACAGAATTGATTTTCTCGTAGGGGCGAGATGACCTCGCCTCTACAACAATAAAGGAGGATCCCATGCCATTCCTTGTTTCCCTGTTTTTCGGTTTCGTACCCATGTTCATTTTTGCGGCGTTCGTCTACTGGCTGGACCGTTACGAAAAGGAACCAAAGATTTTGTTTGGCGCGGCTTTCTTTTGGGGTGTGGTGATCGCGGCGGGCGGCGCATTTATTATCAATACCGTATTTGGTATTGGCATTTATGTGTTCACGGGTTCAGAGGGCGCGGCTGAGATCGGGACCACGTCCATCGTTGCGCCCATCGTGGAGGAATTTCTCAAAGGGCTGGCGGTCGCCATCGTCTTCTTCATGTTCTACAAGGAATTCGACTCCATTCTCGACGGCATCATCTATGGGGCAGTTGCCGCGCTTGGGTTCGCCGCCACCGAGAACACACTGTACATCTTCCGCAACGGCTATCAGGAAGGCGGTTGGGGCGGACTGGCCTTCCTCGTCTTCGTCCGCGTCATTCTCGTGGGCTGGCAGCATCCGTTCTACACCGCCTTCACGGGGATCGGGTTTGCCGTCGCACGCACGAACAGAAACATGCTGGTCAAACTTATTGCGCCCATCATCGGCTATGGCGTGGCGGTGACAACTCACGCCTTCCACAACACCTTTGGCGGGCTCATCGGCGGAGTTGAAGGTCTCGCCGTAGGAACCATCGTGGATTGGTTCGGCTGGACGCTCATGCTGGTCTTCATCATCTGGATGATCGTCCACGAGCGCAACATTGTGAGGAACAACCTGTACTCGGAAGTGACCTCTGGTTTGATCTCGCCCGCCCAATATCAAAAAGCCCTCTCCCCGTGGACAGTGACCACCGCGGGCTTGAGTGGACGAAACACCTCGCGTTTTTACCAGGTCTGTGGTGAACTTGCGCACAAAAAAGAGCAGGCGCGGAAACAAGGCGATGAGGGCGGCAACCTGAGAATTATCGAAAACCTCCGCGCAGAGCTGGCGTCGCTTGCGCCGCATGTGAGATAACGAAAGACCTGACAGGCGTCGTGTGGCGCCGTGGCGACATTTCCAAAAAGCCCTGGTTGAGTGTGTCGCTTCTGATACGCAAGGAACACGGTCGACCCAGGTCGCAGTAAAACCTGTCAGGTCTATAAACTGGCTCATGTTATACTCGCGCCGATGACTACATCAACCGAGCGCAAACCCCTCAACCTCATTCTGGCAATCGCGGCAATTTTCTATCTGGCGTTCATCGTTGGCACATCCTTTGTCGTCGGCGATGAACGTTTTTTCACGCTGGTGGACGACGCCATGATTTCCATGCGCTACGCCAGGCACCTCGCGCAGGGACACGGCTTGGTCTGGAATATTGGCGACGCACCCGTCGAAGGCTTCACCAACCTCGGCTGGGCTCTCTACCTGTCCTTCCTGCACCTCTTCCCCATCCCCGCTTCAAAAATTTCGCTTGCGGTCATGCTGACCTCAGCCGTCATCCTGCTGGCAAATGTCCACGTCGTTTGGCAAATCGCCAGCCACCTTCTCCCAGACTCAAAACATGCGCCGACACTTGCCGCCCTCGTCACTGCGTTTTATTTTCCGCTGGTGTTTTGGTCCCTGCGCGGCATGGAAGTGGGACTGCTCGTCCTGCTAATCGACCTTTCCATCCTAATTGGATACACGCAAAAGAAAACCTTCCTCGTCGGGGTTCTGCTCTCGTTTGCAATCCTCGTCCGCCTGGATGCAGCCATCGCCGCCGTCCTCATCGCGGCATATCTTTTTGCCAAAGACAAACGCAGCGCCATCGTCCCCGCCGCCGCAATCGTCGTCACCACACTTGGCATCCTTTGGTTTCAACAAGCCTACTTCGGCAGCGTCCTCCCCATCACCTATTATCAAAAGGTCACGGGCTTCTCGGCGCTGGAGCGCATCCGTCACGGGATTTTAGTCTTCAGTCAGTTCGCAACCCGCGACACGCTTTTCCTCTTGTTATTTTCACTCGCCGCGCTCCTCTTCTATAAATTACAGCGCAACCGTGAAGCGCTATTGTTGATGGGAATTTTCCTCGTCCAATGCGCCTACTCGATCTACGTCGGCGGGGATTATGCAGAGCCTGAGACGAACGCCGCGAATCGATTCATCACACAGGGGATGCCCGCGCTGATTCTGCTCTTCAGTTGGATGGCGAGCCGCGTCCTCGCCGACCTGAAGGCTGGTCAGCCCCAATCGGCATCGACCAACCCGAAAGCCGCGCTGCGGCCTGCCATCCCGCTCGCGCTTGGCGTTCTGCTCATTGTCAGCGGAGAGCCGTGGTTCACCTACGGCATCGACAACGCCCCTCTCCTCAAAGCGGACATCCGCCGCGTGAAGCTGGGACTGCACATCGCGCAAAACACGTCGCCCGAAGCAGTGATCGCCGTCCACGCGGCTGGACAAGTCCCCTACTACTCGGAGCGGACGACCATCGACCTGCTCGGCTTGAACGATCCCATCATCGCCATGGGAGACGCGCACGGGACGTTTTATCCTGGTCACAACAAATGGGACTACAACTACAGCATCGACGGACTCCAGCCCGACCTGATTGCCGATAACTTCACCGCGCTGCCTTCGTTTATGCAGGGCAATGAGCAATACACAAGGCTGAAAAACGGAATCTACGTCCGCAACGACAGCCTGCTGGTGGATGCAAACGGACTGTCAAAGGAATATCGGTAATCAAAAAGAGCCTGTGAGAAAAAATCTCGCAGGCTCTTCTTTTTACCAATCACCAATTACTGTGCAGGCTGACTCGCCTTCGCCACCACATCTTCCAGCATCTTCGTCGTTAGTGACTTGGGACGTTCGAGCGGCTGACCCAGCGCACGCGCCCAGACGTAGTTGCAGGTCACGCCGAGGGCGCGTCCCACACCGAAGAGGACGGTGTAAAAATCGAAGTCGCGCACGCCGTAGTAGTACTGCAAAGTTCCAGAGATTGCATCTACATTCGGGGCAGGATTCTTCGCCTTGCCCTGCTCCTTGAGGACGGTCGGCACGACGTCGAAGACCATCTCCGCCAGTCGAATAAGGTCATCTTGCGGGAAGCGGGCTTTCGCAAACTCCAACTGAGCCATGTAACGCGGATCAGGCACACGCAGGACGGCATGTCCATAGCCCGGGATCACATGTCCGCTGTTGAGGGTGTCCCATGCGAATTTGTACAGATCGTCGCGGGACGGAACACCGCCAAACTGCTTGTAAACATCCAACAGCCAGCCGAGACATTCCTGATTGGCAAGCCCGTGCAAAGGTCCAGCAAGACCGTTGAGTGCGGCGGAGAAGGAAAGGTACGGGTCTGAGAGAGCCGACCCAACCAGGTGCATGGTATGCGCCGAAACGTTTCCTGACTCGTGGTCGGAATGCAGGATGAAGTACAGGCGGGCAAGTTCGGCATATCCCTTCCTGTCGGCGACGCCCATCATCTTGGAGAAGTTCGCGCCGTAATCCAGTTTGGGATTGTATTTCAGCTTCTTGGTCTCGCCAAAATATTTCATGCGGTAGATGTACGCCGCAATGATGGGAAGTTTTGCGGTCAGGTCGAGAGCGTCCTCCAGCGCGGCTTCCCAGTAAGCGTCCTTCTTCATCGAGTGATAGCGGCTCGCAAAGACCGACCTGCCCTGCAAAGCCAGCACAGCCTGCGAGAAGAGAGTCATCGGGTGAGTCTCCTTCGGCATGGCTTTGAGCATCTTGTAGACGTGGTCGGGGACTTCGGAACGCTTCGCCCATTCGGCTTCCACTTCTTCAGCCTGTTCCTTTGTCGGCAGTTCACCGATCATGAGCAGGTAATAGAAGCCGCCCACCAGCGGGATTTTATTCCCGCGCGCTTTGGGCAATTTCTTCAACACTTCGGGGATGGGCATGCCGCGGAACAAAATCCCATGCGCGGGATCGACGTACGAAACATCTGTCAGCAGGGACTTGATGTCGCGCATCCCACCGACCACCTGTCCCACCGTCACGTGATCGACCACGACGTCGGCATGTTCCTTCGCCAGCGACTTGATGCGCTCGCGCCAGGCGGGCAACTGTGCGGAAATTTTCTCGTGCAAGATCATGGTACTCTCCTCTCTTTACTACCTCTGGATTAAGAAATTTAGAGCGCCACCAGGCTCTTGAGAGCCTCATGGGTTTCCTTGACTGACGCAGCAGATTTCTCGAACATGGCTTTCTCAGCCTCATCGAACTTGTATTCGATGATTTTTTCCAAGCCGCCCGCCCCCAGCATCACAGGCACACCAAAGTACATGTCGTTCAGACCATACTCGCCCTTCATGTAGGCGGCGCATGGCACGATCAATTTCTTGTCCTTCAGGATGGCGTCCGCCATTTGGGCGCAAGCCATCGCGGGGGCATAAAACGCCGATCCCGTCTTGAGCAGGTTTACGATCTCGCCGCCGCCCTTGCGCGTGCGGTTGACAATGGCTTCGAGCTTGTCGGCGGGGAGATAATCGCGCAGGGGAATACCGGCGATATTGGAGTGGCGGGTCAACGGGACCATCTCATCGCCGTGTCCGCCAAGGACGTAACACTGGATGTTTTCCACGCTGACACCTGTCTCCATTGCGACGAAGGCACGCATGCGGGCGGAGTCCAAAATCCCAGCCTGACCGATGACCCGCTCGCGCGGCAGGCCGGTCTTCTTCATCACAAGGTATGCCATCGTGTCCAGCGGGTTGGTCAACACGATGAAAATGGCGTTGGGGGAATATTTCAACGATTCGGTGGCGGCGTTACCCACGATCTCCGCATTGGTCTTCAACAGGTCGTCGCGGCTCATGCCTGGCTTGCGCGCGATCCCCGCTGTAATGATGACGATGTCGGAATCCTTTGTGTCGGCAAAATCGTTCGTGCCTTTGACCTTGGTGTCCCTGCCGATGATTGGCATTGCCTCCAGCAAATCCAATCCCTTGCCTTGCGGCATTCCCTCCACCACATCCAGCAGGACAACGTCCGCAATCTCACGTTCAGCAAGCCAATGGGCAGTGGTTGCGCCGGTGTTACCGGCGCCTATAATGGAAATCTTTTTCATTGTTCCTCCGAGAAATATTTGGCGATTTTTCCTACAGAAATCTTTGTTAATTTTATCCGAAACCAGCGCGGATTATTAGTACAAAATGTCATAATCTTGAAATCGTCATCCCCGCGCAAAAAAGAAGAACTCCCATTTAAAAGGAGTTCTTCCTGCATATTTTCATTCCTCGGCTTCGAGGAACCTCGTTGCCTGAATGGCTGCCGCCGCACCCATGCCTGCAGATGTAATCACCTGCCTGAAAGTTGGGTCCGCCGCTTCGCCTGCCGCGTACACGCCTGGAACGTTGGTCTCCATTCTGTCGTTGACCTTGATGTAGCCGAGATCGCTCATTTCGAGTTTGCCTTTGAACATTTCCGTATTTGGCGAATGTCCAATGAAGATGAACAAACCATCGGTCTCAAAGTTAGATTCTTCACCTGTCTTGACGTTCCTGAGTTTGAGGGTTGTGAGTTTGTCACCCTGCGCCACTTCGGTCACGACCGTGTTGAAGATGAAATTCATTTTGGGATGTTCCTTCGCCCTCTTCTGCAAAAGTACGCCCGCGCGGAACTCCTCGCGGCGGTGGATGAGTGTGACGGAGGAAGCGTAGCGGGTGATGAAGAGCGCTTCTTCGAATGCGCTGTCGCCACCGCCCACCACCACGACCTTCTTCTCCTTGAAGAACCAGCCGTCGCAGGTGGCGCAGTAGGAGACGCCGCGTCCCGTCATCTCGACCTCGCCAGGGACGTTCAAGTGAATCGAACTTGCGCCCGTGGAGATGATCAACGTGTCGGCTTTGTAGACTCCGCTGTCGGTCTTGACCGTGTAAGGGCGTTGGGAAAAGTCGACTTCGTGCGCCATGTCAAATTCGACCTTCGCGCCGAAATGTTCCGCCTGTTTCTGGAACAACTCGCCGAGTTCCGCCCCGCCGACGCCTGTTGGAAAGCCAGGATAATTCTCGATGACGTGAGTCAATGCGGCTTGACCGCCCAACTGCATCCCGGTCAACACCACAGGATTCAACTCCGCCCGCGCCGCGTACAAAGCCGCAGACAAGCCTGCGGGTCCAGAGCCAAGGATCAATACTTTCACGTGTTTTTCGTTCGCCATGTTGTTTTCCTAAGAATGGATTTGAAGCAAAATTGAGACGATGTTTTCGTCTCAATTATTACAGATTTGCACTCAATTGGATACCCTGAGATGGGAAAAGTTACATCACAGCTCCGCTACGACCCCGTCCCCGTGTAGCTGTTCACTCCCTTCGTCCATATCCAGTAGGTCAGCGCGAACAAGCCGATGCCGATGATCGGGGAAAAATACACAAGCGGGGACACCTCCTGCGGACGCAGAAACAACTGCGAGGGGTAGAAGGAAACAAACCCAATCGGGATGACGAAGGTAAAGACGAAGCGAAACGCGCCGTCGAAGATCGTCATCGGATAGGGAGAGAACTCGCGCAGTTTCCAAGCCAGACCAAGCACGGGATAGGAGTCGATCACCCAGAAGGAGGCGCAGGACGCAGCCACGATGATGGAAATCTGCACCAGCGCGGCGCTGAAAAGCGCAACGAGCAGCAGCGCGATTCGGAACAGAGTCCAGTCAAGGTGAAGCTGGATCGAGGAATATACCAGCAGGATGATTCCCACCGCCAGCTGGGTCAAGCCCTTTAGGTCGAACATCTCGGACATGTAATAGAACATCATGTTGAGCGGGCGGAAGTAGTACTTCAGAAAGGTTCCCTGCTGGATGTGGAAGCGCAGCTGCCAGGCGTGGTCGAACAGAATTTGCATGGGCGAGATCGCGATCATGTAGAAGGCGTAGATAAAAACCATCTCCATCAGCGACCAGCCCGCGAGGTCGGGCACGGATTCGAGGATCACCCAGAAGATGCCGAGCGTCGCCAGGCTCGAGAAGAACATCCCAACCGAACTGATGATGAAGTCGGCGCGGTATTGCATGCGGGCTTTGATGTACTGCGCCTCGATGATGAAATACAAACGGAGATATTCGCCAATGGTTCTCATCTCAACCTCCGCTCACCCGCAGGACTTTGATCGCCTGGTTGTAGAACAGGCGCGTGCCGACGAACAACACGACGACCCAAACCAATTGCACGAGCAGCATGGGCAGGAAAACATCCCAGCCTTGATCGGGTCTGGTAATCATCATCAGCGGGGTGTGATAGATTGCCTGAAAGGGAAGCCAAAGCAAAACATTTTGCAGCCAGTCGGGAAAGAACTGCAAGGGAATCAGCGCGCCCGAAAAAACGGTTACGATGATTTCCTTGACCGTACTCATTCCCCAGACCGACTCGGAATAGAAGCCAAGCAAGCCGATGAAATAGTCAAAGCAAAAACTGATCATGAACGCCATGAACAAACTCAGCGGCAGGAGAATCAGCCCCGGTCCCAGCGTAAACTTGACCTTGAACACAAAAAGCATCATGACAATGGTGGGAAGCGTGATGGCAGCCAGATTCATCAAGACCGAACCAAAGCTAATGAAAAGATAGTACAACCCAAAGTCAACCGGCTTGATCAGGTAACTGGCGATGGAGCCTTCCCGAATCTCGAAGTTGAGGAACCAGTCCACGTAGGTCTTGAGCAGGATGAAGATCGCGCTGCCAAGTCCCACGTACAAAAAGGTCTCGTTGAAGGTCAAGCCGCGGATGGTATCGGAATATCGGTAAATGCTTTTCCAAAGATAGTAGGCAACGCCGAGGTAAACGATGTTGCCGATGATGTTGAACAGGAAGCCGAAGCGATAGACCACCCCAACCATAAAACTTCCACGCAGGACCGCCAGATAGCCTCTCATGACAACGCTCCATCGTAAACTTTGCGGACGACGTTCTCCATCGAGATTTCGACGATGCGCACATCGGACACGGGGAAGTTGGTCATGACGTGGTTCAGCACATCCGACAGCGGGGTACGTGCTTGGTCGATGGTGACATCGGTCCAGAACTCCTCGGTTTCGCCGATGGCGATTCCGTGGTCGCCGCCGAAACACTCCATGAGTTTATCTCTCAAGCTTTGCAGCGTGGATTCGGAAAACCCGTCGATCTGCAACTTCAAAGTGCGATACGCGCCGAACAGGGCATTCACCCGTTTGATGTCGCCATCGTAAAGGATTTTGCCCTTGTCGATGATGATGATGCGATTGCACAAGGCTTCCACGTCGCCCAGATCGTGAGTGGTCAGGATGATGGTGGTGTTGCGCGTCTGATTCAAGTGCTTGATGATCGAACGCATCTTCGCCTTGACCGCAATGTCCAACCCAATGGTGGGCTCGTCCAAAAACACAACCTGCGGGTTATGCAGGAAGGAGGCGGTGATATCGCACAACATGCGCTGTCCCAGCGACAGCGTGCGCACCTGCTGCGAATACAGCCCCTTCAAACCCACCAGTTCGTTGAACATGTTCATGTGCTCGTCGAAGGTCTTTTGGTCAACCTTGTAGATTTCCTTCAATATCTTGAACGACTCGATCACGGGCAGATCCCACCACAACTGTGTCCGCTGACCAAACACCACGCCCATGATCTGCGCCTGGCGGATGCGATTTTCGTACGGAGCCAGCCCGTTGACCTGGATCTGTCCGCCCGTCGGCTTGAGGATGCCTGTCATCATCTTGATGGTGGTTGATTTGCCCGCGCCGTTCGGTCCGATATAGCCGACGATTTCACCCGCTTCGATATCGAACGAGACGCCTGCCACTGCTTCGACGGTTCGATAACTCCCCGAGAACAGGTCACGAAATGCACCGCCCAATCCCTCGCGGCGGTTGAGGATTTTGAAATGCTTGCTTAAGTCTTTGACATGTATCAGGCTCATAAACGAAATCCACCTTTGATTTCACTGCAACGGAAAACTGGTCGAGGTCACAAAACCCTTGCGGAACCAGAATAAATGTTCTACATTTTACGGGCAAAGAAAATCCCTGTCAAGAAGCTTGTGAAGGGTTTCGCCTTTAACAATCCCAAACCTCCACAAACCCTGCCGCGCCCGTCCATAATTCCTCCATAATGGATTGCTATAGTAGGGGTGTAAAACAAACCAAATCAATCACCTACTGGAGGTAAAAATGAAAAACGGTTCGTTTATCTGGCTTCGTGTCCTCGGTGCAGTAATTGTCCTCGGACTTATTGCTGGCGCTGGAGCATTCGGTTACCGCGCGGGCATGGCGCAGGGAGTTTCACAGGCTCCCGCCGTTGCCAAAGCCATCGAGAAAGCCGCGGAAAATGGACAGGCTGTTCCTGCGCCCTTCATGTCATATGGACACGGCTTTGGGTATGGTTACCAGCCCATGCCCTTCCATCACGGCTTCTTTAACCCCATCGGCGCGATCTGCGGCTCCATCATCTTCCTGTTCCTGTTCCTCGGCGCGATGAAGATGCTCTTCTTCCGCCGCATGATGTGGAACGGTAGTCACATGCACGGTCCGTGGGGCAGGCACTGGGAAGACGGCGTCCCACCCATTTTCAGCGACTGGCACAAACGCGCCCATGGCGAAAAGCCTGAAGGTGAAAAGAAGGAAGAGTAAAAAGCAACAAATACCCGAAGGGAGCGTCTATCACGCTCCCTTCACAGATCTAAAAATTGCAATTGAAGAAGAAAGTAAATCAAAGGAGGCAAAATGTGGATTAATTCTATAATGGCTTGGTTAATAAAGTCATCATTTCATTCTTTGGTTAGTAAGAACATGCTATTAATTACCGTGACAGGGCGAAAGAGCGGCAAACCTATTACGACACCCACCGCATACCTTCGCGAAGGGAATACACTGTGGCTCTTCAGTCAACGCAGCAGCAAATGGTGGCGAAACCTTCGGGGAGGCGCCAATGTTACGGTTATTCTAAACAGAAAGAGTGCCCAGGGATATGGTTCTGTTATCGAAGACGAACATGCAGTCGCACAAAGACTTTTTGACAACTTCAAAACGGACGCGCAAAGAGCGAAGTTCGTGCAGGTAAGGATGGATGAAAATGGCGTACCGGTCTTTGAAGATTGTGAACGCACCGCTAAAAAAATGCTGGCAGTGAAAATTGAATTGCAGCAATAAACAAGTCGTAATTTGGTAAACTTAACTTATGCAGGAACTCATCCTCGTTGTTGACGACGAACCCAAGATCGTCCGCCTTGCACGCGATTATCTGGAGAAGAACGGCTTCCGCGTTACCATCGCCACCGACGGTCAAACCGCGCTGACGGCTGCCCGACGCGAAAAGCCCGATCTCATCGTGCTCGACTTGATGCTCCCCCAAATCGACGGTCGCGAAGTCTGCAAGATTCTCCGCCGCGAAAGCGGCGTGCCGATCATCATGCTCACCGCCCTCGCCGAGGAAGTGGATCAGGTCACAGGTTTGGAAATCGGCGCGGACGATTACATCACCAAGCCATTTTCGCCGCGTGCCCTCGTCGCCCGCGTGCGCGCCCTACTCCGCCGAACCAAAGGCGAGGTCAAAGCGCCAAGCGTCATCCGCGCGGGCGGACTGGAGATTGACGCCGAAAAATATTCGGTCACCTTCAACGGCATTCCCATCAAGCTGACTCCCAACGAGTTCAAGCTGTTGCAACTCCTCGCCAGCCGACCAGGTCAGACCCTCACCCGCGAGCAGCTTCTTGACGATCTGCACGGCGGCGCGTCCAGCATCGATCGCAGTGTGGACTCACACATCAAAAACCTGCGCAAGAAACTCGAAGCGGAGTCCAACCAAAACATGATCGAAACTGTTTACGGAATCGGCTACCGTTTCATCGAACGATAACATGCGACCACACGACTATCATCGTCCCCACCACTTCCCGCCGCCACATTGGACGGGCAAACGCCGCGCCTATTTCAGAGGCGTGGCATTCGTCTTTGGCGGGATGACCTTTTTCATGATCGCCGCCATTGCAATCGCTGTTTATTTCATTGCCACGCAAAAGCAACATGAGTTCCATGGCGGCATCTTGATTCCCCTGTGCGGACTTCCCCTGCTTTTCATGTTCATCGCGTCGGTCATCGGTCGCTGGGGTTTCCGCCGTTTTGGCACGCCGATGGCAGATGTCATGTCGGCAATCGATGCGGTTGCTGAGGGCGACTTGAGCGTGCGCGTGCGCGAACATTTCCCCGGCGACCTCGGCCAGCTTGCACGACGCTTCAATCACATGATCGCCGAACTCGAACGCGCCGACCAGCAGCGTCGCAACCTGACCGCCGACATCGCCCACGAACTCCGCACGCCGCTTCACATCATTCAGGGCAACCTCGAAGGGATTCTGGACGGAGTCTACGAGGCGACGCCCGAACACATCAACAACACGCTGGAAGAGACTCAACTACTGGCGCGACTGGTGAACGATTTGCAGACTCTATCCCTCGCCGAAGCCGGTCAACTCCCTCTTCATCCCACCCGATTCCTGATTGCCGACCTGATGGCTGACCTCACTTCGAGCTTCGCCGCCCAGGCTGCATCCCTCGGCATTGACCTGCAAACCGAAGTCTCAGATCCCACCCTCGAACTCACCGCCGACTACGACAGGCTCAATCAGGCATTATCCAACCTCATCTCGAATTCCCTCCGCCACACATCGCAAGGTGGAAAGATTTCCATTCGCGTTATTCAAATTACCAACAACCAATCCCAAATTACTTTACAAGACTCAGGTTCAGGCATCCCTCCCGAGGACCTGCCGTTTATCTTCGACCGATTCTGGCGCGGCGACAAATCCCGCACTGACCGAGCACATAGCGGCCTCGGACTTGCCATCACAAAACAAATCGTCCTCGCACACGGCGGGACGATTGATGTTGAAAGCGAAGTTGGGAAGGGAACGACGTTTATTATTTCACTGCCTTATCAGTAATCTCCAACGCTTTATCCAAAATATCCATCCCTTCCTTCAATTCCTCTTCCGTGATAATCAACGGCGGGATGATTAATACAGTATGCCAGTGGGTGTAGAGGAACAATCCGTGATCTGTGCAATACTTCTTGAAAGCGGTCATCTCAGGCGATGACCCGTTCCACGGAGCCATCGGCTCCTTCGTCTTGCGGTCTCTCACTAGCTCGATGATCCCGAACAACCCAATATTGCGAACTTCACCCACCGAGGGATGTGCTTCGCCCAGGTCAGTCAACATCTTGCGCAGGACCAATCCCATGCTTGCGGAATGCTCGACCATCTTATCCTGTCTCATGGCTTCGATATTGGCTATCGCCGCCGCCAGCGAAATGGGATGCGAGGTGTAGGTCAGCCCGCTCTCGAAAGCATGTGCATCGAAAGCCGCCGCAATTTCGGGTTTCATCGCCACTGCGCCCAGCGGAGCATACGCGGATGTGAGTCCCTTCGCCATCGTCATGATGTCTGGGACGACATCCCAATGCTCGATGGCAAACATCTCTCCTGTACGACCAAATCCGCTCATCACTTCGTCGGCAATCATCACGATGCCGTATTTATCGCACAAGGCACGGACGCCCTGCATGTAGCCCTGCGGCGGGATGATGATGCCGTTTGTGCCGGTCACAGATTCCATGAGGATGCCCGCAATGGAGTCGGGACCTTCGTAAAGAATAATCTCTTCGAGGTGGTTGAGGTAATCGCGGGCAAACTCCGCTTCTGAAATATCGGGATTTGTGCGATGAAAGGTTGAGCGGTAGCGATATGGGTCGAGGAAATGCACCACGCCCGTCATCAGGTTCGGCTCCCAACCCACGCGGCGCGGGTCGCCTGTGACCGCCATTGCCCCCGCCGTCGCGCCGTGATATGAGCGATATCGCGAAAGGATCTTATGGCGCTTGGTGTATCCCCGCGCGATCTTGATGGCATTTTCGTTCGCATCCGCGCCACCGAGGGTAAACAGGATCTTGGTCAACGCGCCGTGCGGGGTGATCTCCGCCACCAATTTGCTTGCCAGCGCGCGGATTTTAGTCGCCATGCCGGGCGCGGCGTAAGGTAATTCAGCCGCCTGCTCCTGCATGGCTTTAATGACGCGCTCATCACCATGACCGATGTTGACGCACATCGTCATTGAATTGAAGTCGAGATATTTCTTGTCGTCCACATCCCAGAAATACACACCCTTCGCCTTTTTGATGGCGATGGGATTCACTTTGGCTTGTGCGGACCACGTCCAGAAGACATGTTCTCTGGAGAGAGGAAGAATTTCATCATCGGGGAGATTGAACATTTTGCCTCATTTTGAATTTTGGATTTGCGATTTGCAAATTATAATCCCACCCGGATGAACACTTTCCCCTACCGCCGCATTGTCGTGGTTGGCACCACCTCATCGGGCAAGTCCACACTGGCGGAGAGACTCGCTCAAAAAGCCAGTTTGGACTTTATCGAATTGGATGCTTTACATTGGGAGCCAAACTGGGTGGAAGCGTTGAATGAGGTTTTCTGCGAACGGGTTAAAAAAGCAATCGCTTCAGAAGCCTGGGTTGTGGCGGGAAATTATCAAGTTGTACGTGACATGATCTGGCAAAAAGCTGAGGCCATTATCTGGCTGGATTATCCATTTCACATCGTCTTCTGGCGGCTGCTCAAGCGCACCATCCGCAGGGCTGTCACGCGAGAGGAGTTGTGGAATGGCAACCGCGAATCATTTTGGGGACACCTGAAATTATGGTCGGAGGAGTCGCTGTTCCACTGGCTGTTCAAGACCTACTGGCGGCGCAAACGGGAATACCCCATGCTGTTTTCGTTCCCCGAAAACGCGCATTTGAAAATCATCCACTTCAAATATCCAAAAGAAACAGAGGAGTGGCTGAACGATATTTTTCCCCCGAAGGATGGTTCGCAAACATAAACGACACAGTTCTGTCTGCCTGCGCTGCCCACAGGCAGACAGAACCAAGGAGAAGCCGCAAATAGCGTCGGACGCTATTTATCGCTTTATATAATGCCTGGCTAGGAATGCTTCTTTCTCATATAGAACAGGCTTTGAATTCCGATGAAGATCAGTGTCAACACACCAACGCCAATGCGCGTCCACCAGGAACTCAAGGTGCCATTAAACTGGAGGATGGATACAATGGTGCCGTTAATCAAGACCCCAAACAGGGTGCCAATTACATTACCCACACCGCCTGTCAACATCGTGCCACCGATGACCACCGATGCAATCGCATCCAATTCCATCCCTGGAGCATATCCGCCATAACCCGAAAGCAGGGAAATGCTGAATACAATCCCTGCCAGAGCGGAACAAAAGCCGCCAAAGGCATATACGATGATCTTTGTACGCGCGACAGGCAAACCCATCAGCATGGCGGATTGCTCACTATTGCCGATGGCATAAACAGTCCGACCGAAACGTGTGAAATTTGCCAGGTAAATTGCCACCAGCAACAGCAACGGGCCAATAAGAGAAGGGATATATACATACGCCTTCTCGAACAAAGGGACAGGGAGCTTTGTCAATGCCAGATAGCGGTAGAAAGGATCCTTAATGGTTAAAGAGGAAAGGGTGATGATGAAAGCCATCCCGCGCGCAAAAAAGAGTCCCATCAGGGTCACAATAAACGGTTCCACTTTGAGGTAATGAATAATACTACCCTGAGCAAGCCCAAACGCAATACCCATTAGCAACATTAATATCATCACAACCACAGGATTAAAGCCATTTACGAGCAATGCCGCTGAAGCAGCAGACGTCAGCGCGATCATCCCAGCCACAGAAAGATCGATCCCCTTGGTCAGGATCACAAAAGTCATTCCAATGGATACAATCAACAAAGCGGCGTTGTTGACGAACAGGTTAAAAAATACCTGCGGTTTTTGCATGGCAGGATACAACCTGCCTCCGATAACGTAGACAAGAATAAATATCGTTATGGTGGTCAGCAGGGGACCGTGATTTATCAGGAAGAATTTAATTCGTTGCATCATGTCGGGGTCCTTTTTGCTCTACAAATCTATTCAAAATTAGACGAGCATAATCAGAATAAAGGAGAATTACCACCAGGACCAGCACGGCTCTGCCAGCCAACAAGGCATTCGCCGGCACGCCAAAGATATACATGGTGATCGTGAAAGTCCAAATGATAAGCGCGCCAACTATACTGGCGAGCAGGGAGAACCGTCCGCCCGACATTAGGGTGCCACCAATGACAACTGCAAAGATTGCGTCAAGTTCATAATTGAGACCAATATTGTTGGCATCGATGGCATGGATGTAGGAACCAAGGATTAGTCCCGCGACGGCGCCGCAGAAACCGCAAAAAGTATAAGCGAACAACTTGATATTCTTCTCGCTAATGCCGCTGTAATAAGTCGATTTTGAATTGAGACCAACCGACTCGATAAACAGTCCGATCGAGGTTTTACGGACCAATACCCAGGCGATTACGTACACAATTGCCACGATATAGATTGAAACGGGCAACCCCAATATAAAGCCATTTCCAAACCAATGATAGGGCTTGTAATAAACGGTCATAATCTGCCCCCTTTCAATCAGCTGGGCAATTCCACGACCTGCCACCATCAAGATCAGAGTCGCCACCATGGGCGAGATTTTTGCCCGTGAGACCAGCATCCCGTTCCACAAACCGCAAAGAGTGCCAGCCGCCAAAGTAACCACCACAACCAGCCATAAAGGGGTATTGGTTAAATTCGGATCTGCCGCGACGGCATTTGTTATTTCTTCATTGCCAAAAACTGGATTAATCAATACCGCGCCCATTCCAGCCGAAATGGCGATCACCGCGCCAACTGAGAGGTCAACGCCTCCGGTGGCAATCACCAAGGTCATCCCGAGCGCCACCAACATCAAGGGAGCTGAATTATTAAAAACGTCAATCAGATTCCCATATAAATGACCATCCAAGATTCCGAGTTTAAAGAACCCGGGGGAAAAAATCGCATTAAAAATGAAAATCAAAGCCAGCGCAACAAGGGGCCAGAACAACCGATTTTCACGAATGCGTTTGAATAAAGGAGTGTTGTTTTTCATAAAATCCCTGCCATTGTTTGGATAATGGTGTGGTCATCCACATCGCCGGGGTATTCAGCGGCTTTCTTGCGGTCTCGCATCACAACAATGCGGTGACTGGTGCGTAATACTTCTTCCAATTCAGAGGATATGAATATGATGGACTTGCCCTCCTGTGCCAATAACAATACCAACTTCTGAATTTCCGCTTTCGCCCCCACGTCTATACCACGAGTGGGTTCATCCAGGATCAAAACCTGCGGATCTGTTGCAAGCCAGCGTGCCAGAATAACTTTTTGCTGGTTTCCACCGCTTAAGTTTTTAACCAACTGGTCCGGGGATGGTGTGGCAATTCCCAAAAGTTTTATATATTTTTCGGCAATTTCATATTGTTTCTGAACACCTATGAATTTAAACCATCCGTATCGGGCCTGCAAAGCCAGGATGATATTTTCGCGAATTGTTAAATCGCCCACAATCCCTTCCGCCTTACGATCTTCAGGGCATAAGGCGATCCCATTTTCAAGAGATGCCAAGGGCGAAAAATGGCTGATCTTTTTACCCTTGATTGTGAGAGAACCTGTATCAGGCGTATCAATACCAAAAATCAGGTTTGCTATTTCAGTGCGGCCGGACCCAAGCAAGCCGGCAAGCCCAACTACCTCGCTGACATGCAACTCAAAATCAATCGGCTCGATGGAGCCTGTGAGCCCCAGCCCTTTTGCTTCGACCAGGCATTCCATATCCTTCTTTTGTTCGCTTTTTTGCTTGGCTTTTGACATTTCGTCCAGTTCGGTCAAACTGCGCCCCAACATTTTGCCAATGAGCTCGATGCGAGGCAACGAAGCAGTATTATAGGTGCCGACCAGCTTACCATTACGCAATACTGTAATCCGGTCAGTTATTTCATAAACCTGGTCAAGAAAATGAGTAATAAAAACAATCCCTATCCCCTCGCCTTTTAATTTCCGTATCACTCCAAAAAGTTGATTGGTTTCATTGACATCCAGGCTTGAAGTGGGTTCATCGAGAATTAATATTTTGGGAGAAGCAACTTCAAGAGAACGCACAATCGCCACCATTTGCTGGATGGCAACTGAAAAATTTCCCAGAGGTTGTGTAACATCAATATCAACATCCAGTCTTTTCATCGCCTCGCTTGCCATGGCATTCATCTTTTCCCAATCAATGCCGCCAAAACGATGTGGCTCAAACCCAAGCATAATATTTTCAGCAACCGATATATTAGTGCACAGGTTGATTTCCTGATAAACCGTGCTAATACCAAGTTCCTGGGAATGCTGGGGAGACCGAACTTGTACGAGCCTGCCGTCCAATACAATCGAGCCTGCATCAGGATGCTCCACACCGGTCAAGACTTTGATTAAAGTGGATTTCCCAGCCCCATTTTCTCCTATCAAAGCATGAACCTCGCCTTTTCGCAGGGAAAAATCAACATCCTCAAGGGCTGCAACACCTGGAAAGGATTTCTTGATTCCGCTCATACTTAGAATGTTTTGAGAATCTGCCATAATATTTTCACCTGTCTTTTATTATAATTATAATCCTGGTTGGTATGTGTCTCAAATACAGGTTTTGGGGAAGAAGCGGCGTTTAAAACAACGCCGCTTCTTTTTATTGCGTGATACCAGGAAATCTCAGTACAACAACACCTGGGTAAGTCTTAGTATTTGCGGGTTGGCAGCAATTCAGCCGCGTTGTCAGGATAGTATACGGTCTCGTTGGTGAGGACTTCGGCGTCGATCTTTTCGCCGTTCATGAGCTTGAGAGCCATTTCCATGACCTGGGGTCCGAGCAGGGGATTGCATTCAACATCAGCCTGTACCCAGCCATCGATCATCATTTGGAAACCGCCACGAGTACCATCCACGGACACAATCTTGATCTCACCGGGTTTCACGCCAGCAGCTTTCAAAGCTTCGACAACGGCTTCAGCCATGCCATCGTTATGGATAAAGAAGCCGTCGATCTGTCCAGCGTATTTCTTCAAGAAGGCTTCTGCAACGGGTTTAGCTTCAGTAGGATTGAAGTTGCCGGTCTGGGAGTCCAAAATCTTGATATTGGCATTGAGGGTCTCGCGGAAGCCCTTGGCACGGCCAGTCGCAGCGCCAGAACCAGTGGTGCCGCTAATTTCGAGGACGTTACCGCCGTTGGGCAGCAGTTTGTTCATTTCTTCGCCGGATTTCCGACCTTCGAGCACCATGTCGGAGCCGATGTGCGAAGCATACAAGGACTTGTCTGCAGAGACGGAACGATCAACAATGATGACGGGGATATTGGCATCTTTGGCTTCTTGAGGACTGCATCCCAGCCATCTTCAACGACCGGGGGCAATGCAATCACATCCACGCCCTGCTGAATGCAGGCGCGCATGGCAGAGATCTGGTTTTCCTGCTTCTGTTGGGCATCAGAGAAGACCAAAGTGACACCTAATTCCTTGGCGGTTTCCTTGAAGGAAGCTGTATTGGCGGTGCGCCAGTCGCTTTCAGCGCCAAGCTGGGGATAGCAGAGGGTCATGTCGGCATAGGTGTAAACTTTCCCTGCGGGTTTGGGAGCCTCGGTCGGGGCGGCGGCTGGCTGGCAGGCAGTCAACATCAGGGCGGCAAGCACGATCAAAAAAGCAACTTTCTTGAACATTTTCTTCTCTCCATTTTGGTTTAATTGGTTCTCCTTGCGGAGATTTTGATACGCTATAATTGGGGCACGCGAAGGTGCCTTTCTCTGACGGGCAATCTTTCGCTTGGAGGTGCTTGCTTTGAGACGCCAATCAATAAGCGAGTACCTCCACCTTTTATTGGATCCTAATTATCTGTCCGCCGGCACACCTCCTTTCTGGTTTGTTTCCGTTTTTTCCAACACATACGAATAAAACACAGGCGAGAATCAAAGCACATACTGTAGATAGCATACATCTTCCCGACGTGATACACCATGATTTCTTTTTGGGGAGTGGTCGATTTTTTCATTACACAGGGAGGGCAAAAAAACTGCCGTTCAATATCACGGCAGTTTTTTACGAAAAGAGTTAATTTTCTTTCGGCGACAGGCTAATATTTGCGTGTGGGCAATATCTCGGCAGCGTTTTCGGGGAAGAAGACGCCTTCAATGGACGGAACCCACTTGGGAACGGGCTGTCCATTGACCACTTTCAATGCCAGTTCGAAGAACTGGGGTCCAAGCAGGGGATTGCACTCCACCGTCGCGTTCAATTTTCCCGCGATCATCGCCTCGAATGCGCCCCGCGCGGCATCCACCGAAACAATCTTGATGTCCACGCCGGGTCTTAGCCCGTATTCTTCGATTGCCTCGATTGCTCCGACCGCCATGTCGTCATTATGAGCGTAAACCGCAGTAATCTTATTGCCATGCTTCTGAAGAAAAGCCTTCATTACTTCCTTGCCCCTGGCAAGTGTGAAATCCCCCGATTCCGAATCGATGATTTTCATTTTCGGGTAATCCCTCAGCACCTCCCGAAAACCCTTATACCGGTCGTTTGCCGGAGCGGAACCAATTGTGCCGACCAATTCAACAATATTCGCCTTCCCATCCACCAGTTCAGCCATGATCTGGGCAGCCTTGTGTCCTTCCTCAAGGAAATCCGAGCCCAAGTAAGATGCGTAAAGGTCTTCCGGGACAGCCGCACGCCGGTCCACTACAATAATGGGGATGCCCGCATCTTTCGCCTCCTGAAAGACTTCATCCCAACCAGTTTCGACAATGGGCGCGATGCCAATGACATCCACTCTTTGGACAATAAGCTTGCGCACTGCCGCAATTTGATTGTCCTGTTTTTGCTGCCCGTCCAAAAAACGCAATTCCACGCCCAGTTGCTCTGCGGTTTCCTTGATGGAAACGGTGTTGGCAACGCGCCACTCGCTTTCGGCTCCCAACTGGGCAAACCCAACGATCAAATCTTCGTAGGTTTTCTCCAGCCTGGAATCAGTTTGCGGAACGGCAGGCGAAGGCGGCTGCTGGACACAGCCCACGCAACCGAAAATCAGGGCCCAAAAAACAAGAACGCGTGAAATCTTCATCAATAGTACACCTCGGCGCTTCTCATCACAACCTTCAATCCCGGACACGAGCAAGAGTATCTGTCTGCGAAGCCGTCTCCACCTTGGCTGGGATCACCAAAGTCACACAGGTCCCGGTGGCATATTCACTACGGATGGAAAGCCCGTAGGGTCGTCCGTAGTACAGCCTAATTCGCTTGTTGACGTTGCCAATCCCAAAGCCGCTCTCCAGTTTGATGTCGCCCGAATCGTCCTCCAGTTCCAGGCGTAATTGCGCCAGCTTTTCCGGAGTAAAGCCAATCCCATTGTCCTCCACTTCGAGAATGACCTCATCTTCACCCTTCCGCCGGGCGCATATGCTGATTGTGCCTCCCTGCCGTTTGTTCTTGATACCATGATAAAGAGCGTTCTCCACCAACGGCTGAAGGATCAGCTTCAGGATGGTGTTTTCAGCCACCTCATCACAGACCTCAATCTTGAAGTCCAGAATATCGCGGTAACGCATCTTCTGGATGGTCAGATAGTTCCTGACGCGTTCGATTTCCTCGCCGATGGTGATCCAGTCCATGCCCTTGCTGAGGCTGATGCGGAAAAAACTCGACAACGCGCTAACGATCTCGACCACCTGGTCGGTCTGCTTGGATTCCGCCATCCAGATGATGGTATCGAGGGTGTTGTAAAGAAAATGGGGGTTGATCTGTGCCTGCAAAGCGCGCAGTTCCGCCTTCTTGAGCTCCTCCTGCTCCCTGATCTTGGAATCCAGAAGTTCCTTGATCTTCCCGATCATGATGTTGAAACTCATCCCAAGCTCGGTGATTTCATCCACGTTATCGCCGGTCATCAGGGCCTGCAGGTCGTTCTTGGTGATGGTTGTAGTCACGTCGTGCAATTTCTTGATGGGAGTGTAAATGCTTTTGGAAAGACTCCAGGCTGCCACCACCGAAAAGCCCACGGCGCTGAAAATCAAAATGACGGAAAAGACCTGCCAGCGCGCATAACTTTCGCGCATCAACTGATACTGATCCTCGGTGCGCTGGACCTCGTACAGCACGTAATTTTGGACAACCTCCTCCATCACGGTGGTCGCAAAACGGATATTTTCCAGCACTGCTTCATTTTCCGCTGCAGTGCTGTTGTGGGCGATCTTGTCGCCCATCTGATCGACATGCCCCTCCAGTGATTGAAGCGTTCTGAGAATCAAATCCAGTTTGACCCTGGCTCGTTTCGAATCGGTATTCTCCATCATCCAACGTACTTTTGCATCCACGCTGTCGATGATCTCGTACTGTCTCCCCTCCGAGAATTTAACCTTCCCGGACACGATTTTCCACATTTCATTGTCGATGTCGGGCTTGACACTGCCGCTGATGCTGTTGGCGGTGGTGATATTGGTGATGATGGCATCGTACTGACGGCTGTAATTCAAAACAAGCAACATCGAGACGACGTTCGTCATACCCATCAACAGGATGACGATGCAAAGTGAAACCAGAATTTTTACGCGGATGGAGAGGTTTACACCGCCAACAAAATCCGCCAGCCGCCCAAAATATCTAAACGGCGATCTGGTGCCCGAACTGGTTTTCGTGCCGATTCGCAGCAGTAGTCGTTGAATCACCGCTCGTGGGTTCAAGATGCTCTCCCGCGCATATGATTAGATCCTGGCCCGGAATTCCATGGGTGTAAGACCGGTATTTTTCTTGAAGACGGAGCTGAAATAATGCGGGTCATTGTATCCCACCTGGTAGGCGATGTCGGCGGAGCGCAACGACGTCATCCGCAGCAATTCCTTCGCCTTGTTGATACGGGTCTCAATAAGGTACTCCTTGAACGTCTGACCCACCTCCTGGCTGAACACCACGCTAAAATGACTGGCGCTGAGGTTGACGTGGGATGCCACCACATTGAGGGAAAGCTCAGGGTCAGTGTAATGACGTTCGATGTACTCCCGCGCATGGCGGATCAGGTCCTTGTACTGTCCATGGGGATGACTGTCCCGATAAGCCAGCGCCCTGCAGATAATCTTCTGAGTCTGTTCCCGCATTTGTTCGATGGTTGCGACGTTCGACATGATCATTTCAATCGAATTCAACTCCGGGATAACTTCATCCACTTCGCCGCCCAGTTCCTTGACCAGCCTCGCAACAGCCAGCACGACATCCACAAAAACATAGTTTTTAACCAAATTCGACTTCAATGCCGTTTCGCCCACTGGACGGAGGTGGGCTTCAAAGAATTCGCCAAACCCGTCCTTTGCGCCGCTGTGCAGGTAATTTTCAAAAGCCGTTTTATCCACCTTGAGCAATTCCGCCCGTTCGACAACCTGATTTAGCCCGGATTTACCACTGCCATTTAAATTCTGGATATTTGCCAGGGCTTCGACAAACGACTGGCAAATATCGGCGATCCGCTTTTTGGGCGTTCCAGCGCCGATGACAACCTGATAATGGGTCTTGGCAACCGCCCGCTTAATCTGCGCCAGCAACAGTTCACATTCTTCTTCGAGATATTCCGGGGTATTTCCCTTCATAACCAGGATCAGGTCGCCCCAATCCCTCTTGAGCAGGAAAACATCCGGGTCTTTTTCAGCGACCCGCATGACGACACGCTGCACCCGCTGGAACTCGTCGTAATCATACTGTTCCGAACGGTCGCCCAGCTCGATCTTCAAGATGGCAACCAGATAGTGCCTGGCGACCAGGTCCAGGCCCAGCATCTGCCCCTTCTCGATGACCTCCGTCGGAGATGCCATCCCAACCACCAGGTTGAACAAAAGCCTTTCGCGCAGCGCCGCCTTGTTTTCCTCCACCTGCTCCTGAAGCTTCTTCAGGTCTTCCTGTTCCTTCCTTTCCTGATCCAACCGCGTCATCAGGCTTTGAAGCGTGCTTTGCAGTTTTTGAACGGTGACGGGTTTCAGGAGATAATCGGTCACCCCCAGCTTGATGGCTTGCTGCGCGTACTCGAATTCATCGTGCCCGCTGAGGATGATGATCTTGACCCAGGGCATGCGCTCCCTGACGACCTTGCTCAACTGCAATCCGTCCATGAAAGGCATCTTGATGTCGGTGATGAGCACATCGGGCTGGGCGGCGCGTAACAGGGGCAGCGCCATCTCGCCGTCTGCAGCTTCGCCGCAAAACTCAAACCCGCTGGATTTCCAATCCACGTTGTCACGAATCCCTTCGCGGGTCACCACTTCATCTTCGACAAAGAAAACCTTGTAAGGCATATGCGTCATTGTACCTTATTGATATGGGCATGAAAATCCCTGCCAGACCGAGAATACGACGGCAGGGACTTTTCGCGCTAACCCAAGGCTATCCGCACTTCCTGTGGCATAACATCCAGACCGGTGAAGAGGTCCCACTTTTCGGTGTGAGTTGTGGAATCGCCGGGATCCAACGGCAGGAGCGGGGCAAGGCTCTCCAACTCTACAAACCGCTCGCCACAATACATTTCCGCGTTGCAGTTATTATCGGGATAGGGCAAATCGGCGTACGCATCAAAAGTCTTGCGGAAGAGAACGCCGTCCAGCCAATACGCCAGCCAGCCGTGCGGATTGAAGTAGCCGACCTTGAAGGGCGGCAACGCATCTGCTTTGAACAGGATAAATTTGTCGTCCCATTTCATACGCGGATCATTCATGTGGGTGTAGGGCCAGAGTGAGAGCTGTCGATTGTGGAGCAAGCCTGCCGCGTCGGAATTTCCAACTGGCATGGGCAAGATGGCCGTACCACCCAGCCTAAGCTGGGTGATCGCCCACGGAGCCAGTTCCACGGCCCACATCCCATCGTTGATGAGGGTGTGGGTCAACGTGACGGACGGCTTGTCGGCGGCGAGGCGAATTTCAATCTGTTTGCGGATTCCCGTGCCAGGCTCGGTCTTGCTTTCCAGAATCACGCCGTCGGGCAGCTCGGTGATGGAAGTTTCGTTATCGGGGATGTAGCTGCGTGGCAGGTCTTCGGGAGCGTGCCACAGGCGATGCCCTCCGATGAAAAGATAATCGCCGTACGGCGTGGGCGTCGGCGGCTGGCTGGTGACATCCGCCATCAGGTTTGGCTTGCCAGTCAGAGACAACCCCACGACGCGCATCCAATCGGTCAGGTATTCGATTTGCAAAAAGTCATTTTTCAAAATTCGTTTGTTCATAATGATTTACCAGTAGTTGTGAACCAGGTCACGGATGCGGGCATCGTAAATCGCGCGGACTTTTTCCATCGTGACAGAATCCAGCGCGGGCAGGTCGGCGGCTTTGATGTTGTCCTCCGCCTGGGTTGGGTTCTTCGCTCCGGGGATGGTGCAGGTGACGGCGTCGAACATCAAAATCCAGCGCAGGGCAAATTGAGGCATCGACCAGCCGTCAGGCAGGAGCGCGCGGAGTTCGTCCACAGCTTTCAAGCCGGTTTCGTAATCCACACCGGAGAAGGTCTCGCCGCGGTCGAATGATTCGCCGTGACGATTGAAGGCGCGATGGTCATCAGCCTCGAAGGTGGATTTCGCTGTCAGTTTGCCGGTCAACATTCCGCTGGCGAGGGGGACGCGAGCCAGAATGCCAATTTTGCGTCGAAGGGCTTCCTTGAAAAAAAGCTCAGCAGGTCGCTGTCGGAAGATGTTGAAGATGATCTGCACGGTCTGCACGTTGGGATATTCGATGGCTTTGAGCGCCTCTTCCACCTTTTCCACGCTGACGCCGTAATGGCGCAGTTTGCCAGCCTTGACCAGATCATCCAGCACGCCAAAAGTTTCGGGCATGTAAAAGACTTCGGTCGGCGGGCAGTGCAATTGGAGGAGGTCAATGGCTTCGGTGTCAAGATTCTTCAGACTGCGCTCGACGAAAGCCGTGAGGTTGACGCGGTTGTATCCGCCAGCCACATGCGGATCGAGTCTCCGCCCGGCTTTGGTTGCCACGTAGATGGTTTCCTTGCGCTCCTTACGGAGTTGCGCCACCAGCCGCTCCGAGCGACCATCGCCATACACGTCGGCAGTGTCAATGAAGTTGACACCCAAGTCGATGGAACGGTGCAATGCGGCAAGCGAGTCTTTGTCATCCACATTGCCCCACGAGCCGCCGATTGCCCAAGCTCCAAAGGAAACGGTGGAAACTTTCCAGCCCGTTCGCCCAAGTTCACGATATTGCATGATTTATCCTTTCACAGCTCAATCGTGGGCTAAGCCCCCCGATTGAGCGAAAGGGGCGGGATTACCCCGCCCCTACAATCTCTTATATTCCTTTGCTCAAATGGTAGTAAAGGTCGTTCCAGCGCAGCTTGTCTTTGAATTCATCCACACGGGTGTTTTCGTCGATGACCATGAACTCGATGCCAGCCATCTCGGCAAAGTCCTGTAACTGCTCAGCTGTGACCGTGTAACTGAAACTGGTGTGATGCGCTCCGCCGGCATAGATCCACGCGGCGGCGGCAACCTTGAGGTTGGGACGCGGCAGCCAGAGGGCGCGGGCAACGGGCAGATTTGGAAGCGGCGCGTCGGTTGGGACGACGTCCACGACGTTGGCAACCATGCGGAAGCGTCCGCCCATGTGCATCATGGACGCGCCGATGGCGGGTCCCGTGTTCGAGTCGAAGATCAGGCGGACGGGATCAGCCTTGCCGCCAATCGAAAGCGGCAGGATTTCGAGCTTGGGCTTGCTTGATGCAATCGATTCACAAATTTCGAGCATGTGCGCGCCGAGGACCTTGTCGCCGCTGGCGCTAAAGTGGTAGGTGTAATCTTCCATAAAGCTGACGCCGCCCTTCAAGCCGTCGCCCATCACCTTCATCGCGCGGACGAGGGCTGAGGTCTTCCAGTCGCCTTCCGCGCCGAAACCGTAACCGTCGCGCATCAAACGCTGGACAGCCAGACCGGGCAGTTGAGCAAGTCCGTGCAAATCCTCGAAGGTGGTGGTGAAGGCTTTGAAATTGCCAGCTTCGAGGAAGTTGCGCATCCCAACTTCGATGCGCGCGCCTTCGCGCAGGGAGGCATGTTTGTCGCCGCCGGGCTTCAAGGCAGGAGAAACCTCGTATTCATCGAGATAGGTCTTGACCATCTTTTCGACATCGGCATCGCTGGCTTCGTTGACAGCCTTGACCAAATCCCCGACCCCGTAGCCGTAGACATCGTACCCAAGCTGAATTTGCGCCTGGACCTTGTCGCCTTCGGTGACGGCAACGTCGCGCATGTTGTCGCCGAAACGGGCGACCTTTGCTCCCTGCCAGTCCGCCCAGGCGGCTGCGACGCGTGCCCACGAACCCAGCTTCGCCTGCACGTCGTCGTCCTGCCAGTGACCAACCACCACCTTGCGGTCAAGGCGCAGGCGGCTGCCGATGAATCCAAACTCACGGTCGCCGTGCGCCGCCTGGTTGAGATTCATGAAGTTCATGTCGATCTCAGCCCAGGGGATTTCGCGGTTGTACTGCGTGTGCAAATGCGCAAACGGCTTCTTCAGGAGGTTCAGTCCCGCAATCCACATCTTGGCGGGCGAGAAGGTGTGCATCCAGGTGATGAGTCCGATGCAGTTCTTCGCAGAATTGGCTTCGAGGCACAAATCGCGGATGGCGTCGGGCGTGGTCAACACGGGCTTGAAGACCACCTTCATCGGCATGTGCTTCGATGCGGTAAGCGCGGCGGCGATTTCGCGCGAATGCTCCGCCACGGTTTCGAGAGTCTTGGGTCCATAGAGGTGCTGGCTTCCAGTCACGAACCAAACTTCATATTGTTTCAAGTCAATCATGATTACATCTCCTTATTTATCTCTTTTGAAATCTTTTACCGTTATCGATTTATTCACACCTGCACTGGCGTCGATGTAGATGTGAACAAGGGATCGCCATACATGGTTTATTGTCTATCGTCCATCGTCATTTTGTCTGCCCATAATAGGCGTTTGCGCCGTGCTTTCGCAGGTAATGCTTATCCAATAATTCCTGCTGCATGGACGGAATCTCCGGCGTAAGCACCAGGGTATGGAAGTTCATGAATGCAACCTCTTCCAATACCACGGCGTTGTGGACGGCATCCATGGGGTCTTTTCCCCATGCAAAGGGACCGTGGCTGTAAACAAGAACCGCGGGAACGGCATCTGGATTCTTTCCCTGGAAAGTTTCCTTTATAACCAACCCTGTTTCTTTTTCATATTCGCCTTCGATCTCGGCTTTTGTCATCTTCCGGGTGCAAGGAATTCTACCGTAGAAGTAATCGCCATGCGTTGTGCCGAGCGCCATGATGCTGCGTCCCGCCTGCGCGAAGGTCGTTGCCCAGCGGCTGTGGGTGTGGACAATGCCACCGACGTTGGGGAAGGCTTTATAAAGTTCGATGTGAGTCGCCGTATCAGAGGAAGGTTTTAGGCTTCCCTCGACCTTTTTCATGGTCTCCAATTCCACGACGACCATATCCTCGGCTTTCATCTCCTCATAGGAAACGCCCGAAGGTTTGATGACCACCAGCCCCTGCTCACGGTCGATACCCGACACGTTTCCCCAGGTGAAGGTGACAAGTCCATGCCTGGGGAGCAATAGATTTGCCTGAAATACCTGTTCCTTCAATTGTTCCAACATGTTTTATTTCAATCCTTCCATTTTACGCATTGAATATCTGTAACATTTTCCAGTTTGTAACGAGGTCATAGACCGCGATACCAACCAACAGCAAGCCGCCAATCACGTTGATCAACCTGCTGCGCCGGGCGAAAAGCGTCGTCAACTGCCGCTGGAGCGCGCCCGAAAGAAATGAAAGTACCAACAAGGGAGCGCCAAAACCAAGCCCAAACCACAAAAAGGCCCAAAGCTTATCAAACGCCTCGCCCATCGTAAAGGAGAGCGCAAAAATGCTCACCACCAGCGGACCGGAACACGGAAGGGCTATCGGTCCATAGAGCAACCCGTAGACGTAGGCATTGAGGAACGGGTGACTCAAAAGCGGCATTTGAATCTGCGGCAGACGCTTGAATGGATTAACATCGAGCAAGAGCAGGACGCCCAGGAGGAGGATCAGGATATCCGCCAGCGGAATCAGGTAAACCAGAACCCTGCCAATCGGCACGGACAGGAAGGCGATCAGCCCTCCCAGTGCAAGCATCATGGTCAGCGTACCGGCAAGCACGAACAAACCAAGAAAATACCGCCGTGAGCTCCCGCTCTCAGACTGTCCACTTAGATATGCCAGGAATCCCGGATAGAGCGGCAGGACACACGGGCTGGCGGTAGCCAGCAAGCCAAGCGTGAAGGAGGTGAGCAGGGTGTCCATGGTCAGGGAGTCAGGAACGGCTCAACGACTTTTTGAAGCGTTTCCGCGGTCTTTCTTCCATACTCAAGATGATGCACGTTCCCGTCGCGGTCGATCACCAGCATGGGCGAAAGCGGCGGATTCAAATATTGAGCGGTGTATAAATTGCCCAGCGAACGGGCAACCTCCAGCGGGGCAACCGCGAAATGCCACTCAAAGCCATACTCCTGCACATACTGCTTGAGGGAGGCTTCATCCTCGTTGAGATCGACATCCAAGCTGACTGAAACCAAATCCTCGGGATTGCCGAGCAGTTCATGCAGTTTTCTCACCTCGCCCGCCTGGACAAGACAGTTGGGACACCACATCGCCATGGTCTCGACCAGCACTACCTTGCCCGCATAGTCGTTCATGGTGAAGGTCTCGCCAGTCACCGCGTCGGTCAACTCCATGTTGAACCAGTCCCACTCCTGGGTTGGGACTGGCGTATGTTTTGGCTTCGCCGTCGGTGTTGGGCTTGGCGCGCCGCAGGCGGTCAACAGCAGACTGGTCAAAAGAACAACCAATACGCCCAATTTGAGATGGGTTGTTATGCTTTTCATTTTCTCGACTCCATACCTGTAAATTCTCGTTTCCAATCACTGTAAAGTTGACTATAAAAGTTCCTACTTCAACCCATCCACAGCGGCTCGCTCGATGACGAGTCCCTTTTTGTAGCGTTCCATGAATATCGCAAAGCCTTCCACGTCCTTTTGGTCTGGCGCGATGGTTGAGCCTTTCTCGCCCGCGAAGACCTTGTTCGAGAGGTAGGTTTCCAAGGGTTCGCCGTTTGACTTCTGCAACATGTAGGCCGCCAGCAGGGCAATGCCCCACGCGCCACCTTCGCCCGCCGTCTCCATCACCGAAACGGGAACATTCATCGCCGCCGCCATCATCCGCTGACCGACTTCCTTCGTCTTGAAGAATCCGCCGTGACCGAGAACCTGGTCGATCTTGACCTTCTCCTTCTCGAAGATGCCCAAGCCAATCTTCAACGCGCCAAGCGATGAGAACAAATGCGCGCGCATGAAGTTCGCCAGTGTGAACTTGCTTTCGGGAGTACGGACAAACAGGGGACGTCCCTCTTCGAGATGTGTGAGGTGCTCGCCCGAAACATAATTGTAGGCGAGCAGTCCGCCTGCGTCAGCATCGCCCGCAAGTCCCTGCTTGTAGAGCATTTCAAACAGCTTCGATTCGCTCACGTCCACGCCCAAGGCTTTGGTGAACTCCTGGAACAAATCCACCCACGCATTGAGGTCGGACGTGCAATTGTTGCTGTGGACCATCGCCACGGGTTTACCGCTGGGCGTGGTCACCATGTCGATTTCAGTGTACAGCTTCGAGAGCGGCTTTTCCAAAACGATCATGGCAAAGACCGAGGTCCCAGCAGAGACGTTGCCTGTCCGCACAGCAACGCTGTTGGTGGCAACCATGCCTGTGCCCGCATCACCTTCGGGCGGACAGAGTGGGATGCCTGCTCCCAACTGTCCCGTAGGATCGAGCAGTTTTGCGCCTTCCTCGGTCAGCGTGCCGGCGGCATCTCCTGCCATCAGGACTTTGGGCAGAATATCCTGCAACTTCCACGGGAGCTTTTTGGCTTTGAGCTGTTCATTGAACAACTTCATCATGCCTTTGTCGTAGTCATTGGTCTTGCTGTTGATCGGGAACATGCCCGAAGCCTCGCCAATCCCCATCACCTTCTGTCCCGTCAATTTCCAATGGACATAACCCGCCAGCGTGGTCTGATGACTGATGTTCTTGACGTGGGGTTCCTTGTTCAAAATTGCCTGGTACAGATGAGCAATGCTCCACCGCTGGGGAATGTTGAATTGGAACAACTTGGTGAGTTTCTTTGCCGCCTGTCCTGTAATGGTGTTTCGCCACGTGCGAAACGGAGCGAGTAAATTCCCGTCCTTGTCGAACGCCATGTAGCCGTGCATCATGCCGCTGAAACCGATGGCGCCAAACGTCTTGAGCGAAACGCCGTACTTCGCAGCAACCTCTTTGGCAAGGTTCCGATAGCTTTCCTGCAAGCCTGCCCACACGTCCTCGAGGCTGTAGGTCCAGACACCGTTCTCGTATCGGTTTTCCCACTCGTGGCTTCCCGACGCAATCGGCGCATGATCCCCGCCGATCAGCACTGCCTTGATGCGTGTCGAGCCAAACTCAATACCAAGAACAGTCTTGCCGCTTTCAATTGCTTTTTGGGTATCGTTTTGATTCATGACAATCTCCAATTATTTGATTTAGCATTCCACGATCACCTTCAAACCTTCGCGCCGCTCCGCAACCCGAAAGGCTTCTACAGCCTGGTCGAGCGAAAAACGATGCGTGACAATCGAACGAACGTCCACCAAGCCCTTTGAAACCAGTTCAATCGCGCGCGGATAGGTATGCTTCATGCGCCGCACCATCTTGATAGTCAACCCCTTACGCCGCGCCGTCGAAGCGGAAAACGAAGTCCGCTCTTCATCGGGGATGCCGACCAGCATGACCTTGCCACCCATCATCACAGCGGCAAATGACGTGTCGACCGCATCCTGCGTCCCAGCCGATTCGAAGGCGACGTCCACACCTCGACCTTTGGTCTCCGCGCGGATTTCTTCGACCTCGGAGTTGGTCCCCGCCAAAATGGCATGGTCTGCCCCGAAAGCTTTTGCCGCCTCCACTCGATGTGGAAGTTTGTCTGTGGCGAAAATCTTCGCCGCGCCTGCAAGCTTCGCCATTTGGATGATGAGCAAGCCGATCGGTCCACAGCCGAAGACGCCAACTGTCATCCCCGCTTTGAGATGAGCCAGGTCAACGGCATGGATTGCCACCCCAAGCGGTTCAAGCATCGCGCCGTCTTCAAACGTGAGATGATCGGGGATGGGGAAAATGCAGCGTTCCTTCCAAGCCAGATATTCACGCATGGAACCATCCTGGGTCGCGTATCCCGCAAAAATGATGGACAAACATAAATTGGGATGCCCGTGCTCGCAGGGTTCGCAATGTCCGCACGCGATGGCGGGATCAACTGCCACACGCTGACCATCTTCCAGTTCGCCCGCAAATTCATGCCCCAACACCAGCGGACGTTCAAGCTTTGCATCGCCGATTCCAGAGCCAGAAAACCAGTGCAAGTCCGAGCCGCACACACCCACCGACCTGACGCGGATGAGCTTCTCCCCCACTCCCGCCACCGGGATGGATTCCTCGTGAAATTGTAAATTCCCTGAGCCGTGCAGTCGAACGGTTTTCATTTCCTGAAAATTCCTTTTCATCAATTCTGGAGTCGGGCAGCTTGCCGCCCAATGTCCCATTAGCAAGTTGATGGACTCCAAAGTTAGCCCGGATACCAAACCTTGCGCGGATCATTTTTCGCGCGGACATAGTCGAAGGCGGCGTCGATCATCTTCTTCATGTCGTACTCGGGACGCCAGCCCAGTAAAAATTTCGCTTTCGTGTTGTCGAGCCAGGTGGAGTGAAATTCGGTCTTGATTTCCGCAGTTGGAAATCCGCGAGTCTCGTTCAAATATTTGCCCATCTTGCCGTAATCCACAGGCTCATCCATGCAGACGTTGAACAACTGCTGACGCGCCTTCGGGTGGTCGATGGCGAGCAGTAGGGCATTCACCAAATCGTCAACGTGGACAAAATTCCGTTGGACGGGAACAGCTTCGGGGTCGAGCATGATGGGGACGGTTCGAGTCCGCACGTACTCGTCAGCTTTTTCAGTCCCGATCAAATCCCGCCAGCGCGGTCCACCGAAGACATCCTCCCCAAAGGAAAGCTGGTATTTGAAATCGTCCTTTTCCATGATCCACGGTGCGCGCAGGCAACAACCATTGAGGTCGTACTGGATGTAATACTGCTCCAGCATGACTTCTTCGAGAACTTTTGAAAGCGCGTAGCAGCCCGGATACGCGGAATGTTTTTGCGTTTCGGTTACGGGGATTGGATGCGGGTAAACAAAATGCCCCATGCCCGCATCGCCGCCGACCATGACGAACTGCCTGAAAGTTTTGCTGGCGCGGCAGGCTTCAAGCAACCAGAACAAACCTTTGACCGCCACATCCATGATTTGTTCGGGCGTTTCCTTGACCGTTGCCAGGTGGAGGACATGAGTCACTCCCACCATTGCTTTTTCCACCACCTCACGGTGTTCGATGGAACCGTGAATATTTTCGATTCGGGGATGCGGTTCCAACTCACGGTTGTGATTCAATGCCCGAAGCGAGAATGAGTCAAATCGCGGGTCAGCCAGCAGTCGGGTAATGAACGTCCGCCCGACTTTGCCGGTTGCGCCAGTAACCAGAATCATTCCAGTATCAGGCATGGCAGTTTCCTAACACTTTGTCCATTTGCCGCCGTTGTTACTCGACTCGATCACGCTATTCACAAAGCGGACGCCCAGCAAACCGTCCCACGATTTCGGGAAGTAAAGCGCCAGCGGGTCGGGTTGTTTGCCGGCGCGACGGGCGGCAATCGCCTCCGCCGCATCGGAGTAGATGTTGGCAAAGCTGTCGGGAAAGCCTTCGGGATGTCCCGCCACAATGCGAGCCGACCGCGCCGCGAGGGGCAGGGTTCCCGGTCCGTTGGGCGTTCGATTCTCAGAGGGACCATGCAGCGGCTTGAAGGTCAACTGCTGGGGGACTTCCTGCATCCACTCGAGGCTGCCCTTCGTCCCGCTGACGCGGATGCGGAGACAGTTTTCCACGCCGGCGGCGGCTTGTGTCACCCAGAAATTTCCGCGCGCGCCATGCTCAAGGTGGAGCAGCGCCCCGGCAAAGTCATGGACCAGGCGTTTGGGGACGATGGTGCCAACCTCGGCGGAGACTTCCTCGACCTCAAGCCCGGTGATGAAACGCAGGAGGTTATGGGCGTGAGTTCCAATGTCACCCATCACCAGCGACGGACCGCCGCGCACCGGGTCATATTTCCAGCTGGGTTTGGCGGGCATGGGCTTCCTCTCGTCGGCTTTTCCGCCCTGCACGTACTCGACCTGGACCAGTCGAATCGCGCCCAACTGTCCATCCTTCACCATCGCCTTTGCCTGGCGAACCATCGGGTAACCGGTGTAGTTGTGGGTGAGGCAGAAGACCAACCCGGTCTCCTCCACTTTTTTATTCAGGGCTTCGGCTTCTTCGAGAGTGTTGGTCATGGGCTTGTCGCAGATGACGTCGAAGCCGCGTTCCAGCGCCGCCATTGAATATTCGAAATGACTGTCGTTGGGCGTCATGATGGCAACGACATCCGCGCCATCCTTGAGTGAGGCTTCGGCATCGAGCATTTCGATCACACTCGGGTGGATGCGTTTCGAATCCATGCCGAGGTGCAGGGCATCCTTTTTGGATTTCTCCGGGTTGGACGAAAAAACGCCTGTGACGATTTCGTAGCGGTCATCATGCCGCGCCGCCTGTCTGTGCATCGCACCGATAAAAGACCCTGATCCGCCACCGATAACCGCCAGCCTGAGCCTGCGTCCAAGCGTGGATATAACTGGGTTCAATTTCATTTATTTCTCCTTACTCAAATAATCTCTGATTGCCCAAACCACCAGCTTGTGATCCTCCTCCTGGGGAAGCCCGGAAACGGTGATTGCCCCGACCATGCCGGTGTTTTTGACAATAATTGGAAAACAACCGCCATGCGGCGCGTATTGACTTTCGGGGATCAAAAACATCTGTTCGATGCTTTTCCCCTTGCTCTTCAACAGTTGTCCGATATAAAACGAGCTGTGTCCAAACCTGTACACAAGGCGGACTTTTCGTTTAACCCACTCATCGTTGTCGGCGGATGTCCCATGCAGACTGGCGTGGAAAAGCTGATGCTCCCCGCGCACGATATCAATCGTCACAGGCAGCCCTTTGCGGACACAGGCTTTGACAAGTCCACTGCCCAACTGCCAGGCCGTCTCCTCGTTGAATTCCCCAAATTGAAGCTCTCGTTCCTCTTGAAGCAATTGTTCCAAAATATCTGTCATAACATCCTCTAATGATTTTATTGCCTGCCGCCTTGGAAACCTCGCTTCAGTGAGAGAGAGCGAAATGGATAAAATCCCATACTCCTTACGTGGAAGCAACGGATTAAACGGTTTCTTGCTGTCACTTTCGTTCAGCGCGCGGGGGTATTTGTCCTTACGCGCCGGCGAGAGGCTGGTTACTTCAACTGGTCTTCAGTGTAATAACCGCTGTCGATCAAATACTTCCTATAGTTGGTGATATCGATACTGTAGGGAGTCAGCAGGTAGGAGGGAACGATCTTGACGCCATTGTCATAGGTTTTGGTGTCATTGACTGGGACCGCCTCGCCCTTGAGTGCAGCATCAACCATGGCGGCAGTCTGCCTGGCAAGTTCGCGGGTGTCCTTGAACACAGTGTAGGTCTGTTCGCCCGCGATCATGGCTTTGATGGAGCCAACTTCCGCGTCCTGTCCTGTTATAACAGGCATGGGTTGTTCGGGAGCGCCATAACCAACGCCCTTCAAAGCGGAGATAATGCCGATGGAAAGTCCATCATAAGGGGACAACACGGCATCAACACGCTTGTCGGTGTAGTAGGTGTTCAGCAGGTTTTCCATGCGAGACTGGGCAACAATACCATCCCAGCGCAGAATGGAGACTTTGTCCATACCCATCTGACCAGACTGAACGACCAGTTTGCCGCTGTCAATGTAAGGCTGAAGGACGGACATGGCGCCGTCGTAGAAGTAGAAGGCGTTGGTGTCGTCTGGAGAACCGCCAAATAGTTCGATGTTGAAGGGGCCGGGCCTGTTCTTCAGGTCAAGACCGGCTTCGATTTGCTGTCCCATGATCACACCCACGCCAAAGTTATCGAAGGTGGCGTAGTAATCGACGTTTTCAGAGTTGACAAGCAGACGATCATAGGCGATTACAAGAACGCCATTGTCCTTGGCTTTGGCAAGCGCGTCGGTCAGGGTTTTACCATCGATGGCAGCAATGACAAGCACGTCAGCGCCCTTGGCAATCATGTTTCCAATCTGCGCGAGCTGGTTGGGGATATCGTCATCAGCAAATTGCAGGTCGGTTTTGTACCCCATGGCTTCGAATTCCTTGACCATGCTTTCCCCGTCGGATATCCAGCGGCTCGACGTCTTGGTGGGCATGGAGATACCGACCAGCTTGGTTTCGTCGGCAGTGGGAACTTCGGTCACGGTCACGATAGCGGGGGCTTCGGTTACAACGTCAGACTGCGTAACAGGGACGCCGCACGCCGCAAGTGCGAGGACGGAGAGCGCCCAAACAGCCAGAAAATTGAAAAGCAACTTTTTGGACATTTTCTTCTCCTTGATGAGGTATGGATGCGGCGTTTTCGCGCCCTCCATCGTCTGCGCAGGAGGGCAGGGGCTCCTCAATTTGCTCAAACATTTTTCTTGTCGCAATATTTCGCTGATGCTGTTTTTCGTCGGCACAACCGCCAATATCTTGCCTGTCCGCGGATTACCTCCAGGCTTGGCATCGCAGCCCCCGAACGCACGAAGCTTTCCGCGCGCTGAAAACTTTTTGCGACAAACACAAAATACATGTCGGGCGAATTACTTCGCCCGACATGACATTAATTATGCGCTCTTGTTTTTGTTATAGACATCGAACAGAACCGCAAGCAACAATACAACTCCCTTGACAACCTTCTGCCAATCGATGCCGACGCCCATAATAGACATGCCATTATTCAAAACGCCGATGAGAAAGGCCCCGACCAGCGCGCCGATGACTTTACCGACACCACCCATTGGTGATGCGCCTCCGATGAAACAGGCTGCGATAACGTCCAATTCCATGCCGTCCCCGGCATTGGGTGTTGAGCTATTTAAACGGGCAGCAACAATCAAGCCAGCCAGGGAGGCGAGAACGCCCATATTGATGAACGTATAGAATAACAAGCGCGGCGTGTTGACACCCGAGAGCCTGGCTGCTTTTTCATTACCGCCCATTGCATAAATACGGCGACCAATAACCGACGAACTGGTAATGAAGGAATAGAACGAAACCAGCACAAAGAGGAGTACAAGCACGTTCGGTAAACCTTTGTAGGAAGCCATCAAGTAGCAAAAACCCATGACTGCCGCGGTGATCAAGATATTCTTGGCGACAAAGAAGTAGAAGGGAGTTACCTCAAAACCATACTTTTTCTGGTTTCCCCTTGTGCGCGCGTCCAGCCATATTAATAGAATCGAGAGCAACACCCCGATTATGATGGTGGTAATGTGAAACGGCTTGTCGTTTAAACTGCCCTGAAATAAATCTGGAATAAACCCGGAGCTTATATTTTGGAACCCTCTTGGGAAAGGTCCCACGGACTCTCCCCGAAGCAGGGCTATGGTCAAACCGCGAAAGATCAACATACCCGCCAAAGTGACAATGAAAGCCGGGATCTTCAAATACGCGACAAAATAACCATGAAAAGCGCCAATCACCGCTCCCAATAGCAGGCAAATCGCAACAACCAAAACCCAGTTGTAATCATACCGTACTATCAACACGCCCGCGAGCGCGCCAATGACAGCTACAACCGAACCCACAGAGAGGTCGATCCAGCCGGTGATGATAATCAACAGCATGCCCAACGCCATGGTGATGACATAGCTGTTTTGCAGGACCAGATTGGTTATGTTTACGGGCTTCATCAACACGCCTTCGGTCCGAATTTGGAAGAATACCATGACCGCGATAAGGGCGATCAACATGCCATATTCGCGAACATTATTCTTAAAAAGAGTTGTCAGGGTTTTCATTGGGCAAGTACCTCTTGTTGTGTCATGATGTATTTCATTACTTTTTCCTGGGACGCTTCGCTAGCCGGCATTTCGCCGACGATTTTGCCATCGCGCATTACGTAAATGCGGTCACAAACCCCTAAAATCTCCGGCAACTCTGATGAGATTAGGATAATCCCTTTTCCTTCGCTGGCAAGGCGATTAATAATTGTGTAAATTTCGTATTTCGCCCCTACATCGATGCCGCGCGTGGGTTCGTCCAGGATCAAAATCTCTGGATTTGCGAACAACCATTTACTGAGCACAACCTTCTGTTGATTGCCGCCGGAAAGATTAACGGCCAACTGCTGAATACTGGAACACTTAATATTTAGTTTGTCCCGATATTCACCAGTAACCTTCATCTCCTGGGGTTCATTGATCACTTGACGTCTGGAAATTTCCTCCAGATTCGCCAGGGTGATGTTGTTTTTTACCTCCTGGATCAAAACCAGCCCATACGCTTTGCGATCTTCAGTTGCGTAAGCAATTCCATTGGAAATGGCTTTATCAATGGTGCTGATATCTATTTCCTTTCCATGTCTGTAAGCCGTGCCGCTAATGCGTGTGCCGTAGGCATGCCCAAAAATGCTCATCGCCAGTTCGGTTCTGCCAGCGCCCATTAACCCAGAAATACCAACAACTTCACCCTTACGGACGGTAATATTAACATTATTACTAACTTTGCGATCCTCATGAAGGGGATGGTACACATTCCAATCGCGCACTTCAAAAATAGTTTCCCCAATTTTCGATTCGCGAGGCGGGAAGCGGTGCGTCAGGTCACGCCCTACCATGCCGCGAATGATACGGTCTTCTGTAATAGTGTCCTTCTGGCAGTCCAAAGTTTCGATCGTTGTTCCATCGCGAAGAATCGTGATGGAATCGGCAACTTTGGAGACATCGCTTAACTTATGGGAGATTAAGATCGAAGAAATCCCTTGCTCTTTGAGTTGAAGCAATAGGTCGAGCAATTTCTCACTGTCGCTTTCATTTAATGATGCTGTGGGTTCGTCCAGAATAAGCAGTTTTACCTTTTTTGCAAGCGCTTTTGCAATTTCAACCAATTGCTGTTTCCCCACGCCGATGTCTGTAATCAACGTAGTGGGTGATTCATGTAGCCCCACCTTATCCAATAATTCCTTGGTTTTTGAAATGGCTTCGTTCCAATCGATCACACCGTTTTTAGCGCGCTCATTACCGAGAAACAGGTTTTCGGCGATGGAAAGCAGGGGGATCAGGGCGAGTTCCTGGTGAATGATGACGAGTCCGACTTTTTCAGACTCGGTAATATCCCGGAATCGGCATTCCTTACCTTGGAAATAGATTTCCCCATGATACGATCCATATGGATAAATGCCACTTAACACGTTCATCAGGGTCGATTTCCCCGCCCCATTTTCTCCCACCAGGGCATGAATCTCCCCCTGGCGCACGCTAAAACTTACATTATCAAGCGCCTTTACGCCTGGAAATAACTTTGTAATATTGCGCATTTCCAAAATGACATCAGACATGATTTTTCTTGTCCTTGACTTACATAATGATATATACCATCACGGTCGCAAATTGCGCCTTTTTGCCCTGTGGGAAGCGTATTTGCGACGAGGGTATTATAAAAATGTCTTGCCTTGCGTGTCACAATTTTAATACAAAATGGCAGTTTTGAAGGAAGGATTTTCCTTTGAGACCGTGTTCTTTCAGGACTTTCACTAAACCAGTATCGGCAAAACTTCAGCAACAAAGAAATCTCTGACAGGGAAAACGAAGGGTGTGTGAGGGACTTGTCCCCTCACACACCCTGTAAAACAAACTTACTTCAGATCTTCAGCTTTGATGTAGCCGCTGTCTACCAATTCTTTCTGGTAGTTGTTGATATCGATGCTGATCGGGATCAGCAAATAGGAAGGCACAACCTTGACGAGGTTGTCGTAGGTCGTGGTGTCGTTGATTTCAACGGTCTCGCCCTTCAGAGCCTGGTCAGCCATCTTGGCGGCTTGCTTGGCAAGGACACGGGTGTCCTTGAACACGGTGTAGCGCTGCTCGCCGGCGATGATCGACTTGACGGAGGCAACTTCAGCATCCTGT
>JACRBJ010000086.1 GCA_016234555.1 Chloroflexota bacterium | reverse complement strand
GTCTACGCCCGACGACTGGGGATTGTGGAGCCGGTGTTCGCCAACATCTGTGTGCAGAAGCGAATGTACCACTTCACGCTACGCTCCAAATTGAAAGTGGATGTACAATGGAGGTTGTTCGCTCTGGTACACAATATCGGCAAAATTCACGTGTTCCGGGCGCTGATCTAACCCCTGCTAGACACCGACGACCTGCTAAACCGCTTTCAGACTGAAAAATCGAGCACTCCCCCTTGCTCTCCGTCTGAAAATCAGACTTTTTCGACAGTCTCGTTGGGCGGCGCGCTGCTAACAAAACTTCAAGATAAATGTCACGCAAATGACAATGATATGAGTAAATATCGATACGATAACTATAAAATAGTTGAGGCAAATGGCAGATATGGGCTAGCAAGCACCAAAGGTATTATTCTGGAGCCTATCTATGCTTCTCTGGTAATAGTAAACAAAGATAAACCTTTGCCAACGCATAAATTGAAAAAATTTGAAGATGACCCTTATATTGACTCTGTTGGCGAGTTAAATTGTCAGATTGTTATAGCAGATGGGAAGCAAGGACTAATCGATAGCGGAAAATTGGTGTCAGAATTGAAATACGAGCGGATTATCAAACTAACCTTTTGCGATTATCTCTGTATGGAACAAGAATTTTGGTCTCTATTTCACAGTTTTGGTGGGCTTACATTATTGGCAACAAATTCCATGCCTAGTGAACTAACGCTGAAAAGTCTATTACAATTATTAGCCAAGAACCACTCACAGGCTTTCTCCCACCTCTCAAAAACGTTGCACAAAACCTCCACAAGCGACGAATATATTTCTGAGTACAGGCGCTATGGTGGAATTGAGCTTATAGACTTACGCTCATCAGATGTGCATTATTTTCTTGACTCCACTGAAAGAGTGGTGATTCATGATGATTTTCGGATTACTTATCTTGATACAATTACGCCTTGATGGAATAGTTCAGAGACCGTAACAACAAGAGCCGCCCAACAAAGCGTGCAGCAACTGTCTTGAAAGTCAAGAGCAAAAACCTCCTTTAAAAGGGAAAACCAGTCCGTCTCAGGCAAGCACCATCTGCCTGAATGGAACTTTGTCCCGCATCATCGCGTTGAGGATGGTTAAGAACTTCCGCATGCACGCGGTGAGAGCAACTTTCTTCACCTTGCCCCTCTTCAACAATTCCTGATAGTGCGCCTGGATCAATGGGTTGTACCTCGTCGCCACCAAGGTCGACATGTAGAGCACATTCCGTACTTCCATTCGTCCTCCCTTCGTCTTCCGATAGCCTCGTTTCTTGCCACTATCCGAGTTCATCGGCGCCAAACCCACCAAGGCGGCAATCTTCTTGCGGTCCAACTTTCCAAGTTCTGGCAGTTCTGCCAGCAAGGTCGCGGCGGTCACTCGTCCCACTCCCTTGGCGCTGGTCAGGATCTGCTCCTGTTCCTGCCACTCCTCGTTCTCTTTCAGGAACTTATCCAGTTCTTTCTCGAGTTGTTTGATCTCTTCCTTCAACACCTCGATCATCCGCTCCAGGGAGACGCGCATGTCAGCGTGGACCGTCCGCAGGCGGCTTTTTTCTGCTTGAGCATCTCTTCCACCTGTCTGCGCCTCACCAACAGGGCAGTTACGTAGCGTCCACTCTCGCTTTTTGCCTCAAACCGCCTCGGTTTCATCTGCTTCCCAAACTCTGCCAGGGTGAAGGCGTCCAGCTTGTCGGTCTTGGCCAGCAGCCCACTCGCTCGGGCATATTGTCTCACCCGCGCGGGGTTGACCACTGCCACAGGCAGTCCAGCCTCGTGCAGCCCCAAGACCACAGCTCGCTGATATCCGCCTGTCGCTTCCACGATGATCAGTTCAGGCCTCAAGGCGCCATTCACGCCCACTCACACGCAGTTAACATAAGCCGTTGGCACGCTGCGAAGAAGAAAAGCGATCAAAAGGGAACTATACGCCCAGCAACCCTGAATATGAAAGAGCAGAGGCTGAATATGTCAGAAAATCCTGTCAATCACGGAACTTCGGAAGATCGTGTCCACTTCCCGGTCTGGAGGACGCTAATAAATCTAGTCATTGCCGTGCTGTCGGCTGCCCTGGCGCCCTTTCCTGTTTGGCTAATAATTATCCCACTTTGGTTAGTGCTTGGTGCATTTTCCTATTATGCGCCTCCTGGGATTCTACAAGCTTTGGCTGAGGCGGCAGTAATAACAGCGTCAGCTGTTTTATATTTGGGCGGTGCTGCGGTCCTCGGTGTGGGTGTACAGTTTGTCGTCTTCGGCATTCCCACAACCATCCTGGGATGGCGCCTCGGACGGATTATTCCGCGCTCAAGTATTATTGCGGGGTTTCTCATTGGCTGTCTTCCTTATCTGTTGATACTCCCATTCGACCAGTCGTTTGGCCCAAATTATCCTTCCACCAGTCAGGAGATTCTCAGGGTTTTGGGAACTACCTTGGTCATGGGTGCGTTAGGTGCGTTCGAGGGGTTTCTTTTCTGGCTCGTCTGGCGGGTCTTGTCCAAGGGCAGCGCGCCAACAAAGCGCACACCCGATTTGGGGTAGGTCCCGCGTTTTTTTGAGCATATTTCTGACTGCCGTAGAATCCTGTTTCGAGGGCGAATCTACCCTCCCACCCCAAGCGGGTAACGCGAGCCGTTGTCGCTTGGGGGATGCTCGCTAGTGGCACCATCCCCGCCCCGCCCGTTCTCCATCCTGAAAAAATGTGGAGAAGGTCTGTTTGCAGGCGGTTGTCCAATCCAGTGTGATACAATTCGATTAATGCATGCGTAGCAGGGACGGACAACAAACAAAAGGACGCTTTTCCGCTCAACGCCTGGATGTTTACACACCCTATCATGCTGATTATCCACCCGCCTGATGTGAATCATCAAGCGATTTATTTGCGTAGTGACGCTGTAGGTTTGACAGCGCACTCAACTCCAGGAGAAAAAATGGAATACAAACTCTATGTCGGAAACCTGTCCTATGACGTCAGCGAGGCTGACCTGCAGGCATTATTTGCGGAGGCTGGCGCGGTCAAGTCCGTGGCGGTGATCAAGGACAAGTTCTCTGGTCAGCCCAAGGGCTTCGCCTTTGTCGAGATGGAAAACCAGCAGGATATGCAAAATGCGATTGCCACGCTCAACGGGAAGGAATATAAAAACCGCGCGCTGTCCGTAAGTATCGCCCGCCCGCGCGAAGAGAGGCGCGATTTTGGCGGTGGAAACCGCGGCGGGGGGGGCGGTAATTACTCCAATAACCGCAAACATAAAGCCGGCACCAACCGCAGACAATATTAAAAGCGACACCGCCTTGCAAGAGACATCCTGCAGGGCGGTGTTCCATTTAAAGACGCGCTCAGATGGGGAGCAGGAAAGTTGGGCGGGGAAAGCAGGGGCGTCACAACCTAGCCATGACCCGCCACTCATTGGTATAATCCGCCCGCTTTGGAAAAAATCACACAATCAAGGAAAGTGCAAGCATGATAGATGTAAACGAACTTCGCAAAGGCGTTACCTTCGAACTGGACGGCAACCTGCTCAAGGTGCTGGACTACAGCCATAACAAGACCGGACGCGGCAACGCCAATATCAAGGTCAAAGCCCGCAACCTGTTGACCGGCGCCACCATCGAGCGCACCTTCAACTCCGGACTGTCAGTGCAGGACGTCAGCCTCGACTTCGCCAACGTCTCCTACCTCTACAACGATGGCGACCTGTACTACTTCATGGACAACGTGACCTTCGAGCAGCCCGGCATCAAAAAGGAAGCCCTGGGCGACAGCGCCAAATTCCTCAAGGAAGGCATGGAAGTCAAACTCACCTTCTACAAGGGTGAGGCCATCGACATCGAAATGCCCACCTCGGTGGATTTGAAGGTCGCCGAAGCCGAAATGGCGATCCGCGGCGACACCGCAACCGGCGTCACCAAGAAGGTTATCACTGAAACCGGCGTCACCGTTCAATGCCCCAATTTCGTGGTCGTCGGCGACACCATCCGTGTGGACACCCGCACGGGCGAGTACATTACGCGGGTGTAGTTAGTACACAAGTAGACAGGTACACACGTAACCTGTCACTGTATACCTTCCACCTTCCCCATGAGAACCCCTGCAGGACGCGAATGTTCATATTTCCACGGCGACTATTATCGTGGTCGCAACGTGGAGGAATGCCGCCTGCTGAAAGCCAGCGGACAGAACTGGTCGAGCGACCTTTGCAAAACCTGCCCTGTGCCTGATATCGCCCGCGCCAACTCGTGCAAGCACATGCAGTTGCGGGCAACCGTCACCCGCTCCGTGTTTACCCTTTTCAAGGGGCGGGTGCAGGTCAGCGCGTATTGCGAAAAGAGCAAACGCGCCGTGGCTGAGCCACACGTGGGATGCGGCGAATGTCACGAACTGCCCTTCAAATTCGAAGTGAAAGAATAACCGAGACTCCGGGGGAGTCCAACATATGACACTGACACTCCTGCTCGACCTCGACGACACTCTGCTCAACACCAATATCGATTCCTTCATCCCCGCCTATTTTCAGGCGTTATCGCGGGAACTTGCCCCACACGTTGCCCCCGATTTGATGCTCCGCGCATTGATGGCTGGCACAAAACGGATGATGGAAAACGATGATTTTTCCCGCACCCTCGAAGAGGTCTTCAATGCGGTTTTCTATCCGCAGATTGATTCTCAACGCGAGAAAATCGCCGATGCCATCGACAATTTCTACGACCACATCTTTCCGACCCTGAGCGGGGTGACCACCCCCAAGCCTGAAGCAAAGCCTTTCATCGACTGGGCGTTCTCGCAGGGCTTCCGTGTCGCCATCGCCACCGACCCGCTTTTTCCACGCAAAGCCACCCATCACCGCCTGCGCTGGGCGGGATTCGAGCCTGAGCAGTTCGAGATCGTCTCGTCCTTCGAGCATTTCCACTTCACCAAGACGCATCCCGCCTATTATGCCGAAATCCTCGGGCGGATGGGCTGGCAGGAGGGTCCCGTGCTGATGGTTGGCAACGACCTCGACCGCGACATCCTTCCCGCGAAAAAGCTTGGGCTGGCGACCTATCACGTGGGAGACGAACCAACTCCCCCGTCGGGGTTTGAATCATTGGGCTGGGGTAAACTATCAGATTTGCGTCCCTGGCTTGAGTCCGCCGACCTGTCAGCGTTGACTCCATCCTTCAAATCAGTTGATTCCGTCCTCGGAATTTTATCCGCCACCCCGGCTGTGTTCAACGGCTTCTCGCGCGAGTTCGACCGCTCGGCATGGTCGCACAAACCCGCGGCGGACGAATGGTGCCTGAAGGAATTGATCAGCCACCTGCGCGACACGGAACGCGAAGTCCATCAGATGCAAATCGAATTGTTCAAGGAAGGCGGCGAGCCGTTCATCCCGCGACCCGATACCAGCGTATGGGCAAATCAGCGCGATTACCTGCACGAGGATTGCGCCACGGCGTTGAAGGAATTCAACGAGGCAAGGCGGAATACGTTGAACATGCTGAAAGAGACCCCGGATTGGAGTCGCAAGGCGCGTCACGCCATTTTCGGACCCACAAACTTTTTGGAAGTCGTCGGCTTCATCGCGGAGCATGACCGATTGCACATCCATCAGGCATGGCACACATTGAAGAAATTGTAGAATTTGGGGCGTGACTTCTCAACCTCGTCAGGGTTATTACAGGAATGAAGGACAAGTTTGCTGCTTGTCCTTTTTTATTACAAATTTGGTTCCACCGTTTTTAACGGGAAAACCAAAACCTCAGCCACGAATTTCACGGATTTACACAGATTGGAATAATGGCAAAGAAATGGCTTATTGTCTCTTGTCCCGTCAGAAACGGGAGACCCACAAATTTTAGAGATACATCTTTCAGCCACAAACTTTTGCCTTATCCACGAAATCCGCGCAATTAGCGGCAAAGAACAGGAGAACACGAATGCGAAAACGAGTTGTTATCACAGGCTTGGGCTGCATCAGCCCTGTAGGAAACAATGTGAAAGAGACCTGGGAAGGGCTGCTGGCTGGGAAGTCCGGCATGGCTCCCATCACCCACTTCGATGCCAGTGCGCACAAAACCCGCTTTGCCGCCGAGGTCAAAGGCTTCGATCCCACCACCTTGTTTGGCGCGCGCGACGCCCGCAAGATGGACCGCTTCACCCAGTTCGCCACCGTCGCCACACTGGAGGCGCTGGCACAATCAGGCTTGACCATCGACAATTCAAACCGCGACCGCGTGGGAATTTTGATCGGCTCCGGCATCGGCGGCATTGGCACGCTCATCGAACAATATGAAACCATGCGCCAGCGCGGACCGGAGCGGGTCAGTCCCTTCCTCATTCCGATGATGATCTCAGACGGAGCGGCAGGCAACATCGCCATCCGCGTCGGCGCGCGCGGACCCAACATGTCGCTGGCAACCGCCTGCGCTTCGGGGACGAACGCGCTGGGCGAAGCCGCCGAAATGATTCGGCGCGGCGCGGCGGACGTGATGATTGCGGGCGCGGCGGAGGCGGCGATTACTTCAATTGCGATGGCGGGTATGAACGTGATGACCGCCCTCTCGACCCGCAACGATGATCCACAAAGAGCCTCGCGTCCGTTCGACAAGGACCGCGACGGCTTTGTCATGGGCGAAGGAGCCGGGATCATGATCATGGAATCGCTGGAACATGCCCAGGCGCGCGGCGCGAACATCCTGTGCGAATTCACGGGCTACGGAACAACCGACGACGCGCACCACATTTCCGCGCCCGCTGAAGACGGTGCGGGTGCCACGATATCCATGCGACTGGCGGTTGAAAATGCCGGGCTGAAACTCGACGAGATCGACTACATCAACGCGCACGGCACATCCACCCACCTGAACGATAAAAGCGAAACCGCCGCCATCAAGACCCTGTTCGGGGCGCAGGCGTACAAGGTTCCCGTTTCCTCGACCAAATCGATGACCGGTCACCTGCTGGGCGCATCGGGCGCGTTGGAGGGAGTCATCTGCGCGATGGCGCTGTTGAGCAACACCCTGCCGCCGACCGTCAACTACGAAACGCCCGACCCCGACTGCGACCTGGACTACGTTCCCAACCAGCCACGCAAAGCCGAGCCGCGAAACGTGATGTCCAATTCGTTTGGGTTCGGCGGTCATAACGCCACCCTGGTGATAAGTCGCTTCAAATAGCAAGGAGAAACAATGCCATTCGCGCATATTACGGGCTGGGGCATGTATGTGCCTGAGCCTGTGTTGACCAACGACGACATCGCCAAACTGGTGGAAACCAGCGACGAGTGGATTCGGGAGCGCACGGGAATCCGTGAGCGCCACATCGCCCGCGAGACCGAGTTCCCTTCGACCCTGGGAGTGGAGGCGGCAATCAGGGCGTTGAAGGTCGCCAACCTCGCCCCCACCGAACTGGATTTGATTATCTGCACCTCGTCCTCGCCTGAATATATTTTCCCTGCCACCGCCTGCATCATCCAGGATCAGATCGGGGCGACGAAGGCGGGCGCATTCGACCTGCAAGCCGCCTGCACGGGCTTTGTCTACGCCCTCAACATGGGTGCGCAAGCCATCCGCAGCGGATCGATGAAAAATGTGCTGGTCATCGGGACGGAGGTCCTCTCGCGTTTCGTCAACTGGAAGGACCGCAACACATGCATCCTGTTCGGCGACGGCGCGGGAGCGTTTGTCTTGCAGGCAAGCGACCAGCCCGGCGGCGTGATGTCGGCGGTGATGCACTCGGACGGCTCCGGCGCCGATTCGTTGAGCGTGCCTGCGGGCGGGGCGCACTCTCCCGCAACAGAAGCAACCATCCGCGAGGGAAAGCACTTCATCCAGATGGATGGCAAGGAAGTCTTCCGCTTCGCCACCCGAGTGATGGGTCGCGCCGTGACCGAGTCGCTGGAGCAAATCCAGTTGACCACCAACGACGTGCAGTGGATCGTTCCGCACCAGGCAAATTACCGCATCATCGAAAGCGCCGCCAAACATTTGAAAATGCCGCTGGATAAATTCGTCATCAACGTGGACCGCTACGGCAACACGTCCACCGCCTCCATTCCACTTGCCACCATCGAGGCGCTTCAAAAGTCGCAAATCAAACCAAACGACAAGGTGGTCTTTGTCGCCTTTGGCGGGGGACTGACCTGGGGCGCCATGGTTGTCGAGTGGACCGGTCCACTGCCTGCCAAGAAACAAGTCCACCTCAGACAATATCGCCTGTTCGCACGACTGCGCTCGTTCATCCGCCGCATCTTCCGCCATATCGAAGGATTCTTATCAAGGAAGGAAGTCTGATCGACAAGACCCCAAAGGTTTGCGAAACCTTTGGGGTCTTGTGGTAAGATACAGTTGAAATTCAACAAAAGGAGTGTTTTATGCTTGGTTTACCACGTGGCGCTGAATGGATCGTCATTCTTGTGATCGTTATTCTCCTGTTCGGACCGGGGCGCATCGGCAAGATTGCCGGTGAGCTTGGACGCAGTATCAAAAACTTTCGCGAGGGGTTGGGGAACAAGGAAGAACAGGCTGACACAACCGAGACCACAGAAGAAAAGAAGCAATAATAACGAAGAGGGTCGCCAATGGCGACCCACGTAGTTATTATGCGTTTTCATCTTCTGCCATCTTTTTCGCCACCCGCTTGATTATCTCCACCACGCCGCCCAGGGGATTTTTCAGGGTCTCAAAAGCCACTTCCACAATATCGGGAGACATGCGCTTGATGTTGCGGAAACGCCGCGCCAGGAAGCTTTCGTCGGGCTTGGGTTCTTCGAGCGCAGTCTGAATTTCCTGCAACTCGGCTTTCACATCCGCCCTGTCGCCGGGCTTGAGCGACGGGTGCGTTTCAACCGACTGGTAGATCGCCTCGAACAGCGGGGTAATGTTGACCGTCTGATTGGTCACGGTGTTGTTGTTGCCCATGACGATGTTGCTCCCCTGCACGTTTCCGCCGATGACAATGCTGCCGTTACCGGCATTCAATCCGCTTTTCTTTTTCTCTGTCATGCTTCCTCCTGTGAAGCCATTGGCGCGATGACCACGCGAAAGCTGAGGTCGTCATTGAACATCAACGGGATCGACCAGTTGCAAAACGACGAACGCGCGAACCACTGATAGCCAATCCACGAGCCGCCGCGCACGATGCGGTACTTCTTACCCTCATCATACCAGGAATGAGTCCACTCCCAGGCGTTGCCGCTCATGTCCCACGTGCCCTCAGGGCTGACTCCCTGCGGGAAGGTACAAACCGCCGTCGTGCCGCCCAATCCGGAGCCTGTCGACTCGCTGTCCCAGGTGTTGGCGGCAGTCTTGTCAAAACCATCGCCCCACGGATATTCGCCTCCGTCCCTGCCGCGCGCGGCGCGTTCCCACTCATCGTCACTCGGCAGGCGGACGGTATATCCTTCCGGCACAGCCACGATCTTTTTGGAGAGCCAGTTGCAGTACGCCTCCGCCTCATACCAGTTCACCCCCACAATGGGCACAATCGGGTTGCTCAACTCGATGCTGTGCCAGTAGTGCGGCGCGTTTCGTTTGGCGGGCGGACGATGCGCCAGCCAATCGAGCGACATGGCGTCCATCGTGCGGGAATCATACCTGCCGGTGCGCCAATCCCAGCCGTCTTTGCTCCAGTATTCCTGCGTCTTGTAACCGTCCTCTTTGACGAAACGCGCAAACTGGATATTGGTGACGGGATACTTGCCAATGAAATACATGTAGGGAATGTTTTTGACTTCCTTCCTGACCCCAGCCTGATACTCGCCAGCGGGGATTTCGGCAAACCGATCCAGGTCGGAGGGACGCCACCCAAGCCTGCCCAACAGCAACCCGGCATGACGTCTCAACTCCGGGCGGATCTCGCCATCCTGCAAGGTCGCTTGCAACGACTGCACCACGTAATCCTTGCTTTGCAGCGATACGCCACCGGGCCAGGTATCCAGCACGGCATCACCAGCCAGCACAACCGCTTCGCCGGGAGGTCCCGGCTGATGGTTGACCAGCGCTTCGACCACCTCGCCCGCCACCTTGGGCAATTGCTGGCGGATGCCAAGATAGCCAATGGTCAGCAGGGTGACTTCGCGCCATGCCTGCTCGCCCACATGCGCGGAAAGCGTTTCGATGATCGGAGCGGAATTTCCCTGCCCCTTCAAGGCGAGTGCCACCGCCGCAAGGTATTCCTCGAAAGTGAGGTGAATGAAGCCATATTCGCCGGGACCCCGTTCCAGCAAAAGAGCGGCATGTTCGCGGACGTCTGCCAGAAACTGACGCGCCGCCTGATGCGGGGAGGAGTCGCTCCGCTCGTTGAAAAGTTCCTCCAGTTTGCGGCGCATATCCTCGCGCCCGACCAGCCCCACGCCGGGGCTGATTTCGTGCATCCACAAGGCAAGCGGCGCGAGGATTCGGATGGTCTGCAACTCGTCGATGTCGCGCCCGGGCGCGCGTCCGCTGAGGCTGCGGGCACGATTCCAGGTCGAAAGCAGGGTGGAGACGTATTGGTCGTAGAGCTGTACGCGGCGTTCGGGAAGCGAGACACCCTGCCGCTTCATCAGGGCTAGGATGGTCAACAACAGCGGCGTGGACGCCAGTTGCCTCACACCGGGATTCTGGTGGATGGCTTCCAGCAGTTCGCGGCGATCTGTTTCCGCATCCGCCTGCGCGATGGATGTGTTGCCCTGTGCCTGCTTTTCGAGAGCCAGCGTCCAGTGCCTGATGAATTCCTCGATCTCATCCTCTTCAAAGTCGACAATGGTGCACTCGACCAAATCCTCGGCGGAGGGGCGGACAGCTCGGTAACCGACCACGCGGCTGGTCAACACGAACTTGTTGCCCGCGCGCCGGTGGAAGGCAAAAAAGTCCACAACGCGCTCGACAACGGTATTGCGCATATTAAGGTCGCGCACCTCGTCGAGTCCGTCGAGCAGGATCAGGGCGCGCCCACTCTTCAGCGCCTCGCTCAACATCGCACCGATGGGCAGGTCGACGCCGATGCCCGCGAAGTACTCCGCAATGAAGTTATCCAGGCGGGTCTCCCCGGTTTGAAGGGCGTTGGCAAACGCAGCCAGCGGCAAAAGGATGGGTAAATAATCGTCAAGCCCGATCTTTAGACCTTCGCCGCGCGCAAGGCGCAGTGCAAGGTATTTGACAAAAGTGGTCTTGCCCGCGCCGGGGTCGCCCAGAATAATGACACCTGAATGTTTTTGTAAAATCTTCAAAAGGGATACCGGTTCGCCAAAGTGAACCAGTTCCTGTTCCTCGTTGGTCACACCCCGACCCGCCAGACTCAGGTCGCGCTTCCAGGTGTCGCCTTCGGGGAGTTCCATGCGCGCCTTGAGCGGGACATAAAGGTCGAGAAGCTTTAATTTCAACGGGACGCGGTCCGAAATCCCCATCCCCTTGAGGCTCAAGTAGTAGTGACGGTCCGTCAGATAGGCGAGGTACGCGGCTGTGGACTCCCGTAATTTTTCAGCCGGGATCGACGGTGTGATATCGCGCCAGAAACGGTCAGCCAGGACGATGGTCTGCCCGTGGATGATGGCACTGTCGGTGATGGCGCCGCCGATGGCGATGCTCTGGTCACCCGCCTGAATCTCCTGTCCAGGCTCGGTTTGTGCGGTTTCTTTTTTCGAGGAAATCTTCTTTTCGGTCATGCCCTGCCTCTTGTTCTTGGTGAAAGTATACAGTAAATCCGGTAAAACGATCTTAACCGAATTGAAAGGTCTGAATTTCGATTGACATTTTTCCCTTTCTGCATATAATCAGCCAAAAATAAAAGGCTGTGACGGGAAAAAGTACGCTTTGTACGACGGTTCAGAGAGCAGGCGGAACGCGGTGCGAGACCTGCCCGAGACAACAAAGCCGAATGGTTCTCCGAGCCGCACGGGCAAAAGTCATCCATCGGCTGGATGAATTAGTAGCCCAAGACGGGAACTGCACCCGTTATCCCGCAGGGTTACTTGGAAGAACGATAAGTTGTTCGACCCGCTAACCATAGAGTGAGGCTGGCTTCCCGTTGCATCACAACGGGAATTTTTGCAAGTAGAGCCAATTGCCAGTCTAAGTTGGGTGGCACCACGGGCGCATCGGCGTTCGTCCCATTTGGGATGAACGCCGTCTTTTTTTTAACCGACCAAAGGAGAAGTTATGAACACAATGTCCCAACCCGAAGCACAGGAGATCAATCTACAGGAAAGAGCCGTCGAAACGCTCACCGACGATTCGCTCCCCGCCGCGCAGGTAATCGAGGAACAAAACAATGACGTGGACGCTGCGCAAAACAACGTGCCGCGCTTTATCCCATAATTTTTGGAGGAACCCATGACCGACCAAACCCGCTTTCAGTTGAACGAATCCGACCTGCCGAAGTTCTGGTACAACATCCATGCCGACAGCCCCGTGCCGCCGACCCCGGTGCTGCATCCCGGCACGATGGAGCCTGTCACCCCCGACTTTTTGTCCGTGCTCTTCCCGATGGAACTGATCATGCAGGAGATCAGCTCGGAAAGATACATCGAGATTCCGGAGGAAGTGCGCGAGATTTACACGCTCTACCGCCCCACCCCGCTGTTGCGCGCCCGCAGGCTGGAGAAGGCGCTCGGTACGCCCGCGCACATCTACTACAAAAACGAGGGCGTTTCGCCCGCGGGCAGTCACAAACCAAACACCGCCATCGCGCAGGCATACTACAACAAAGTTGCCGGCACAAAAGCGTTGACCACGGAAACCGGCGCGGGACAGTGGGGATCGTCACTGGCTTTCGCCTGCAACGTCTTTGGTCTCGACCTTGAAATATACATGGTGAAGGTGTCCTACCAGCAAAAACCGTACCGCCGCAATTTGATGGAGACCTACGGCGCGACGGTGTACGCCAGTCCCACCAACCTGACGAATTACGGGCGTTCCGTGCTTGCCGAAACGCCAAACAGCAACGGTTCGCTGGGCATCGCCATTTCAGAAGCGGTGGAAGTTGCCGCGACCTCGAACGGCACAAAGAAATACAGCCTGGGATCGGTTTTGAATCACGTGTTGCTGCACCAGACCGTGATCGGCGAGGAAGCCTTGAAGCAGATGGACCTGGCGAACGAGTATCCCGATGTGGTCATCGGCTGTGTGGGCGGCGGCTCGAACTTTGCAGGCATTGCCTATCCCTTCCTGCGCGAAAACCTGAAGAACGGCAAACGCACCCGCCTCGTCGGCGTGGAGCCAACCGCCACCCCTTCGCTCACCAAGGGCATGTACGCCTTCGACTATGGCGACACCGCAAAAATGGCGCCAATCGTCAAGATGCACACTCTGGGACACGACTTCATGCCGCCCGGCATCCACGCGGGCGGACTGCGCTATCACGGCATGGCTCCCAGCCTCAGCGCATTGGTGGATGCAGGTTACATCGACGCGGTGGCAGTCAAACAAAAAGCCACATTCGAAGCAGCTGTGACATTTGCCAAGGCGGAAGGCATTGTACCTGCGCCCGAGTCCTCTCATGCAGTCCGCGCCGCCATCGACGAGGCTCTGGACGCAAAAGCCAAAGGTGAGAAGCGCGTCATCCTGTTCAACCTTTCGGGGCACGGACATTTCGATATGGCGGCTTACGAAACATACCTCAGCGGAAAATTGGAAGACTATGAATATCCCGCTGAAGCCGTTCAGGAGTCGATGAGCAAACTTCCCAAAGTAACCCTGCCCGCCTGATCCGCCAGGACAAAAAACGAAGCCCGGCTCGGTTGAGTCGGGCTTCGCGTTTTCTACGTTTGGGACGATTCTGCGGTCTCTTCCCCAAATACGATGACCGCAATATGCTGGTTCAAAAACTTCGGCGGACCATCCTGGTCGGGGACCACCTGTCCGAGGGTATATCCGCCTGCAATGGGAACCTTTGTCCCCAAAATTTCCTGCACGGCTGCAACCTCAATACCGGCTTGCGCCTTTAACAGCAACTGCCATGCAACATCGGCAAGCACAAGGGCAAACACCGGTTTTGCGTCGCCAAGCTGTAACAGCGCCTGCTGGGTGGCGTTACGCGCCGCGCGCTCACAAGCCATGCGGCTGCCGACCAGCAGGTAGGCATCGATGCCGTCGCGGATGGCTGCATTCATGCGAAAACTGCCGTCCGCCTCCACGCGGATGGGTGAACGGACTACCCAGCTTTCGCCCTGTTCCACCCCAAGCGGATACAAGCGCGCCAGATAGTTCAGCGGTGGAAACGCCCAATCGCGGGCGGGATAACCAAAAAGGTTTGCATAGGCTTCGGAGGCGGGGCGACCATCAAGGGTGCGCAGCCAGAAGCCGCGGGAACGCGTGACTCGAAACTGCTTGCCCACCTGCTCCCATCCATAATCATGTCCGATGCCGATCTTCAAATTACCCCGCAGTAAGGAAGCCGCCAACCCACCGGACCCGGTCTGGCTGCCCGCCATTTGATACGTGTTGCCGGTATGCAGGTCGCCGCTTGAAAGCCCGCCCATCACGCTTGCGCCGGGCGAAAGCATATCGCAAAATTGCTCGGCATCCCCATTGAATCCATCCGCAAAAAAGAGCAGGGTCTGGCGCTCTTCGCGCGCCGAGACACGCTGCATGATCTTTGCTGCAGTTTCACGCCCGGACTGTGCGTATCCCGGAAACCAGAGTGTCTCTGCCTGAAAATCGCCACTCAACAAGGCAATCACCACGGAGTGCGGTTGCTGTCCCTCCTGGGTCAGCCCGGCTGGGGAGGCAAATCCGAGTACCGGGGTATCGCCCAACAGGCTTATGACACCGTTCAACACTTCACGCGACTGGTACTGATGCGACGCGATCACAATCGCAAAGCCCGGCGCATTTGCGCCGATGCCATTGAGAGCCTGATGCGCGGCCTGCAAGCCGGCTTCACGTCCGTCCAGCGCCTGCGCGGATCCTACGGATGCAAACAATGCCATACTGCCTCGCTACTCTTCCGCAACCGGGATCGTAAGATGAAAAGTGGTGCCTTTGCGATATTCGCTCTCGAACCAAATACTACCGCCCTGCATTTCGATCAATTTCTTTGTAATATTCAAACCAAGCCCCGTGCCGGTTGCCATCTCTTTGGAATATTCGGTGCGAAAGTATTGCTGGAATATCTTTTTCTGGTCTTCCGGGGTCATTCCCAGCCCGTTATCCTTCACCCAGACATGCACAACGCGCGTTGCGGTATCTGTTTCGCCGGGTTTGTTACTTTCCTCCGCGCCAATCTGCAAGACGCCTGCTTCAGGTGTATATTTATGAGAGTTGCTGAGCAAATTAACAAGCGCCTGGGAAATACGATTGGGGTCTGCCCAAATGGGAGGAAGTTTCTCAGGCAAAACAACTTCCAGGGCTTGCTTCTTGTCTTCGATCTGGCGTTTGAGAGAGCGAACTGTGTCGTCAATCAAAGCAGATACATCAGTCGCCTTATAAGCAAGACTCAACCGCCCAGCCTCGATCTTGGTGATGTCGTTAAGGTCGGACACCACCGTATCCATGCGCACCACATTGGTTTTGATCGTGTTGAGAAAGTTCGCCTGCATATCGCTGATCGGTCCCACCGCCCCGGCAGACATCAGTTCAGTGTATCCCTTAATGGAAGTCATTGGATTCTTCAACTCATGCGCCACAAATGAAACGAACTTGCTCTTTTCGAGATTAGCGCGCTGCACTTCGCCAAACAATTGCGCGTTGGAAATGGCGATGGCGGCATGGTCTACAAGGCGGATCAGAAAATCGACGTTTACCTGCGAGTCGTTCGTGCTTTCCAGGTGAAGCAAGCCGATGACCTGCGTCTCGCGGCGAATGGGAACGATGGTTTGCGTGTGGGCGCTGGGGAGCAATTTCTCTTCCGAATCGGCGACCGACAGGAATTGAGGTTGTCCACTCGCCACCGAGGATAGCATGGCGGGCAATTCCACTTTCATTGTCTGATCCGGCAGATTTGCCATGCGGTCATCCAAACCCAGGTGAGCCATCACGCGCAATTTCCCTTCTTCGAGCATGCCAATCAAGCCCGCCTCGGCATCAGACTCGCGCAACGCCCAGTCGAGGGTAATGCGCATGGCTCGATCCATTTCAAGGCTGGCATTCAATTCACGGTCGATGCGCTGCATGACGGAAAGTTCCTGCACGCGTGCAGCCAATTCCTGATCGGTCAGCATGAACAGGCGGGTGTTTTCAATGGCGACCGCTGCCTGTCCCGCAAAGGCAGTCAGGAGTTCCTGGTCGGCAGCTACAAAGGGGAGACCGTCCCGACGGTTGATCACCTCCACCACGCCGGTGACGTGATCCTTGACCTGCAGCGGAACCGCCATCAGGGAGCGGCTGACAAATCCCGTCTGTTGATCGACGCCGTCAAATCTCTTCGACGCGGTGCGCTGATCCTCGTTTTCGATCACCGGCGCGCGCATTTGCACGGCACGCCCGACAATCCCTGTCCCTGCCGGCAGGCGCTGTCCAATCAGGTTCGCGGCTACGGGACCAACGGTTACTTTGAAGACCAGTTCCTTGGTCTGCTCATCCACAAGCAACAGACTGCCCGCCTCGCAGTTCAAAATGCCAACCGCGTTCTCAAGGATGTTTTGCAGGAGCGGGTCCAGCTCAAGCGTCGAAGTCAGTTGCCGCGTGATTTCGTTCAGGGTGGAAAGTTGCCGCGCGCGCTGCTGGGTCTCCTGAAGCAGCCGCGCCTTGACGATCGCGCCCGCCGTTTGATCCGCAATGGCTTGCAACAACCCAAGTTGACCCCGCGTATACGCAGTCGCCCCGTCACGGCTGCCGATGCTCAACGCCCCAATGGACTCGGCGCCGGCGTTAAGGGGTACACCCATCCACGCAAAGACATTTTCTAGGGCAGGCGTAAAGCTGCGCGCCTGGCATTCGCGGATATAATCCTGGGTGATGATCTGGCGGCTCTTGCGAATCACTTCCGGGCTGAGACCCATTCCAGACGAAAAGGGCAGGTTTTCGCGCTCTGGGATGCGCTCGTTGTTCTCCACGCAAAAACCATAGTAGTAGTAATCACTGGCTTCGTTGTAAAGCGTAATATGAAAATGCGAGATGGGGATGATCTGCGCAGTTTGGGCGTAAATGAGTTCAAGAACATCGTCATACGTCAGGGTCACGTTCACGCCCTGCGAGACGCGGGTCAACGCATTCATCTCCTGAATCTGGCGTTCGAGATGGGCAACCGTCTGCAAACGCTCGATTGCAAGGGAGGACTGGTCGCAAATATTCTCGAGGAATTGAAGGTCGCGCGGAGTGTACGGCTGTCCCGACAGGCGCGGTCCCAAGGCAAGCCACCCGTTGACGCGCTTCTTCCCCGGCAGTTCAATGAACAGGCGCGCTCCCAACAACGCCAGCCGCGATTGCTCCGCGTGCAGGGCAGCCGGCAATGATGCGGTATTGTCCAGGTACAAGGGCAGGCGTTCCGCTTCGAAATAACGAGCAAGCGGACTTGTCGCCATAAAGCGGATATCGCTGGTGGGACGGTGATCGTCACCGGGCAGGGCGGAGAAAAAATCGTTGAGCGTATCGTAGATGTAGATGTGAATCCTATTGGGAGCCAGGGTGGAGGCGATCTGCTGGCGTAGGAGCGTGCCGATTGTCTGGAGGTCCATCGCCGCGGTAAGCTTGTGCGAAAAATCCTGGAGTTGTTCCACGTAGGCGCGTTCGCCGCGGAAGAAAATGGTGTCCACCATGCCTTGCAGGCGTGTACGGATCGGCTCAAGGAAGAGAATGAGCAGAGCAATGAAAACGCCCACAAAATATGAATCGAGCTTTTCGGACAGATTGGTATTGAGGATCAGCCCGGCTCCCGTCACCATGGCCCAATACGGGATTGCCACAAACACGGTCAGCAGGAAATACATCAACCCGCGCCGCACAACATCATCCGTGCGAAGAAAGCGGAAACGCAGGATGGTATACCCAATCACCAGGGGGAAAACTGCGAGCGGCAAAAACAGGTAGGGCGAAAAATTGGCTGGGCGAAAGAGCCGAAAAACAAGCCAGCCTATCAGCCAAATGAAGGCAAAAGTGGTTCCCCCAAGGATGGTGCGCGATTGAGTCTTGACCACGGGCGATTGGGCGTAGATCGCATGGTAAAAATTCATGCCGATATAAATGAGCGCGCTCAACGCAATAAAACCAAAAATATACCGCCAACTGCCGATATAGGCTGTCGGCTGGTCGAAATTAAACAACGTGGGAAAGGTGAGCCCAAAAAGTATCAGGCTGATAAGAGTCCCAGTCCAGCGCAGGTATGGACGATTAATGATAATTCGCAATTCCAAAGGAAAGGTAACCGCCAGGTTAATCAGCGCTCCAGCACAGATGGCGGCGGCGGCGGTCCAAATGACAGTGAATTCATGCGTGGTGACCAGGTTGAAATACGTACCAGTGACAATGGCAAGCGAAGAAGTAAAAAGCGAGAAGGCGCGCCCTGCCGGCTCGGTACGTCGCAAGCCAAAAATCCACAGGCTGGCTCCCAGGAAAATAATACTCAGGATGGTGGGAATGACAAAATAAACCGTACGGCTGGAGGCGGGAAAGGAGTGGAGGGTAACCGTCAACGAACTCTCGCTCCCATTTTTCCGAAGCACAGTGACGTTTACCTGTTCGCCGGGGAAACGATCCTTCAGAATGTTACTAATTTGCTCCCCACTGCTGACCGGGGTGCCCTCAATGGCAATCAGCTGATCCCCGACCTCAACCTGTTTAAATAAAGCCCACTCAGGAGTGCTTTCCGCGGGACCTGTTCCATTGAACACCAATGTATGCTCATAAAGCGCCCCCAAAAACGGCTGCTGAAACCAGCGGTTTGCATAATACAAACCGCCCGCAAAAAGAACAACCGCCGCCACCTGATAGATCAACACCATCCACTGCAAGGAATGATTGATCAGGGTATGGTAGCGTTGAAAGCTAATCTGCATGTTTTGCTGCATGGTTCGGGCAGTCATATCGATCGAATTTTACTCCACAACGCCGTCAATGGTGTATGGTACTTTCATGACAAAGAAGAAAGGCGTATCCAAATGCAAGACCCTAAAGGCTTTGGAGCCTTTAGGGTCTGAATTTCAAAACTCCTGCTATCTCAAATATCCAGGTTGCGCACACTCTTGGCATGGGTTTGGATGAACTTCTTGCGTGGATCCACCGCGTCACCCATGAGCATATCGAAGGTGCGGTCGGCTTCGGCGGCATCGTCCACCGTAACGAGGAGCAGGGTGCGGTTGGTGGGGTTCATGGTGGTCTCCCAAAGTTGTTCGGGATTCATTTCACCAAGACCTTTGTAACGCTGAACGCCGACCTTGTCACTGCCGATCTCCTTCACGAACTTATCCTTCTCCTTATCGCTATACGCATACTTGACTTGATTCTTGTACGCGATGCGATACAGCGGCGGCTGGGCGATGTACAGATGACCCTCATCGATCAACTGCGGCATGTAGCGGAAGAAGAAGGTCAACAACAAGGTGCGGATGTGGCTGCCGTCCACGTCGGCATCGGTCATGATGATGATACGGCCGTAGCGCAGTCCTTCGAGGTCGAAATTGTCGCCCACGCCTGTCCCCAAAGCGGAGATCAGCGAACGGACTTCGTTGTTGCCCAAAATCTTATCGAGGCGGGCGCGTTCGGTGTTGAGGATTTTTCCACGCAGCGGGAGGATCGCCTGGAAGTGGCGGTCACGACCCTGCTTGGCGCTTCCACCCGCACTATCGCCTTCCACGATGTAAAGTTCGGTCTTTGCAGAGTCACGCTCCGAGCAATCCGCCAGTTTGCCGGGCAGGGTGAGCGATTCAAGCGCCGACTTGCGGATGACGAGATCACGAGCCTTGCGCGCCGCATCACGGGCGCGGGCGGAGGTCAGACACTTGGCAATGATCGCCTTCGCCGCCTGAGGATTCTCTTCGAGAAAAGTGCCGAACGCCTCACCCACAACCTGAGTGACATAAGTCTGGGCTTCGGGGTTCATCAACTTGACCTTGGTCTGGGATTCAAACTGGGGGTCGGGATGTTTGACCGAAACGATGGCAGTCAGCCCTTCGCGGGTGTCGTCGCCGGAGAAGTTTGGGTCGGCATCCTTGAGCAAGCCGTTCTTGCGGGCATAGTCGTTGATGACGCGGGTCAGCGAGGAGCGCAGACCGGTCAAGTGCGTGCCGCCGTCCACCGTGTTGATGGTGTTGGCAAAGGAATAGACCGACTCGGTGTAGGCGTCGGTGTATTGAATCGCCGCTTCGATGCCAACGTTTTCGATTTCCTTTTCCACATGCACCACGGGATGCAGGTTTTCGCGGTTGCGGTTCAGGTAGCGGACAAAGGAGGTGATGCCGCCCTCGAAGTAGAAGGTCATCTCGCGCTCGGCGCGCTCGTCCACGAATTTGATGGTCACGCCGCGGGTCACGAAGGACATTTCACGCAGGCGCTGGACAAGGGTGTCGAAACGGAAATCGATATCCTCGGTGAAGATTTGTTTGTCGAACTTGAAAGTCTGTTTGGTGCCGGTCTCGTTCTTGACCTTGCCAATCTGTTTGATGGCTCCCTGCGGCACGCCGCGCTTGTATTCCTGCCGCCAGAGCTTGCCGTCGCGTTTGATCTCGGTGACCATCCACTCGGAGAGGGCATTCACCGCGCTGACGCCGACGCCGTGCAAACCGCCGGAGACCTTATATCCGCCGCCGCCGAATTTGCCGCCCGCGCCGATGACCGTCATGACCACGTCCAGCGTTTCCATCGGCTTGCCGTTGGCATCCTTCTTGGAGGGATGCGGACCGACGGGGATACCGCGCCCGTTGTCTTCGATGGTCACACTGCTATCGGCGTGGATGGTGATGTCGATGCGATTGCAGACACCAGCCAGCGCCTCGTCGATGGCATTATCAACGACTTCATAAACCAGGTGATGCAAAGCCTTGATGTCGGTGCCGCCCACATACATGCCGGGGCGTTTACGCACATGCTCGATGCCTTCCAAAGCCTGGATGGAACTTACGTCATAATTGATCTGATTATCTTTTTCAGCCACAAAAACCTCCAACAATCTTCGTTAATCTCCGCCGGCAAGCCGGCGGATTCCAAAATCCAAATTACGATACCCGGCTGGGCAGGTTCGATTTCAAATATTCGATCATGCGCGGCAGCCAGGCGTTCACATCCCGATAATAAACAAAACTGGATGCCAGCAGAGCGGTGGCAATGAACGAATGCCCCAGAATACCGATGAGCATCATCCACGAATCTTCGGGGGGAATGCTCCAAAGATAACCCAGCCCGAATGTCAGCAGGAAGACGGTCAACACGAACATGCTGCTCGTGGGGAGCGTAAAGCGCGCCATTTGCAGGCTGCTCAACATGGACGAGATCACGTTTTGCTTTTTAATGAACACGCCATGCGACCAGAAGTACAGGGGAACGATTACCCACATCAAGGCAATGCCAAGCGACAACACAATCAGTTTCCCGGCAAAGACGCCGGCAGACCGAAGCACAGCGGTCAGAATAAAGAGAAATGGAAACCCCACAAACAGCGAAAACATGCCCCATGAAATAGACAGGAAGATTGTTTGCAGGATGGCGTGAAAAACACCCGGGGCTTGGGAATCTTCCGCCACCGCCAGCCGCGCAACGCTCCAAAAATACAATCCGCCAAAGACCCAGCCCAAAAGAACCAGCAGAAGGGTGATTCCAAAAATATTCCAGACGTCTACCTGCCAAACCAGCGGATCACCCAAGGGCGTCTGCCCAACCGCCTGGGCGGAAGGAAGTTTGTCAAAGACACGGGGAAATATGAAACGCAGGAAACGCAAGTTAATGAAATAGTTGGATACGCCCACGGGAATCGTGAATGCCAGAGAAAAAAGGTTGAGGGATGGCAGGTTAGTTTCATACCCATGAACCATCTGCTGAATCTCCGCGGCGGGAACCCCAATAGCACGCCAGGTGGAAATCATGTCGGGCTTGATCGAATTGAACAGGGCGTCCATTTGCAAGCGCGGACCCAGCCAGAGGAACAGGTTCAAGAGAAGCGGGAATAAAATTGTCGTGACGTTACCGGCAATCAAGTCAAAGCCCGTTTTTATGGAATTGATAATGCCCGGAGGGGGAGGCAGGTTTTCTATTCGTGAAACTTCCATAACAGATTGATTCTACCATACCCCTGCTTGCGCTTGCGCGCTCCCACAGGTACAATCTTTCCATGCAAGGGAACCGTTCATACCTGCCTTCCACAGGCCATATCGGCACATTGGTCGCCTCCGTCCTGCTGGCATTTGCCCTGGCGCGGCTGGTCCAGTCGTCCCGCTTTACGCTGGTCATCACCCTGCCGGGATTTTACTTCGCCTCCCCCCTCACCCTTGGCGCCGCCATGACCCTACTCGCCGCCGCGCTGGCAGCCACCGGCATGGATCGCCTGATCCGCGAGCATCCCGCTTTTGGAAAAAGGACAAATGTCGAACACTTGATGCTCCCCACCTTGACGACTTTTATAGCTGGGACGCCGCTGGCATTGCTCTCGAACGGAACCGACTGGCGGATCAGTTTTGCGTTGAGCGCGGTCCTGCTGACAGGGGTCTTCATGGCGGAGTACATTGCCATCGATCCCTCCGCGCCGCTTTACACCATCACCCGGTCAGGATTGACGGCTCTGGCATACGCGTTGTTCCTTATCCTTGCCACCTCGCTGAAGTTTTCCGGCGCGCGCATGTTCATCCTGATCCCGGTCCTCTTTGTGGCTGCGGGGTTGATCAGCTTGAGAATCCTGCACCTTGACGGCACAGACCGCTGGGACTTCCCCTGGGCAATTGGCATTGGCATCGTGTGCGCCCAACTTGGCGCGGGATTGCACTACTGGCGTCTAATGCCGATACAATTTGGGCTGGCGCTCACGGGTCCGCTTTATGCGGCGACCATGTTGTCGGCAAGCCTCACGGAAAATGTCCCCCTGCGCCGCGCCGCAGTTGGTCCCGCCATTATTGTGGGACTTGCCTGGATTTCCGCCCTTTTTTTACGCTGATGGACTCTCTCGCACTTACCGGCGAACAACTCCAACGGATGATCGCCCATGTCGATGAACATGCGCCGCTGGAAGCCTGCGGGCTGCTGGCCGGACGAAACTCAAAAGTGGAATCAGTAATCGGGGTCACGAATCAGGCCCGGAGCGCGGTACGGTTCGAGATGGATCCATTCGAGCAATTAAAAGCCTTCGAGTGGATCGAATCCAACAACCTGGAGTTGGTCGGCATCTTCCATTCCCATCCAGCGGGGCCTGAGACCGTTTCTCCAACCGACATTGCAGAAGCCGCCTATTCCGTTGTGAATGTCATCCTTGCGCGGGTAAATGGCTCCTGGCGCGCGCGTGGCTTTTGGATCGAAGACGGGACTTTCAGAGAGGTTTCCCTGCTGGTTCGATAAGCAACCTTATTTCGTTTTCCGTGTTTTTATGAGTACACTCAGACTGGAGGAGCAGCAATGCAAACTGTGTTCGATATTGGGATCATCCTGCTGGCGTATTTGCTTGGGGCAATCCCATTTGGTTTGTTGGTCGTAAAACTGAAAACAGGAAAAGACGTTCGCGAAGTGGAGAGCGGGCGCACAGGCGGAACGAACGCCATGCGCGCAGCGGGTTTTTGGGCGGGACTCATCACTGCCATACTCGACATCTTGAAAGGCGCGGGGTCGGTGTGGCTGGCAGCCTGGTTAACGCCAGACCATTGGGTGCATGTGATTGCACCGCTTGCCGCCATCATCGGGCATAATTATTCCATCTTTTTGCCTGTGCGCGATGAAAACGGGAGGTTCGTTCGCCTGGGCGGCGGAGCGGGCGGAGCGCCATCCGTCGGCGGGGCAATGGGGTTGTGGACCGGCTCGATCTTGATCATTTTCCCGCTTGGGGCGTTGACCTTCTTCTCGCTCGGCATTGCATCCGTGACAACCATGGCAGTGGCTTTCTTCGCCACCATCATCTTCGCCGTCCGCGCTTCGCAGGGGTTGATGCCCTGGATAGATGTCTGGTACGGTGTGGGTGCAATGGTCCTGCTTGCCTGGGCGCTACGTCCAAACCTCAAAAAATTATTAGAGGGCAATGAGCGTGTGGTGAAATATAGTTTGAACGGCTGGCTGCGCACCCGCAAGGAACGAAAGGCCGCACTCAAGCCCACACAGAATACCCATACTTAGGGCTTGCAAATTAACGGATTTTGTGTAAAATATGGAAGCTCCAGTCAGGGTGCCCCCCTCACCCTGACTGGAGCATTTTTATATCCATGAACAAGAGGGACATTTCATTTGTGGGATATACTTGCAGCCAGTTAAAAAACACCGGCAAGAATCATCCCGTCACCCAATCGTTCCATTTATATGGCAAAACATATAACATTTCCACTGGTTCGTGTAAAATGGCTCTTGCTGGAAGGCTAACCCATGCGCATTGCGTTTATCTCAGACATTCACGGGAATTTCACCGCGTTGCAGGCGGTTCTTGCGGACATTGCTGCCCAATCCGTCGATCAGGTTGTTTGCCTGGGCGATGTTGTCACCCTGGGCCCCCAACCTTCAGAGGTGTTGAACGTCTTGAGGGGGTTGAAATGCGTCTGCATTAAGGGGAACCACGACGCGGCAACGCTCGACCCTGAAGGCGCAATAGAATATGATATTGCCAGTCATCTAATTCCAGACCTGTATTGGTGCAGAAACAAACTTTCAGCGGATGATCTTGAATTCATCGATTCATTCAAACCAATGCACAGCATCGACCTGTCAAACGGTCAACAAATTCTTGCCTTTCACGGCTCCCCACTTTCGTTTACAGACATCGTCCAGGCGACGACCCCCAACGAACTGTTGGATGTTTATTTTGCCGGGCAAAAAGCCGGCATATTCATTGGCGGACATTCCCACATTCAAATGGTTCGGCGATATGACGACAAACTCATCCTAAACTCCGGCAGTGTGGGCAATGCATTCAGGTTTGTCTACACCCCTGGGAAACCGGTATACCTGCTACCCTGGGCGGAATATATGATCATCCACCAAAGCGGTGACTCTTTGGGCGTGGACGCGCGGCGCGTATATTTCGACATTGGAAAATTGATCCAAACAGTAAAGGAAAGCCAGCTACCCTCCTCAGCCTGGTGGCTCAATCAATACCCCACATGAGTGGAAACACGGTTTTTGAAGGCATTTCCCATTGGGGATTGTAAAGACGCCTTGCAAAATTACAAGTCCATTGCAAAATAAAAGGGGGTAAAATTAGGCTAAATTATCGAACAAAACCCAAAGTAAACCAAGCTACAAACCGGAGGTAAGGCATATGTTTGTCACGAAGAACCTTTACCAGAATGATGAGGCATGGAAAAGCAAGCCGCTTGGAAATTCCAGCGAGACGATTGGCGGATGGGGCTGCCTGCTTACATCCGTCACCATGATGCTCAATGGAATCGGGTACAACGAGACCCCCTTAACCGTCAACGAGAAGATGAAAAACGCCGGCGGATTTCAAGGGGCGTTTTTTATCCCCAGCGTCCTTCCCTACGTCTGGCCCAACTGTGCTTATCGGGACATGCAGCCCTGTGAGACATCCCCCGCCCCCATTGCTTTAATCGATGCCGCAGTGGAAGCGGGAAAACCCGTCATCCTGCAAGTGGATTGGAACAAGCAGGCGGGCATCCAGACCCACTTTGTGCTGGTCAAGGAAAGAAAAGGCGACGACTACTCTCTTTATGACCCCTACAAATATGGCGGTGACGGTCCGGACAAGGATGTGTTGCTTACCACCCGTTATAAATATAATGGAGCAAAACTGGCATCCGAAATCAGCGCGGTGTTATGGTTCAACGCCTACAGCACCACCCCGCCAGAGCCGCCAAAAGTCGAGAAGGTTCCCGTCCCCGCGGACAAATTTGTGATTTACGCCGCCGAGGACGATCTCGCCTTACGAGCCGATCCCTCTGTCGGCGGATATTTGTGGAAGCGCATGTTGGTCGAAACAGAACTGATCTGCCTTGAGCCAAAAGCGCAAGCCAAATCCAAGCTTGGCGTGCAGGGACAGTGGATTCAGGTGCAGGATCCAAATGGCGACCAGGGATATGTCGCCGCCTGGTTCGTTTCCGAACAGAAGGGCAAGCCCGCCGCCACCACGACGATATCGACGCCTGCGGCTGCGCCCGCACCCGCCAAGCCCGGCGCCGCCCCGAAACCAGCACCCGCTCCTGCCGCCGCACCTGTCCCTCCCGGCGCGCTGGCTCTCTTCCCCACTGAGGAATTGTCCTTCCGCACCCAACCCGTTATCGCCCCTGAGACCCTAATTCGCCGCGTCCCGCCGTCAGAACAATTGATCAGCCTCGAGCCTGCCAACCAGGCAAGTGCCAAAGTCGGCGTGCAAAACCAGTGGATCAAAGTCCGTGACACGAGCAAGAAGGAAGGTTACGTCGCCGCGTGGTATGTGAAATACGCGGGAGGCTCCACGGCTCAGGCAGCGACCACTGCCGCCCCCGCTACGGGCGGAGCAAACAAGGTCAAGACCACCGTGGAAATGGTCTCCCTGCGCAATCAGCCCGTCGTCAGCGATGCATCCCTGATCAAACGCGTGCCGATCAACTATGAATTCACCATCACGGAACCAGGCGGCGAAGCGAAGATCGGCGCAAACGATAAATGGATCAAGGTCAAGGACGCAACTCACGAAGGGTACGTCGCAGCCTGGTTTGTCTCACGTTGAACTTAAGAGCAGACCATGGCAGACGTAAACGCATCACGCAAAACGAAAATCTTCATATCATACTCGCGCAAGAACAAGCTTTTCGTGCGCAAGTTGAATGATGCCATCGACCAGAACGATATCGAGGCGTGGGTGGATTGGGAGGGAATCCCCCTCAGTTCCGATTGGATGGCGGAAATTACCGCCGCAATCCGGTCGAGCGATGCGTTCGTATTTGTGATCAGCCCGGATTCGCTCAAATCCAAAGTCTGTATGGATGAACTGGAGCTGGGGATAAAACTCAACAAAAAGATCATCCCCGTCCTGTACCTCGACCCGCAAAAGGGACAGGAGATGCACCCCAAGCTGGCGTCCACCAACTGGGTATACATGCGTCCCAAAAAGGATGACTTTAAAGCCACGGTTCCCAAATTGATCGATGCCATCCAAACCGACCTGGGTTGGGTGCAGCAGCATACGCGCCTTTTACAGCGCGCCACGGAATGGGACGTGAAAAGCCGTAACAAGAGTTATGTTCTGCAGGGCACCGACCTCGAAGAAGGCGAACACTGGATGACCGAATCCACCACCAGTGAGGGGCGCAGCGTGGTTCCCGTCCAGGCGGAATATATCAGCACCAGCCGCAAGGTGGCGGTACAGCGGCAGCGCAACCTGACCATCGGCATCGGCGTTGCCCTGGTGGTCAGCATACTGACGGGAATCTACGCGTTCCAGCAGCGCAGTGTGGCGCGCGAAAACGAAAAGAATGCAATCAGCAGCCAACAGACTGCGGTAGCCAATGAACATATTGCGGCGACACAGAAAGCTATCGCCGTGGAACAAAAAGCCATTGCCGACGACAATGCCCTGAAAGCAAGCGCCCAGCGCAGCGCGGCTGAGGCAAAAATCCATCAGGACCGTGTCGGCGAGTTGGACACCAGCACCCTGCTGGCATTGGACGCCTATCAGCGCCTGCCCGGTCTTGCGGATGCCGAAAACATCCTGCGGCAAAACATCAGCCTGCTTCCCGTCCCCATCAAGCAAATGAACGTCGGCGCGCGCATCTGGACGATCATGGCGACCCCAGATGGAAAGAGCTTCGTCACGGCTGATTCCAACGGCAAAGCTTGTATCTGGAGTATGGAAGACGGCTCGCAACTGCTCTGTATGGAACACGACGGCATCGTCTATGACCTTGCCATGAGCCAGGATGGCAGGACTCTGGTCACGGGAACCGAGAATGGCGTGCTCACCTTTTGGGACGCGGATACCGGCAAACAGATAAAGACACTGCAATTCGACGGGACCATCTGGGAATTGTGGCTGCATCCCAATGGACTCTGGCTGGGCGTGGGCAGGACGAATGGGGTCAGCATCATCGATATGGAAACCATGGCAGACATGGACAAGAAACTCGAGACGGAAGGCGAAGTCAAGGCGATTGCCTTCGACGGTTCCGGTGCATACATGGCGTTTGGGACCAGCAAGGGAAATGTCTTCATCTGGCAGGTAATGGGCAGCCAAATGGTGGAAGGTCCCAAACACAACGGCGGTGTCATCGACCTCGAGTTCAGTCCCGATGGAAAATGGTTGATCAGCGTGGGCGAAGATAGCACCGCGCGCGGGACGCTGACCGCGTATGGCGGTCAAAAATACTCGGTCACGCATGGTGACTGGGTGGAAGATATCACTTTCGGACCCGATAATTCATGGTTCGTGACCGTGTCGGATGACAACACGGTGCGCGTCCTCGAAACTGAAACCGGGCAGGAAAAACTGCGCATGGAGCAGGCGAACTTCGTCCAAAAGGTACGCGTCAGCAAGAATAGTCAGTGGATCGCAACAACGGGCTACGACAAGACCCTGCGAATCTGGGATTCAGCCAGCGGCGCGGAGATCATGCAAATTCCCGTGGATGGGATTGGCTCGTCCATCCGCTTCAACAGGGACGCCACACGCCTCGTCGTCGGCGATTACAATGGTCACATCACCCTTTTGGATGTTTCCCATCTCAAAGCACGGACAGGGTTTATACAGTTCTCGGAATTTGTACACGAAGCGATTTTCAGCCCGGACGGCAAGTGGTTCGCCATCAATCCTGACGACAAAAACGTCTGGCTGGTCAACTCGGACCAGTTGGGCAAAACGCCGGACGAACGCAAAAGTCTGGTTGTCACGAACGGCTTGACCAGCGACATGGCTGTCAGCGCGGATTCGAATTGGATCGCCGTGGTGGAGGAGGATGAGAATTTCGCCAGCTATAACCGCGTTGTATTGTCAAAAGCGGATGGCGGGGAAAAATATTTTCTTTCCCACGACGGGAACGTGATCAGTGCGGCGGTTTTCACTCCCGACAGCAAACAGGTCATTACCGCCGATGAAAAAGGGGTGATCAATACCTGGGATGTGGAAAGCGGCGAAAAAATCTCCAGCCTCGACGCGCAGGGTGTGGTTCTGTCCCTTGCCGTATCCCCTGATGGAAAACATCTTGTCACAGGCATGGAGGAAGGCAACAAGAGTGTTGTTTGGAACCTCGCCACCAAAGCCCTGATTGCCACGCTGGAACAGGTCGGCAGAATACAAGCCGTCCAGTTCAGCGGGGATGGGAAACTGCTCGCCACAGGCAGTTCCGATGCGACGGTGAATTTGTGGAACGCTGAAGGTGGTTCCTTCACCCCTGCGGACGATGGGTTCCTCGCAAACGGCGAAGTGCTGTCCCTGGGCTTCAGCCCGGACAACGCCCGGCTGGCAATTGGCGATTCCAGCGGCTATGTCTACCTTTATGACTTTGCCCTCAACCAGGAAATCGCCCGCCTGCCGCACGTTGACAAGGTGACCAGCATTTCGTTCTCACAGGACGGAAAACAGCTTGCCACTGCGTCACGCAAGACCGTATCGCTATGGGACGTGCCGTCCATTCCACTGGTCATACGCGATAAGCTGGAAGAAACCGCCTGCGGACGCCTGACCAGCAATCTCGACGAAAGTAAATGGAAGACTTTGTTCTTTGAAGAGGAATATCGCCCCATCTGTCCAAACCTGCCGGCAGGTGAAAACTAGGATTATTGGAGAAACCAATATGGAAACTCAACCTCAACAAGTCACACCGATTTTGGAAGTTGCCTGGGGGCATTTTGCCCAACTCGATGCTGCCTCCTCCAAGCGCACCAAATCACACATGCGCATGAGGCGGTGGATCACGGTGCTGGGAGTGCTGGCAACCCTGCTCGCCATAATCACCGAACTCTATGCAGAATTTTTCCTGCCTGTAGTTAGCTTGGTGTTAAAAATTCTGCTCATTGCCACTCCTATTGTGGCATCCATCCTTGCCGCGTTTGTTGGGAAGTTTTTCTCCAGTGGTGACTGGTTGATTACACGTGCAGGGGCGGAGGAAATTCTCAAGGAGATTTATGCCTACCGCACCATCCTGCAAAGGACAGCCTCTCGCCGCGCCTGGCTGGAAAAGAGGCTGGAGGAAATTCAACGCTCAGTCTTTCGTGGAATGAACGGAGAGTTGATTTTGGAGCCTTACAAGGGAGAGCTTCCCCCCGCTCCGCGTTTCAGCCCCGAATATCCTGACAGCGACCCGGGCTTCAATGACTTGACCGGGGAAGAATATTTCCGCTACCGTCTTGACGATCAATTGAAATGGCATACTAAGGAAGTAAATAAAAGACAAAAAGAACGTGTCCGCCTGCAATGGTTTATTCTAATCGCCGGTGGCATGGGAGCTCTGCTTGCGGCATTTGGCTCGCCGATTTCCTTGTGGGTTGCCCTCACTGCGGCGCTCACCTCTGCGCTGATTGGCTGGCAAGAACTACGCAACCTGGATACGGTGGTACGCAACTACAGCAAAGTCATCATGGAGTTGACCATCCTGTCAGATCATTGGAAGAACCTTGAGGCAGAGGAGAAAAACCAGACAGAGTTCTATCAGGTTGTGCGTTCCACAGAAAATATTTTGTGGAGCCAGAACGTGGAATACATCAAAGCGATGCAGGAAGCCCTGCGAGAGTCCGATCTCGAGGAGAAAGCCAGCCTGATCAACAACGTAATTCAGGAACAGCGCAAGATGGACGAACGCTTCCAGAAATCCATGCGGGATTCCATTGTGGACTACACAAAAGAGTCCATGGAAAAGACCGAAGAAGCCCTGGAAGAGAATTTCAAGGAAGTCCTTGGCTCACTGGCGGAGGAAGCCTCCTCCGAGGTGGTGCAGGCGGAACTCGCAGCTATGAAAGAGGCAGCGCAGGAGATGGTCGAAAACATTGTCGAACGCATCGGTGGATTGTCCTCCTCGCTCAAAGCCATCAAAGAGGAGTTTGACGGCGTGGAGATCGGCGGCAACACCCCGCCAAGCGTACTTAACGACCTTTTGTCCCGCTACCCGAAGACATCAGATGTAAAGGGATAACCATCCCGGAGGTGACGACATGACCGAGACAATCACACCCGCGGCAGACGCCAATAAACCAGGCGACCTGCCTCAAACTCCTGTCCCAACCAATACCCCAAGACCAACCCAACTTCCGGAGGTTGTTGTCGAGCCCGTGAAGAAGGAAAATGAAGTCAAAGTCCTTCCCCTTCCCGGCGCGGACCCCAAAAAGGAAGATTCCCGCCCCGTGCGCCCCGAAGCGCGCCCGCACGCGTTTGTGGTCATGCCGTTCGGGAAAAAGAAGGGCGGCGACGGCTCGCTCTACGATTTCAACGCCATCTACCAAACCCTGATCAAACCCGCGCTGGAGGAGGCTGGCTTTGAAGCATTCCGCGCTGATGAGGAAACCACGTCGGGAGACATCCTGACCGACATGTTCCAGGAACTGCTGCTTGCCGACCTGTGCATCTGCGACCTGAGCATCGACAACGCCAACGTCTACTACGAACTCGGCATCCGTCACGCCTTCCGCAAACGCGGCGTCGTCCACATCCAGGCGGGACGCGCCTACATGCCCTTCGACATCTTCAACGTCCGCACCCTGCCCTATCACATCACTCCCGAAGGCGTGCCAGACCCGGCATACATCAAAGGCGATATTCAAGCCATTTCCCGTATGACCCGCGACACCTGGGCATCGGACCGCGACGCGATCCACAGTCCCATCTTCAACCTGCTCTCCGGCTTGAAGGAGCCTGAACGGAAAACCCTGCGGACGCCGCTTGCCACCGGCTTCTGGCGCGAGTACAACGAATGGAAACAGCGGGTGACGGTTGCCCAGCGTCAAAAGCGCATCGGCGACATCCTGCTCCTCACCGAGGAAATCCAGAATCCCCTGATCAAAGAGGAGGCAATCGGCGAGGCGGGCAAGGCGCTTGCCAACATGGGACGCAACGAACTTGCGCTCGCGCAATACCGCAGGGGATTGGAGGTAAACAGCGGAAACCTGACCTTCCGCCGCGAAGAGGCTTTCCACCTCAACCGTCTGGGGCGCGTGGACGAAGCCATCGTCAAGATCGAAAGCCTGTTGGCTGACTTCCCGAGCGATAGCGAGGCGATCTCCTATCTGGGGCGGATTTACAAGGAAATGTGGGCGGATTCGTGGCAGAAGATCAAGGATAAAGCCATACGCATGAAGTCCGCCTTCGACTCCTATCACTGGCTGATCAAAGCGGCTGACATCTACATGAAGGGTTTCCACATCGACCTGAACAATTATTACCCCGGTGTCAACGCGCTCACCCTTTGCACCATCGCGGTTCACCTTGCCGATAAATTCGACGACAAAAAGGATCCCGACCCGGACATCACCCGCCTCCGCGAGGAACTGCCCGACCTGCGTGGCGCGCTCATCTTTGCCCTTGAAGCCCTGGCTGAAGACGACAAGGCGGATTATTGGACGCTGATCTCTCTTGCGGAATTGAGAGTGCTTACGGCCGAAAACATATCCAGCGTGGTGCGCGCCTATCGTAAAGCGCTCACGGCTTCGCGCCGGAACCTGTTCTTCCTCAACTCATCCCTGGCGCAACTGGAAATCCTCAGGGCAATCGGCTTGCGGGAGGAATTCGTGAAAGTGGGCATCAAGACGATCAGGGAAGAGATCGCGCGAACCAGCAGCGACGAAACAACCGGCAAGGGAAAAACAAAGCAGGAGAAAAAGGACGGACGCGCCTTCCTTTTCACCGGCTATATGATCGACAATGCCGGGAAGGACAAGAAAACCTTCCCAGTGGATAAGGAAAATGAGATCCGCCAGGACATCAGCAAAAAACTGGAAAGCTTCGGACTGATCCCCGATGACAGGGCGTTTGTAGCCGGGCTGTCGGCGGGGAGCGAAATTCTCTTTGCCGAAATTTGCATTGAGAAAGGCTTGAAGGTAAAAGCCTACCTGCCGCTCGCAGAATCAGCCTACATCCGCCAGTTTGTCTCGCCCGGCGGCGACGCCTGGGTGGACCGTTTCTACAAGGTCCGCAACCACCCGCTTGTGGAGGAATTCTATCAAAGCGAAAATGTGGGCAGTCCCAAGCCGGGAGATGATCCGTACGAACGCAACAACCGTTGGGCTTTATACTCGTCTCTCGGTCGCGGTATAGACAGATTGCGCCTGATCGCACTTTGGAACACACAGGGCGACAAGCCCAAAGACCGCGACGCCCGCCTCGTCCAGAACATGATCGAACTGACGCGCGAACTGGGCGGCTCCATCGAGCAGATCAGCACGGCAAAGTACGTCCATAAAACCATCGACAACGTGTTTGCCCGCCTGATGGATGGCGAAGCCCCAAAGTCGGATATAAAGCCGCTGCATAAAAGAACGAGGAAGTAAAACGGTTCATACAACCAAAACCCGCCGTCTAGACGGCGGGTTTCATTTTCTTCAGGAACTTTGCCTTCGGGTAGGGCCATATTTCGCCTTCCACGCCTTTTGCAAGCAGGAAGTCCCCCGCCCGCACCGTGACAGGACCTTCGAGGGTATTCACAGTGACCATCCGGTCTTCGTCCCCATCGGTCACGTCGGTCAGCGGCACAAGCAGCGTAACGGCGCGTTTCACGCAAAGTCCCGGCGCGGTAACCATGTAAGTTTCGTCAAAGATATGCGCCTCGAGGGGCCAAACGTCATCGGGACTGTTCAATTCGCTGATCAGCAAATCGCCTTTCTTGACCGTCAGCTTTGCGCCCCAGGGGGTTGTCACCTCCATCGTCTGCGGCTGCCCGTCTTCGGGGACAAAGGGCACGGCGCGGCGCGGCGACATATTGCGATACGGCTTGAAGTTCAACGAATTTATCAGCGGGTCATCGGACATCAAGACGAGGGGTTCTTTCATAAATACTCTCCATGACCTTGATTATAACGGGCAAACAACAGATGATGCGTAATCTTTTATAATAAATTCATGAACAAACTCATTGTCATCGTCGGACCCAGCGGCGTCGGCAAGACCACCCTGGCGCGCGCCCTGTGCCTGAAGCGCGAATTCGCAATCGCCTACGAACAACACAGGGAAAGACCTTTTCAGGCACTCTTCAAACGAGATCCCAAATATGCCCTTGCCAATCAACTGGATTACCTGCTCTTCCGCGCCGAACAGGAAAGGGAACTGCGGAATGGGACTCTGCCTGCGCTGATGGATGGCGGACTCGACCTGGACTTCCACGGCTTCACCCAACTCTTCCGCGCTCACGGCTGGCTCAGTGACGAGGAGTTTGGTCTGTGCCGACGGTTTTATGAGCATACCCGCAGCCTGCTCCCGCCTCCAGATTTGGTCGTCTCCCTCAGCGTCGCGGATGAAACCATCCGCCAGAGACTCGCCAAACGAAGCAGAATCAACATCGCGTCGAGTGAGGATACAGCGTTATTCAACTCCTTTGTCGCGGAATGGCTGGATTCGATTCCCGCATCAAATCTACTGCGGCTGGACGTTTCAGACGAATCTGCAAATTATTCCAAAAGCACAAAGGCAATTCTGGAGAGGCTGACAGAATGAACAACCTTGTCCAAATCAAAACCGCCCTGCAGCATCTTCGTCATTTTGGCGAATTGCCTGACGAGGTTCAACATGCGATTGCCCAATCCGCAAGCCCTCGTCATTTCAACGCGGGACAGGTGATTTACGTGGAAGGTGAGCCCGCCGAATCAATTTACATTCTCGAATCAGGCTGGGTCAAAGCCACGCGCATGACACGCGAAGGACGCGAGCAGGCGATGATGTTCCTGCATCCCGTTGAAGTGTTCGGCGACATTGCCGTGTTCACTGGCACAACCTACCTTGGAACAGTGGTGGCTTTGGAGGATGTGGATTTGTGGGTCATCCCTGCCAAAACGATTCTCGATTTGATCCCTCGTCATCCTGAACTGGCAATGGCGGTTATTCATCATCTGGGCGGACGGGTGCTTCATTACATCAGCCTGGTGGAAGACCTGTCCCTGCGAAGCGTGGAGACGAGGCTTGCAAATACTTTGTTGCGGAATGCAGAACTGCGCGATGGACAGCTCATCGTCCCGCGACGTGAGTGGACCACCTTCGACGAAATGGCAACCCGGCTCGGCACCGTCCGCGATGTGTTGAGCCGTGCTCTAAAAACACTTGAAAACGAGGGGCTGCTCAAAGTGGAGAAACAGTCCATCACCCTGCTTGACCCGAAAGGCTTGGAGGAACGCGGCAAGGTGTAACACATACGATAAAAGTCGTACCAAAATTGTCGACCAGTCTGTACACTTTGAACAGACTGGTCTTTTTATTCCATGAAAACGATTTATCCAGTGCTTCCCCCATCCGATGAAGATTTGCGCGCGGCGACATTAGCCGCTTTCGCCACCGACACCCGAATCGCGTCTGCCGATTTGCGTGTGGGCGTGTTGAACGGCGTTGCCCATCTGGCTGGGACGGCATCGTCGCTGGAAATCCGCGAGAAGGCAGAGGAACTTTGTAAAACCGTGAGCGGACTGCGCGGCATGGTCAACCGTATCGAAGCGCCCGGCGCGCCCAGTCCCGCCCGCAGAATTGACCTCATTGAAAAGGAGAATGAAATATGAAAGATAACCACAAACTTGGCATTGCACTTTCCCTACTTGGTATTCTGGCAGGGCTATTGGCTTTCTACCTGATTGCCAGTCAGTACAACCAGGTAATCGGAGTCAAAATGGCAGATGGTCGAACCGATGAAGCGACCTCTGTCCGCATCACATACGCTGTCCTAGGCTGGATCGGCATCAGCGCAGGCGCTATCTGGGCGGCAGTCCTTTATGGATTTATCCACAAGGAAAAGTGGGCGTGGTTCTGGGGGACGGTTGCAGCGACCATTCAACTGCTTGTCGGTTTTTTCCCCGCCATTCCCGCCATGGACAGCCACCTGCCCACACCAACCCTCTCGGTCTTTGTTCTGGGAGCCATCCTGTGGTTTGGGATGCTCTTCATCGGCGGCGTGGATAAAAAGATCATCACTCTGACTTTCATCGCAGGGCTGGCGTACGTACTGACCTTTATCGATGGGGTCGCGCCCATTGCCAAGTACACCACGTCACACGACGACCCATTCTGGAATGGGATGTATGTCATGTCACAACAGGTCAGTTGGTGGGGCGCGGCGGCCTGGGCGATGTTCATCTTTGCCATCCTCAAAAAGAAAACATGGAGCATTCCATTGGGCATCTTTGCGGGGACCATGTCCATGCTGGCGGGGTATCCGCTGGGATTGCACAACGCCTTCTTCGAGGTGCATCGCTTCTCGATGTTCCTGCCTGCGCCGCTCTTTGGCACTGGCTTGGTTATCTATCTGGCACTCCCATCCACACGGCGGATGCTGGAAGCCTGGAACGCCGCAGAGTAGCAGAAATTGGCAACCAGCAAAACTGTGATTTATGTCACAGAAATTGGACAAGCCTTGTGCAATAATTCACGATAACAGACTTCCGAAGTCTGAAATCAAAAAGGAGAATGCACAAATGGCACCAATTAAAGACATTATCTTCCTGCTCTTGACTGGCGGTCTCGCCGCCTATCTTTGCTGGTACTTTTACCAGCGATACAACCTGCACAAGGCACTGCATAACATCTACTATCTGATGGGATTTGCAGTGCTTTTGGTTTCGGGACTTTTGCTGATCTTCCTCGGCTTGGACATTCTCGCGTCGCCCTACGTGCTGACTGTCGCCAGTTTGATTCCGCTCGGCATTTCAATGGGTTTGGCTGAAGAATACTTCCCTGGGTGGAAGAAGTATTTCAAGTGGTTTGCTCTGGTTGGTTTTCTCGCCATTGCATTCACCAGCATCGGCGGCATGGAAACGCTCAAGAAGGTTGCCGTTCCGCTCTTCCACGGCATCGCGGGTCTGGTCATCTTCCTTGGACCATTCTACGCAACATCGTCCTCGCAGGGGAAGGGCGCGCCCAAAGGATTTTGGTGGGTCGGCATTGGTGGTTTGTTGATCGGACTTGGTGGCATTGCCCTCGCCTTCATCTCTGTTGGAAAACAACTGCTGTTCTTTAGCCCCGAATTCGTCATGCTCATCCTCACACCCCTGCTCTTCCTGATGACCGGTGCATTCGCATTAGGTTTTACAAGGAAAGGTTAATGATAAGACTTCGGAAGTCTTCGAGACTTCCGAAGTCTGGCTTTTGCAATCATTTGTCTTTTGTCAAAGACACACAGCCTGACTTGTGGTATTTTTAGGCAGGCTAAATTCATCTGGGAGTACTTCCTATGCAATTTGTCAAAGACCGTTTCAATTACCTTTTCAACTCCACCAAGGGCCTGATCCTGGTGGCGATTTCCATGGTTGCCATCGTCACCGCCATCTGGGGCATGTTGTCGGGACCCATGGCTGAGATGGGTGTGCGCGAGGTCGTCATCAAACTACTCGGCATGAAGATCGTACAGGCGGAACGCGAAGGGCGCATCATCATCCTGTATCACTCGATTGCCATGGCAATGGTCGCCATCGAAACCTACATGATCACTGGCTTGTTGAAGATGAAAGCTTTCTTCAAGACCGCCATCAATGCCATCATCACCGTCGGCTATATCCTGACTATGGTCTTCGGCATGGGTTTCGCTTACTTCGGGCGGAATTGGGCATTTCACGGACTGTACATTACAGGTCTGTCGCTGATCTTCTTTGCGGGACTGATGCTTTGCGTGGCACTGTATCCCTGGAACAAGGAATACTACATCACTGATAAAGACTACGCCCACACCAAAAGCGGACTTGATCTGGAACGCGTAGCGTTTTTCGCCACCGCCGTCACCACCGTCATTTCGGCTTTGTTTGGAGCAGTCCCAGGCTCATACTTCGGCAACGGCTTCGAAGTGTTCCTCGCTGAGAACGTGATTCGGTATCCCGAAAAGACCACGATGGAATTCTCCGTCATCGGGCACCTGCATATTATGCTGGCGTTGATTTGCGTCATGATTACCCTGATCATCGGGCGCTGGCTAAACTTCAAGGGCATTCTGCACAAATTTGCCATGCCATTGATGATTTTGGGGACCATCGTGCTGAACCTCGGCGTATGGGGTGTGGTCACTCCGCTCGAACCCGTGGCGCACATGATCATCTATGTCGGCGCGACCCCTTCCATGTTTGCCGCCCTGCTCCTGCTCATCTGGAGTTGGGGCAAACTTATCAAGGACGGGACGGCGCACATCGTCAAACCCACCTTCGGGCAAAAGATCAGCGCCCTGCTGCGTGACCCGCTGAAGTTTGGTCCCACCTGGCAGATGCTCTTCATGAACTTCACCACCAGCGGAATCGGAATCTTCATGGCGGTCAAACTCGACGAAATCTTCCGCGTCTGGCCCGCCCGCGAGGAACGCATCGAATTGACGGGACATTGGCATGTCCTCTCCGCCATCGTTGCCACCATCATCCTGATGTATTACGGCGACATGAACGGTTTCAAGGGCAAACTGCGCCAGTGGTACGGTTGGAGCATCATCATCCTTTCGGACATCGCCTTCGGGGCGGTGACAATATTCGAGATGAAGCGTCTCTTCATTAGCGAAGCCGAACAACAACCGCTGGTCAACGGGCTAATGTATGCCATCGACTTCGGTCTCGGCATGTTGCTGGTGATTCTCGCCGTGTTATTGGTTTATCGTCTGACAGACCTCTTCAAGAACAAAGGACGCTGGAATGAAGAAATTGAACAGGAACTCGCGCAGGAGGTGAACCAATGAAGCAGCGGATTTTTGAAACGAATATCAGATGGCGAATTCTTGCGCTATGCGGGATGATCGTTCTCCTTTCTTCCTGCACCCCCGTTGACCTCAACGCCTCCATCCCCACCTTCGACACGGGCGTTGACTCGAACTCGTGGGCGCAAATCCCCGCTGGTGAATTTTATTTCGGTCAGCATGAAGATATTGAATCCACCGAAGCCTACGAAATCATGATTACCGACGTGACCGCCGCCCAATATGCAGACTTCCTCAACGCGGCTTTCGCCGATGGCTATGTCAAACTGGACGGCGAAAAAGTCGTCGGCTTTTACCCAGGCGACGAATTCCGTGGTGTCAAGCACGAGGAGGAGATCAAGGCTGGCGACTGGCTCTTCATTCCGTTGGATGACCCATCGCAGAGAATCAAATTCGACGGTTCGACCTTCACGGCGCAACCTGGCTACGAAAATCACCCGATGACCAATGTCACCTGGTTTGGCTCGTGGGGCTACTGTGACTACAACGGGTGGCGTCTGCCCACTGAAATGGAATGGGAAAAGGCCGGACGTGGTTCAGATGATGAGCGTCCCTTCCCTTGGGGCGAGGAAATCCTGCGTGAGAATGCCAACTTCTATTCCAGCCGCGACCCGTTCGAGGATATGAATTCCGTCGGCTCGCGCACCAGCCCCGTCGGCTTCTACAACGGCAAAAACTACGACGGCTATCAGACCCTTGACGCCGCCTCCCCCTACGGCTTGTACGACATGGCTGGCAACGTCTGGCAATGGACAGGGAATGTCTACGAAGGAATGCACTACCGTTTCATGCGCGGCGGCTCGAAGGATACCTACGATATGGACTTGCGCCTGTGGGTTCGTAACAATGCCACGCCCACCTACTTCAGCCCTGGCGTCGGCTTCCGCTGTGCGAGGTAGCACACAGGTAGACACATAGACAGGTACGCAGTTATACTTCCAACCTATTTACTTGTATTCTTGTTTACGTGTTTACTTTTAGGAGCATCGAATGACCACCACCCAATCGTCAATCCAAAATCCAAAATCCAAAATCAATTATTACTGGTCGCTGACCAAGCCGCTGCAATCGGGTCTGTTACTCGCAACAGGTCTCGCCGGCTACATGAGCGCACGCTGTCCCATTTTTAGCATCCCAACCATGCTTGGGTTATCGCTGAGTTTGTTCCTCTCCATCGCAGGCAGCACCATCCTCAACATGTGGTGGGATCGTGACATCGACGCCAAGATGGGACGCACACAAAAGCGCGCCACTTCAGCGGGATTGGTTGACGGAAAAGAAGTCCTACGCGTTGGCTTACTGCTCTCGGTTGTCGGCGTCGGTTGGGCGGTGGCGATGGATGCGCTCTACGGGCTGGTTGTATTCGCAGGCTTGTTCTTCGACGTGGTGGTCTACAGCATCTGGCTCAAACGTCGCACCTGCTGGAGCATCGTTTGGGGCGGCATTTCAGGAGCCATGCCCATTCTCGCGGGACGCGCTCTTGGACTTGGCGCGATAGATTGGGTTGGCGTTATGCTGGCGTTGGGCGTCCTGCTTTGGATTCCCACCCACACCCTGACCTTTAGCATGAAATTCGCAAAAGACTACGCCTCTGCCTGTGTGCCGACCTTCCCCTCGACCTATGGGCTGGAAGCCACCCGCGCCACCATCGCCATTTCGTCCGTGCTGGCTGCGGCAGCAATGATCGTTGCAGGCTACGGCATCGGCATGCAATGGGGATTTCTCCGTCTGCTCGGCGTACTCTCCGCTGGCTTGCTGATGCTGGCGTTCGCCATCACCTTCAAACCGTCCGAGCGCGTCAACTTTGGATTGTTCAAATACGCCTCCATTTACATGCTGGCGGCGATGATCCTGGTTGTGCTGGAAGTAATTTAATTCTGGAGTCCAGCAGCTTGCTGTTGGCAGTCCGACGGCAAGCCGTCGGACTCCAAAAAACTACCATGAAAATGTCTCCTCTCGCCCGCGTTCTGCTTTTGCTCACAGGCATCTTCGCCGCGTATCAAATCTCGACTGGTATTGACGGTTTCTCCACCATCCCCATCATCGCCTACACCATCAGTTTCGGCGTCCTGCTGGTCGCGGGGATTCTGCTCATCATCTGGGGATTTGAAGTTTTGGATTCTCCAGCCGTGGTGATCGTTTCGACGATTATTCCCCTCAGCCTGGCAACGGGACTCGTCTGGCAGCATCTCGCTTCGCTGCGAACCCCGTACCTGATCTTCGCCATTGTGGGTTTTCTCGCCGTAACCTTGACCCGCGTTCGCCCCGCGCCGGACAAGACTCCCACCTTTGTGATTGCCATCGTCCACGGCATTGCAGGCATGACGATCTTCCTACTGCCCATCGTCCTCTCAATTCAAGAAGTGACCAACCCATTGTTCTCTCTCGTCGGCGTCGGCGGCGCGTTGATTGGTCTGGGCGGACTGGCACTCTCCTTCCTCAAAGCGGGCAGACCCATCCTTTCGAAGGATTTCATCCTCAAAATCCTGCCTGTCATCCTCTTTCTGATGACCCTGTGCTTCGTGGTAGGATTCGGGTATGGATAAAATTTCCCCTTTCCTCAAATCCCTGCGCGACGAGATGAAGAAAAGCCGCTACAAAATCTGGCTGCGGGCATTTCTGTTCGTTCAGTTTTCCGCCATCTTTTTCGTTTACTTTTTCCGCGATGTCGGGCATGGATATTTCAAGTGGGAATGGGTTGCCCTGGTGTTCGTCTCCTTCATCCCGCTTGGCTTCCTGCTCAGCCTCATCGTCCCGATGAAAGCGGATGTGGGCCTTGGAGCAGTCACCCTCTCGCTCGACAAATTCTACCTCTTCCTAATCTGGTTCCTCGTCATTGCCAAGCTCATCATCGGGCGCATTCCGCCCTTCACCCCTGAAGCGGATTTCATCATGGCGGCGATCATGGGAATCATGTTCGGACGGCTCGGCGGCATCGGTCTGCGGGTACGGCGGCTCAAACTTCAGCATGGATTCATAAAAGCATGACCAACGTTTTCTTCTCACTTGGCGCAATTCTCGCCGCTGTCTCCGTCTCGTTTGGTGCGTTCGCTGCGCACGCCGCAACCAAATTTATGACCGAGCAACAACTCGGTTGGATGGAAAAAGCCGCCCGTTACAACATGTACCATGCGCTGGCGTTGTTTGTCGTCGCGTGGGCGCTGACCCGCTGGGCATCCCAGGCGGGATTGCTCAACGCCGCTGGCTGGTCATTTGTGGCAGGTACCGCGCTCTTCTCCGGCAGTTTGTACATCATGTCTTTCAGCAGTCTGAGATTGGGATACATCACCCCATTGGGCGGCGTGGCATTTGTCCTCGGCTGGGTGTTGCTCGCAATCGCCGCATGGAAAGGTTAACTTCGCAGGTCACGTTTTTTTGCTCTGTCGGGGGCTAGGCCCCCGACAGAGCCTTTCTACAAAGGAGTCTCACATGTCCTCAAACAGCTTCTTCTCAAAGCTTCTACGTTTCATCGGCATCATGTTGATGGCGCTCACTGGCGGATTCACCCTCCTTGGCGGAATCGGCACCACCTGCGCAGCATTGTTCCCGACCAAGTACGAAAGCATGGCGGCACTTGCTCCATACCGATGGCTGTATATTCTATTCGTGTTGATAGGTATCGCGCTCGGCATAATGGGTATCCGCGCGACTGTGATGCTCATCAAAGGCATGGAAAAAGCCTACAGCGACACATTATATATATTGCTCGCGGGAACTGTAATCGGCTTCAGTCATATGGAAGTTTCACGTATGTTGCGCGGCAAGTCCATGCCGGTGGATGCTGTGGTTTACACCACGCTCTTCACCCTCATCATCTTCCTCCTCTTCAAGATTCCAACCATCTGGCAGGGCGTGGACTTCACAAAAGCCAAATCCAGCGAGGGCAAAAAGGGGGGCGGCGCGGCTGCCATTGCGGTGGGACTGTTCACACTGACCATCCAATACACGATGGGTTCCACCCACACCTGGGGCGGGGTCAACTACGCGGATGCTTTCAACACCTCCATGACGGCGGTTGGGATTGGGTTGCTGCTTCTGGGCGCGGGGATTTTCATTCGTCCGATGTTGGCTGGAATTAAATTTAGCCCCACACTCAAACAGAAGTTTGCTGGTCTACCCAAATAAACCTTTATTTTCAGGATATGTGCTGGCAGCAAAGTCAAATGCATAGGCATATGGCATTGTGAGGAGGGCGTAGTCCGACAAAGCAAACCCCTGTTATTAGGTAAACCATGATCCCGCTCAACCTAAACACCTTCCTGCATGAACTAAAACAATCCGTCAGCGGCGAAGTTCGAACGGACGACATCAGCCGCGTGCTGTACAGTTCGGACGCCAGCATCTACCAGGTGGAGCCCTTCGGGGTGTTCATCCCCCGCTCAACGGAAGAAATTCAAACGGCGGTGCGGCTGGCGGCGAAGTATCACATTCCCATCCTGCCGCGCGGCGGCGGAACCAGCATGGCGGGGCAAACCGTCAACGAAGCGCTGGTGATTGACACGACCCCACACCTGAACAAAATCCTCGAAGTCAACGCGGACGAGAAGTGGGTTCGCGCCCAGCCTGGGGTTGTGCTCGCCTCACTCAACACCCACCTCAAACCCTACGGGCTGAAATACGGTCCCGACCCCGCCAGCGGAACGCGCGCCGTGCTGGGCGGAATTGTCGGCAACAACTCGTCAGGCTCGCATTCGATTTTGTACGGCATGACCGCTGACCACATCCTCGCGGTAAAAGTGATTCTGGCGGACGGGTCGCTGGTGGAGTTTTCAGCCAAGTCCGAAGCCCAATTGGAACAGATTCAGGCTCAGGCGGGGTCCGAAGCGGACATCTACCGCAAAATGCTGGCGCTGACTCGCGATCCGCATAATCTCGAAGTCATCCGCCAAAGTACGCCGCCACATTGGCGACGCTGTGGCGGCTACAACCTCGACCGCCTGACCGACGGCGAAGGCTTCTCCTTCTGCTGGGAATACGACAAACGCTTCAACCTTGCCAGGTTGATTTGCGGCTCCGAAGGCACGCTGGGCTTCGTCACCGAAATCACGCTCAACCTGGTGGAAACGCCGAAGATGACCGCGCTGGCAGTTGTTCATTTTGACGACTTGCGGACTTCGCTCGACGCCGTGCCGACCATGCTCGAAGTCGGACCCAGCGCCGTTGAAATGCTTGACGCCCACAGCATGGCGCTGGTCAAAAACTCGCCGAACTATTCGGGGATGATGGATACGTTTATTCAAGGCAAGCCGAACAATGTGCTCATCGTCGAGTTTTATGGCGAGAGCGTGCCAGAACTCGAAGCGAAGTTGCAAAACCTAAACAGCCATTTGCAACGGCATGATATCCGTTCGACCGCCACGATCAACCTGACCGACCCCGCCGCCATCGAGACGGTTTGGAAGGTGCGCACGGCGGGCTTCGGAATTTTGATGGGCATGCGCGGCGATGTCAAACCGCTGGCAATCGTGGACGACTCAGCTGTGCCGCCCGCCCACCTCGCCGATTACATCACGCAACTCGAAGCCTTTTGCAAACAAGACCTCGACCACGAGATTTCATATTTCGCTCATGCCAGCGCGGGTTGTCTGCACGTCCATAACATGCTCAACGCCAAACTCGCCGCCGACATTGCCAAGTTCCCGAAAATCGTATCCTACGCGGGCGACCTGCTCAAGGAATATGGCGGCGTTCTTTCCAGCGAACACGGCGACGGGCGGCTGCGCAGTTGGCTCAACCCGCACTTTTTCGGCGACGAAATGTACGCGCTGTTCAAGCAGGTCAAGGGGATTTTCGACCCGCAAAATATTTTCAACCCTGGCGACATTGTGGACGCGCCAGCCATGACCGACCACCTGCGCTACGGCGCTTCGTACCGCGCCATTCCGCTCACACCCCTGCTCGACTTCGGCGCCGAAGGCTTCGACCGCGCCGTCGAAATGTGCAACGGTACCGCCATTTGCCGCAATTTAACTGGGACGATGTGCCCAACCTACAAAGCCACCCGCGACGAACAGCACAGCACCCGCGGACGCGCCAACGCCCTGCGCGCCGCCATTTCTGGGCAGATGGATTTCGCCGCGCCTGGCGTCTACGACACGCTCGACCTGTGCGTCAGTTGCAAAGCCTGCAAAACCGAATGTCCCTCATCGGTGGACATGGCGAAACTCAAAGCCGAGTACCTCCACCAGTTTTACAAGACTCATTTCATGCCGCTACGCTCGCGCTTCTTCTCCTACTTTGGCGACATGAGCAAACTCGCCAGCGGCATGATGGCTCCGCTTGCAAATTTTGTTTTGAAACTTGGATTAATTCGCGGGATGATGAATCGCGTCTTGAAGCTGGCTCCCGCGCGGACTCTCCCCGCCTTTGCCCGATTCACCTTCGACGACTTTTATCGCCGCCGAAAGCGAGTCCGCTCCGCGAAGTCTGTCGTTCTCATCGTGGACGTGACCCGCAACCACAACCATCCCGAAATCGCCCAAGCCGCCTTCCATGTCCTTGAAGCCTGCGGATACGATGTCATCGTCCCGAAGGAACACGACTTCGGGCGTCCCGCCTTCTCGAAAGGCAACCTAGCCCTCGCCCGCCAGAAAGCGCTGAAAGCCTTGAATATCCTCGCACCGTATGCCGCGCAAAACATCCCCATCGTCGGCTTGGAACCCAGCGACATTTCCATGCTCATTGAAGACAATGCTTCGTTACTCCCGAAAGATGAGCGCGTCAAACAAGTCGCCGCGCAGGCGCTGACCTTTGAAGAATTTATGTGGCGTGAAATGCAGTCTGGAAATCTGGCAGGCAAGTTCAGCCCCCAAAGCGGAAAAATTCTGCTGCACGGACATTGTCATCAAAAGGCTCTCATCGGCACACGCTACAGCGAAGAACTGCTGGCATTCCTCGGCTACGAAGTACAGGAGGCTGGCTCGGGCTGCTGCGGCATGGCTGGTTCCTTCGGCTACGAAGCCGAGCACTACGACCTCTCCATGCAAATCGGCGAACTGACCCTTTTCCCCGCCGTTCGCGCCCAAAGCGAAGATACATTGATTGTCGCTGCTGGCGTCAGTTGTCACGAACAGATCGAGCAAGGGACAAAACGAAACGCACTGCACCCTGCGCTGGTTTTATATCAGGCGCTAAAGGAGAAGTCCGAACGCCTCGCGTCCTAACGAAAGTACCCCCTGTCCCATTTCGACAGGAGGAAGTGGAGATACCATCGGTTTCAAATGGTACTGTCATTAAATTTTCTCCCTGCGATTATCTTTTATTGAATTTTAGTCTTCTCTCAGATTGCTAATATATTCCCATACTTCGCATTCAGGATTTTCGTACTTCCAAAACTTCCACCCATTAACTTGTTTCCAGTCTGTGGCAATAGCTTTGGCGGCGGTTGAGGGCGTGATGTAATCTTGTCCATTCCAGCGGACACTGCCTTGCGTATCAAGTAATTCCCCCGTAAAGGACTTTCCTTTATAGTGGGCTTCAATAGCCAATGGAAACTTAATCTTGGATTTGCCAATTTTCTTTATTTCGGTTGTTTCTGACTCCTCCAAAGAAATCCCAAGAACTTCTGTCCAGTATTCAGTATCAATCGAATGGATAATGCGCTCTTCCTGCTTTACACCAACTTTATACTGAAATAACAATTCAATCAGTTGGTTTCCATTTATAAGCGTAATTGGCATTTTGCCTTCAGATTGCGCCTCAGCTTTGGCGTCGAGGGTAAAGTCGCTTGGTGTGACAATAATTCCTTGCTCTCCATCAACCATGCGCAGTGAACCGCGTAAATTACGAACAGGAACAGAACCAACGTTATTTGTCCAGCGCTTGGCTTGAATAACAACTTTCATGGTCGTAAGTTGATTCGTTTTCAATATGCCGCGCACGTCAACACCTTTGTCATTCACATACTGAGTAGTTTCAGTTTCTTCAAAACCCATCTCTTCTAGTAAAGAGCGAATCAATTCTTCAAACTTTTGTGGCGGCATATTCAATAAATGCTTGCGCAAATCCTGGCGAACCTTCTTTTGTATAGCTTCAATTTGCTGTTCAATCCCAGTAGGTGCTGTGGCTTTTAGAGCAAAAGTGCCTTTTTGATCACCGCGTCGAAAACGGGAATTAGCATTCAGGGTATCGGTATAGAGCAAAGCACCCATCGTGGCGTGCGGAGTTTGCCCTGTTGTTTCGAGCAAACCTGCTTTAACCGCTTTATCGGTAATTACGTTGTAATGCAGTGGCACACCCGATGATTTTAGAATTTCATAAGCCGCATCTTTGAATTGCATAAAATGCTACCTCCTGCTTTATATCAACTATCAATTTAATAGCAAGCATAAAACGAAACTCGATATTGCGCTAGCCCTATATTTTTCGGAGCCAAGCAATATAGATAATTTCCCTACTCCACCACCGTGACCGTCACCACATTACTCTTCACCATCTCGCCGTTTGTCGTCACACCTTCTGCCCAAAATTGATGCGTGCCGAGAGCTAACGTCCACCAGGTTTGACACGACGTGGGCGGCGCGGAGAGGGTTTCCAGTGCAACACCGTCTACGAAGAAGGTGACTTGCGTGAGGTTAGTCCCTGTCAGCGTGGACAAGGCTAGCTGTTGGGCACTCAGGTCAAGGTCGGGGGTGATTCTATAGATGGCGTTGTCGGTGGGCGACGTCAGAGTTAATCCGCCAGCAGCGTTCACATCATCCAATAGGGGCAAACCTTGTGACTTCGCCCAATCCCGCGCTTCGATGGGGAGATTCAGAACAACTTGGCCTGTGGATGAAAATTGATAAAAGGTATCGGGCGTGGTGGGCTGTGTGCCTGCAATGAACCATTCGGTTTTGGCGTGCTGACAGGCGTCGGTGGGAAGCAGGCCCGAAAGGTCGCAGACTTCAAATTGAACCAAGCCATCGGGCTGGGTGAAAGGCTTGTCGGGACGTCCCTGCAAAATGGAGCGCATGGCTTCCGCCCAAATGGGAGCCGCGCCCGTCAGCCCCGTGACGTTGTGCATGGCTTGATAGTTGCTGTTGCCCACCCACACACCCACCAGCAGATCGGGGGTGTAACCAACCGTCCAGTTGTCGTGGAAGTTGGTGGTGGTTCCCGTTTTGACGGCAGCGGTGCGGTCGATTTTCAAAACACTGTTGAGACCAAACCCCGTTTGTCTGGCTTGGTCGTCGCTGAGAATGTCGGAGAGCAGCCACACCACACGCGGGTCGATCACCTGTACGGTGGACATTTCCTCCGGCTCGTACAAAAGATTCCCGTCCACATCGCGGATATCGAGAATGATCGCCGTGCCTGTGTACCTGCCTTCGTTCGCCAAAGCCGCGTACGCCCGCGAGAGTTCGAGCAGGCTCATTTGTCCGCCGCCCAACGCCAGCGAAAGGTCGTAATTTCGCGGCTCATCCAGCGAGTGAACGCCGAGCCGATTGGCAAGCGCGATCACCTTTTCGATGCCGACGTTTTGCAGGGTCAGGACGGCTGGCACGTTCAGCGACGAAGCCAGCGACTCGCGCACCGAGACGAAACCGTGCGCCCTGCCGTCGTAGTTGACCGGCTTGTAAGGCTGGTTGTCTTTTGTAGTGAACGTGTGCGAGACATCCATCAACGTGGATGCGGCGGTTATTGGCTGGGGCTGATGCGGGTCAAGCGCAGCGGCATAGATGATGGGCTTGAACGCCGACCCAGACTGCCTACGCGCAACCGCCATATTCAACGCGCCATAAATGGACGAATCGAAATAGTCCGCGCTGCCGACGAGAGCGAGCACCTCCCCTGTCTGCGGGTGGATCGCCACCAGCGCGGCGTTGTTGACGTTGCGGTTGAGTTCGCCGGGCCGGGGCTTGAACGCCTCGATGCGCCTTTGGATGATCTCCTCGGCGAGATGCTGCATGTTCAAATCAAGCGTGGTGCGGATGACCAGACTCTCCGACGGGTTCAACTGTCCCGAAGAAAAGAGTTCGTCAAGTTGATCCTTGACCATCCAGATGAAATGCGGCGCTTCGATGGGATAGGGCGCGGCGTTGTAACTCAGCGGCGCATTCTCCGCATCCACGCGTTGGGCTGGGGTGATGAACCCATTGTTTTCCATCAGCCCAAGCACCACCCGCTGACGTTCGAGCGCCAGATTGGGATTGGTGAACGGGTTGTAAATGCCCGGCGTTTGTGGAAGTCCCGCCAGCAGGGCACATTCGGGCAAAAGCAAATCGGAAGCGGGCTTGCCGAAATACGTCTGCGAGGCGGCTTCGATTCCATACGCCATTCCGCCGTAGTAGATTTGATTCAGGTACAGGGCGAGGATTTCATCCTTCGAGTAGGCGCGGGTCAACTGCCACGCCAAAACCGTCTCACGCAGTTTGCGGCGGATGGTGCGCTCGGACTTTTCATCTGCGAGGAGCAGGGTCCGCGCCACCTGCTGGGTGATGGTGCTGCCGCCCGAGAGGGTTTCCCCGCCCTGCAAGTTGATCCACGCCGCGCGGACGATTCCAGCCAAGTCCACGCCGGGGTTCTGGTAAAAGCTTTTATCCTCCACCGCAACCGTGGCATCCTTCATACACTGCGGAAGATTCTCAACCGACAGCGCGGCGTTGCGTCCTCCTTCGATGGGGAGAATCTCGTAGAGCAGTCGCCCGCCCCGGTCGGTGATCTTGACGCTCGGTTGGTTCAACCCCTGAGAGATGTCGTCGATGGAGGGAAGGTCGTAAAAAAGGTAAACGAGAAAGGCGGCAAAAAGGAGAAAAGCGGGAAGTAAAAAGCGGAACAGCTTGGATTTCAGCAGGGTACGCATGGGAGGATTATACTTTTCCCGCCCACCAGATGGACGCAAAATCTCCAACCACAAAGCGCCTCCAAAGTCAGGTGACTTTGGTCTCCATTTTTACGAGAACCTGATGCTCGCCGCCGTCATCGACCAATGGGACATAATCCAGGTCGAGAAGCCTGCCGTCCAAGCTCAAGCTTCCTTTGCCCTCTATAACTTCGATGCGGATGTGATAGCTCGTCGCGCCAAAGCGATAGCGGACTTCAACCTCACGCCAATCTTTGGGGAGGCAGGGCTTGAACCTCAAACGATTTCCCTCTTTTTGCAAACCGATTATTTTTTCCACAACCAGGCGGTACATCCAACTGGCTGAGCCGGTGTACCAGGTCCAACCGCCGCGGCCGGCGTGGGATGAGGCGCTGCATATGTCCGCCGCGATAACATAGGGTTCCACGCGATAATGCGCGGACTTGTCGGGCAGGTCGCTGTGATGAATGGGGTTGATCAGGTCAAAGAGTTCCACCACGCGGTCACACTGACCAAGTTCGGCAAACGCCCAAATCGCCCAGATGGCGGCGTGAGTGTATTGTCCGCCGTTTTCGCGGATGCCCGGCTGGTAGCCCTTGATATAGCCCGGGTCGTGGATCGTGCGGTCGAACGGCGGCTTGAGCAGCAGGATCAGGTCATCGTCGCGGCGGACAAGGAGTTGGTTGAGCGACTCCATCGCGGCGCGCGCTCGTTCGGGGTCAGCCGCGCCCGAAATCACCGCCCATGACTGGCTGATGGAATCGATCTGGCAGTCATGGTTTTCAGCCGAGCCAAGCGGCTTGCCGTTGTCATAGTAGGCGCGCCGGTACCAAGCCCCATCCCATGTGGAAGCTTCAAGCGCAGTCCGCAGTTGTTCCGCCTGCTCACGATAACTCGCGGCGTCCTCCTCCGCGCCGACCTTTGCAAAGTTCATCAAGGTCGCATACAGGAACCAGCCCAGCCAGACGCTTTCGCCCTCGCCGCCCGCGCCGACCCTGTTCATGCCGTCGTTCCAGTCACCAGCTCCCATCAAGGGCAAGCCGTGTTTGCCGGCAGTTGTTCCTTTCGCAAGCGCGCGGCGGCAATGCTCATACAATGTGCCCGTTTCACCGATTGGGAACTGACCGTATCTTTCATGCTCCCAATCGTTCAGCGGCTCCGCGGCAAGGAAGGGAATCGACTCATCTAAAATCGAATGGTCACCCGTCGCCCGAATGTATTGCGCGGTGACATACGGAAGCCAGAGCAAATTATCCGTGATGCGGGCGCGGATGCCCTTGTCGGCGGGCGGGTGCCACCAGTGCAGGACATCCCCCGCTTCGAATTGGTGACGCGCCGCGTCGAGAATGTGCCGGCGCGTGATCTCCGGTCTGGTGTACGCAAAGGCAAGCACGTCTTGAAGCTGGTCGCGATAGCCAAACGCACCGCCAGACTGATAAAAGGCGGTCCGTCCCCAAATGCGGCAGGACAATGCCTGATAGGGCAGCCAGCGATTGACGAGCAAGTCCATTGCCGCATCGGGTGTTTTGATCTGGACGCCGCCGGCGTGGTCGTCCCAAAACTTCTGGAGCGAGTCCCATGCGAATTGGACGTTTTCCAGTTTTTGATAATGGGTAATCAGCCTGAGCGCGTCGGCGCGGTCAGCTCCCTGCCCAAGCAGGAAGGTGACCTCTTTCTCCTCATGCGGCGGAATCCAAAGCAGGAGTTGGATCGCGGCGCACGGGTCGGCGCCAGCCTGCACGCTGGCTGTCAACCCGACGCGGTCGAGCGCATCGGGGCGCGCATAACTTCCAAGCGGACCCAGGAATTCGGCGCGGTCGGCGGTCAAGCCTTGTAGTTCACGCGTCGCCGCCAGAAACGCCACCCGTTCGCCAAAATCCTGGTTGTACGGGTTATGCGCCAGCAAGGCAAAGCGATCCGATTCAAACTCAGGCACGATGTAATGCGCCATGTTCTCGCGGGTGGCCCCCAAAACCCATTCGGCATAATAGGTGATGTTGATGCGCCTCATGCGGGAGGTGGTATTGCCCAGTTTCAATTGCACAATCTTGACGGGCGCATCGGGCACGGCAAATACCTTCATCTCATGCCTGATGTGATGACTGTGATGCTCGAAGCGGGTGTACCCCAAGCCGTGACGGATGATGTAGGGCGCATCGGCGCGGGCGGGAAGCGGCGTGGGCGACCAGACCTGACCGGTGTCCTCGTCACGCAGATAGATCGCTTCGCTGGGCGGGTCACAGACGGGATCGTTGCGCCAGGGCGTGAGTTTATTCTCGCCGCTGTTGATCGACCACGTGCAACCCATGCCCGCTTCGGAGACCAAAAACCCAAACTCGGGATTCGCAATCACGTTGACCCACGGCGCGGGTGTCTGCTGTCCGTTGTCGAGGCAGATGACGTATTCGCGTCCGTCGGGTGAAAAACCGCCCAGCCCGTTGTCGAAGAGCAAATCCGAAGGGTAGTCAAAAGCCTGGGAGGAGTCATCCACTTCGAGCGGGGGAAGAATCGGCACGACGCGTGGAAGTCGAATCGGAGCGCGGTCAAGCTTCTGGAGTTGATTCGCCAGCGTCCCCGCATCCTCATCCAGAATGACGCGGGCAGTCGTCTCGATGAGAATCCGTTCCCGCTCCGCCATCTGGCTTTCCTTCAAAATGAAGACGCCGCCGCGTTTCCCAAGCCAGTCGTCGCTGTTGGTTGGCAGGAGGAGACGATAAATCTTGCCTTGAAAACCCTGGTCGTAACTGTCCTCCTGCTCATTGAGAATGACGAGGTCGATCATCAAGCCGCGCCTGCGCCAGTACGTGTGGGCGCGGAACAAATCATTCAGCAGATCCACGCCGCCGTCGCCTTTGATGCGCACGAGCAGAATCGGATAATCGCCCGAAATGGCGAAGGGCCACAACCCCGATTGACCGAGCGTGTTGGCGGCAATGACCGACGGGTCGGCGCGCATCCCCATGACGGGATACAAAAGCGCCGATAAAAGTTTTTGGGTCGACTCCAGTTGGTTGGAGGAAAGTTCGAGCTGGTTCAACTCCGCTTCCGTTTTGATACGCGCTTCGTCGAAGGTCTTTCTGATTCTATACCAGTGGTTGAAGCGGCGCGCCAATTCGAGCGCTTCCCTGCGGGAGGGCGCGGCAAGGGTCACAAAGGCAAGTTGATGCGCCGCATAATCGGGAACGATGATCCGCGCTCGCAGGGCAAGGATGGGATCGAGGGTGGCGGTGGAATTCGAGAGGCGGGAATCCGCCATCAGGGCGGCGGGACCACGCTGGGTGTTGCCGCGCCCGATAAAACGGTCGCGGTCTGTTTCATAGCCGTCAATCTCGAAATATTTACGCTCGCTGGCAATAACAGGCTCGCTGACAACGAAATGGGCAAGATAGACGGACTTCTCATCTGCGGAGCGGGGTCGGCGGCGGAACAAAAGGATGTTGCCCTCCGGGATGAATTCGCTTTCGATGAAGAGCTTGTTGTACGCGGGGTGACGCTGGTCGGCGGATTGGGGGGAGAGAATCACCTCGGCATAACTGGTCAGTTCCAGGTCGCATTCCGATTCGCCGTGATTGGTCAGCGTGACGCGGCGGATTTCCACATCCACTTCGGGAGCGATGACGATTTCCATGCGCGTGGCGATATCGCCGTCTTTGCGGATGAATTCAACCGTGTGGGGATAAAACCTGACCGTCTGGCTGGCTGGTTGCGCTGCGACAGGTTGCAGACCCGCCGACCAGAGTTGATTCGTCGTACGGTCTTTGATGTAAATCCACGAGCCGTATTCATCCAGTGTGGAGTCGGCGCGCCAGCGGGTGAGGTCGACCTGATGCCAGCGGGCAAACCCGCCGCCGGCGGAGTCGATCAACAGGCTGTAATCTCCATTGGAAAGGAAATGAACCTGCGGAGACGCAACGCCGGGCTTGACCTCCCAGGATGCCAGGGGAAGCGCGGCATGGACCGGGTGAACAACGCCAATCTCCTTGGGGCGTGGATTCTCGACTGGCGCGCGAATGGGAGTCTTTTCCTGAAGCAGGAGGTCCACCGTCTCGATGCGGGGGTCGGCGTGAAAACGGCGGATCATGCTTTTATTGCACAAGTAGTTGCACAGCGAAAGCAAAATCATCCCCTGATGATGCGCCATGTAGGAGCGGACAACCGCGCAATCCTGCCCGGTGCCGAGGCGGTCAGCGGTAAAATCGGCGGACTCGTACAAGCCGTACAAGCCAAGCATGTCGATCCTTTTGAACTGTTCGAGGTTTTTCAAAACCGCCTGCGGCTCGAAGGGCAGGGCAAGCAGCGAGGCGTAAGGCGTGACCACAAGATCGTCGCCCAGTCCGCGTTTGTAGCCCAAGCCTGGCACGCCGAAGGCGCGATATTGATAAGCCTGGTTGGTGTCGAAGAAATGGAAGCCCGATTCCGAGATGCCCCACGGAGCGCCCCTGCCCTTTACATAGGAGATTTGATAGCGGACTGCGGCGCGGCAGCTTTGTTCGAGCAGGGTGTCGGGATAATGCCTGCTCAACAAGGCGGGCATGAGATATTCGAACATCGTCCCGCTCCACGAAAGCAGGGCGCGCATCCCGCCCACTTGTGTGATCGGACGGGCAAGATGCAGCCAGTGATTCAACGGGACGTCGCCTTTGGCAACCGCCAGCAGGCTGGTAAGCCTTGCCTCTGAAGCAAGAAGGTCATAGTAACTCGAGTCAAGCCGCCCGGTATCCACGTTGTAACCGATGTGGAAGACCTTCCTCTGCGGGTTGTACAGGAAGTTGAAATTCATTCCCTGAACGTAAACTTCAGCGCGGGCGCGGATGGCTTCCAAATCATACAGCAGGATGTTGGACTCGTGCCGCGCGCGCTTAAGTTGTTCCGCAAACGCTTCGCACCACGAAATGGCTTCCCCGTCTTTGAGCAGGCGACGCAAGGATTCAATCGCAGCCAGCGATTGGGCGCAGATGGAAGGGATGGCTTCCAGCGGCGGCTTGAACACAAAACAGGCATTCAGCCCGTCCCACGCATCGGCAAGGTCAGGATCGAGATTCTCCTGCGCGAACAGGCTGGGCGTCTGCAACAGCGTCAGCGACCAGGGACAAAAGGTCTCGATGTCCCGTTGAATCTGCGCTAGGTGATGGCGCACCCGCTCGACCCAAACCGAGATCTGATGGATGGTATCCACATCGAGGCGTTCCGCCGAGGATTCGATCGACTTCGCCAGCAGGGTCTCCAACTCCAGACGACTTTCCTGGAATAGTCCATGCAGGAGGCGCGGATCGCATTCCTTTTCCTCGTGCAGTTTTTCCGCCTGCCTCCTCAAAAGGGAGTTTGCATCATGTAATTCCCTTGCGTTCTTTCCCAAATTCGCCTGATGCAAAACCGAATCCAGGACGTCGAGTGTATCGATCAACCCGTCCCAGCGGACGACGGGCTGCCTTGCAATGTCGCGGCATCCCTGACGCAGGGCGACAAGACAGGCGGTAAGATTGCCGTTGTCCACCGTGGAGATATAGCGCGGGAAGAGCGGCGCTAGTGTGCGGGTGTCATACCAGTTGAGCAAATGCCCGCGCTGCGTTTCGAGCTTATCCATGCTGTCCAGCGTATTGCGGACACGCAGTACCATTTCCTGCGGACCGATATAGCCCAAGTCCCAGGCGGAGAGTGTGGAGAGCATGAGCAGCCCGATATTGGTCGGCGAGGTACGATGCGCCACAAGCCCAAGCGGCTCCTCCTGAAAATGGTCCGGCGGCAGCCAGTGGTCGTCGGGGCCGACGAATTTCTCGAAATACAGCCATGTCGAACGCGCCAGTTGACGCAGGGAATTTTTCTGCTGCGGCGTGATCCTTTCGCCGGCACGGGGAAACGGCTTGCTTATCCAAACGGCGATGTCAGGCGAGAGCGCCCAGATGATGACGAAAGGCAGCGATATCAGCAGGAGTTCCGGGTGAAAAAAGACGCCCAGCATGATCAGCAACAGGGAAAAGGCAAGCGCAAAACGCATTTCGCGCCGCGCAACTTTGATCTTCAAGTCCCTTCCAAAAAGGCTGACGGTATGCGCCGCAGTCACCCACTGGAGCAATCGTTTACGGGTGATGGTCAGACGCACAAGGGTGGTGGCAATGGCGTCGATGATGATCAACGACTGATACGGCAAAAAAACGATTTCAAAAAGAGTCCTCAATAACGTCTGCTGGACCGGGCGCGACCTGGTTTCCGGGTATTCCGCCCTCGGCGCGCGCAGCGCCGCGATCAACCCAAACAGGATGGAAAAAACAAAGGGCGAAAGCGCCAGCGCTGTCCAGACCAGAGCGTGCCCCGGCAGGAAAAACCAACCCGCCAGTATCAAAAACAGCATAAACGGGGTGACCAGGCTGCGCCGCAGGTTGTCAGTGATCTTCCACCGATCAAGGGTGGAAAGGGAGTTGGGAATTTTCCCCGCGACCCTGTGCGGAACCTGCAGCATCAGCCAGGGCAGCAACTGCCAGTCTCCCCGAATCCAGCGGTGCAGGCGCTTCACGTATGCAAGATAATGCGTCGGATAATCCTCGTACAGCGTGATATTCGTCGCCAGCCCGCAGCGTCCGTGAATCCCTTCGAACAAGTCATGGCTAAGCAAGGCATTGTCGGGGACCCGGTTCATCAGGCAACGCTCGAAGGCGGCAACGTCGTAAATTCCCTTGCCGATGTAACTGCCCTCGCCGAACAAATCCTGATAGACATCGGAAACTGCGCGGGAGTAAAGATCGAGGGTCACGTCCCCCGAATAAATGCGCGTAAAAATGGAGCGATTCGCCACACTGGGTCTCACCTGCACCCGCGGCTGAATCACCGTGTATCCGCTGACGAGGACGCCCGTTTCGGGGTCGAATTCAGCGCGGTTCAACGGGTGGGCAAGGATGCCCACCAACTGGCGGACGCAATCGCGCGGCATGGTGGTATCCGCATCGAGTGTGACCACGTAACGTACCAAGGGCAGGAAGCTCAAATCCCCGCATCGAATAATGAAGCCTTTCCTCTCCTTCCCGCTAACAAGGCTGTTAAACTCGACAAGTTTGCCGCGCTTGCGCTCCCATCCCATCCAGCAACCTTCGTTGGGATTCCAAATACGCTCGCGGTGGAAAAAGTAGAACGGACGAACCCCATCACCACCATATCGCTGGTTGAGCCGCTCGATGCCGTCCTTCGCCTGTTGCAGGAGGTCTGCCTCTCCGGGCAATTCCTTCTGTGGGGCATCGATGAAATCGGTCAGCAAGGCAAAGCGGACGTTGGGGTCGGCGTTGCCAAGATAATGATTTTCAACCTGGCGCAGGAGCGAATTCAATTCGGCGTCGTTTTTTAGCAGCGAAGGGACAACCACCATCGTGCCGCAATCAGACGGGATGCCGTTCTGAAAATCCAGCCGCGGCGAGACTCTCGGCGGCATCAACTGGACGACCAGCCAGTTGACCATATCCACCGCCACGGCAGAGGCGGGAAGCAGGGTCAGCAAAAGGACAAGAAGGATTTGCCAGACAGTCCCACCAACATGGAGGGAATACCAGACCGACGCCAGACACAGCGCCACCGTCAGCAAGGTAATCCCACCCAGGTAAATCCTGATGGGGTGATGGGTCAACCACTGGCGCAAACGGTTTTTGTACGGGGCAATATAACCTATCCGTGCTTCGAGTTGCGGACGTCCGCGATCGATCAGGAAGTAACCGATATGATATCCCTGGGGTTGGGCTGCGTTTTCGGAAAGGTTCAACGCCTCCCGCGCAATCTCAACCTCGCCCAAATGCGAGCCAAGCGCCAGTTCCTCGATGACCCCACGGTAACGGTTGCGGGTGTCGAAATCCATACGGAAGTAAATTCCCGCCGGGTCGCTGCGCAAAATACTTTCGACCACGCTCACAGATTCAAAGAAATCGTTCCAGTTTTGGGTTGCCAGCATCCGCAGGCTGAGAATGCAGTTGACCACCACGGATGGGTCATTATCACGGGGCTGGCTGCGCCTGTCTACGGGCGCCTCCGCCCAGGCGATGGCGGGCGCGGACGAAAACTCCAGGTGTGTGATGCGCGCCAGCATATCCATGAGGGTTTCCAGGATACTCAGCCGAAGCATGGGAGCCAGCGCCCAGGTCTCGCCAATTTGCAGCGGAGTCACGCTCTGGAACGCCCCCACAAAGGTCATGATGTGTTCCATCTCCAGGCGGCTGCCCTGCGCTTTGGCAAGCGTGGAAGCAAGGGCGTAAATGCGCGTCGTTTCCAACCCGTCGAGATTCACCCCCGGCAGGCGGGAATAAAAATCGGGCGGGATGTCCTCTCCCACCTGACGAAGAGCCTGCTCGATAATATAGAAATTATCCAGCGCCCATTCCGCTGTGGATGAAATCCCCGTCTCGTCACGACTCCCCCTCTCGAAGTAACGATGCGCAGACAGGAGGAACGCCTCCAAAATCCTGAGGCGCGCGGGAAGCGGACTGTACTTCCAGCCACCCTGAACAATGACGGAATGCTGCGCCAGATTGACCGCAAGCTCCTCCAGCCAGTTGCGCTGTGCGGCGCGTTGCGCGGCAACCTCGGCTTCCGCTATGACAGTCGGCATGGCAGTGGACATGGCTTAATGCCCCCTGGATTCACGCGCGGCAATCTCAGCCAACGTCTTTCCAATCTCCTCCGCTGATAAATCCTGCATGATCAACAACGAGGTCGCCCCATAGGCAATGAAACTCGTTGCGATGCTCCCATAGGGCCAGCGCCCCTCGCTCGAACGTCCATGCGCCACCAGCATGACCAGGTCGGCTTCCTGGTGCTCGACCATGTCGTGAAGCGCCACGGTCACATTATCGCTGACAACCAGTTCGATTTGCGAGTCCACCCCCTGCACGGACAACCGTTTTTTAATTCCATCGAAATAATTCGCCGCCGCGCGATGGTTGCTTTCCACAATTCGCGCAATGAGTTTCGCGTCCTCCTCCGAAAGCGGGAAACGGTCTGGCATTTCAGGCTTGCGGATGACCATTCCCAAAATGAGTCTGGCTTTGTGCGATTGTGCCAGATTGACAGCAAACGGCAGGACGTACTCCGCCCGCGCAGAACAGTCCAAGCCGACAAATAAGCGGTTGTAGCGCATTGGGACAAGGTCGGTTCTGGGAGATTTATACGCCCGCACCAGCAGGGTGGATTTGAACGAACGCAGGATGATCTTCTGCACCACGCTGCTGACATTCCATCCGCTCAAGCCGCTCCGCCCGTGCGTGCTGAGGACAATCAGCCCGACGTCGTTGCTGTGGGCGAAATCGATCACGCAATCGGCAGACAGCCCCTCCAGAATCGCCGTCTCCACCGCCAGATTGGACTCCATCAGCCGCCGGGCAATTCTGTCGAGGTATATTCCCGCCTCCCGTTTTTTCAAATGCCATTCGAGCGGATCCACCGTCTGCCCCTCCCCCTTCGCGCGCGAAGGCTCCACAACATGCAGTAAAGTGACGTGGGCATTCACCGACGATGCAATCGCCAGCACATGCGGCAGGACGCATTCTGCCAACACCGACCCATCCAGAGGAACGAGAATATGGTTGATCATGACACCTCCAGCCATGAGGGCGTTTAATTTGTGAAAAGGGCGACAAAAACCCGATTGTGTTCGGCAATGATCGAAGCGTTATTCAACACACATGAAGTTCAATGATAACATTATAAAGGTTATTTCGCGTAATTCAACACTTTGCCGTTTACAGCCCACCCCCACCAAAAAAACCATTCTCCAGTAGGGTTGACAAAGCGACCACTGTTCGCTACACTTTAAGCGACCATCATTCGCTTTCAGGAGTTATCCATGCCCAAAGGTATTCCCCTTACAGAAGAAGAGCAGGCTAAACGCCGCCACGAAATCTTTCACCAGGTAGTCGGTGTCTTCCTCAAAAAAGGATTTCAGGAGACGTCCATGCGCGAGATCGCAGAGGCGGCTGGGCTGGGCAAGTCCACGCTGTACGATTACTTCAAGACCAAGGACGATATCCTACTCTATTTTTTCGAGGACCAGATCAGCGACCTGACCGAGGCCGCGAAAAAAATTGCCCTGCAAAACATCCCCGCAAACGAACGCCTGCAGCAGATCATGAAGGTGCATCTTGATCTTTTACAGGCGAACAAAAGCCTGTACATGAAACTGATGCTGGAGGCACAACGGCTCAAGTTGGACAGCCAGAAGCAAATTCAGATGAACAGACACGAGTATCAGGATCTGCTACGCGGGTTGATCGAGGAAGGGATCCGCGAAGGCGTCTTCCGCAAAGTAGACTCCCTTCTGGCTGCGCGGATGTTACTAAACACGATGACACCTGTGGTGTTCACCTCCCGTCCCACGGGGTCGCCGCAGGAAATGTTGGACGAGACGATGGATATTTTCTTGAAAGGCTTGCAAGCCTGAGACTCAACGGAGGAAGACCATGAAAACCAAAGATTTGACAAAAGCCATGATTCTGCGCGCCGGGCTGGGATTGCCCATCCTCGCGCTCATCATCATCCTGCCGTCAGGCAGGTGGGATTACTGGCAGGGCTGGATGTACCTGTTCACGCTTTTTATCCCAATGTTCTTCATTTTTGGATATTTGCTGAAGAACGACCCCGCCCTGCTCGAGCGCCGTATGCGGATGCGTGAAAAAGAGGCTGCGCAGCGAAAAATCATCGCGTTGTCTTATCTTTACTTTCTGGTGGCTTTCATCATGCCCGGCTTCGATGTGCGCTTTGGCTGGTCAAACGTTCCGCCGCTGGTGTCCCTCATTGCGGATGTGTTTGTCTTCGTGGGATACGTGGGCTTCTTTTGGGTGCTGGTGACGAACAGCTTTCTTTCACGCGTGATGGAAGTGGATGCCAACCAAAAGGTGATTTCCAGCGGTCCGTATGCCATCGTGCGCCATCCCATGTATGCCGCGGTAAGCATCATGTACATCGCTTCGCCGCTTGCGCTCGGCTCCTATTGGGCAGTACTTCCTGCCGCATTGATTGTCCCATTGCTGGTCGCGCGAATCCGCAATGAGGAGCAGGTATTGCGACGTGAACTTCCAGGTTACGATGAATACGTCAATACAGTGCGCTTCCGCCTGATACCGGGCGTATGGTAAAGGAAAGGAGAAAGAATGTCCTCGAAATATGTTTTACCCTTGAATGATTCCAATGCCACACTCGAAACTGTGGGTGGCAAGGGCATGTCGCTGGCGAAACTCGCCCGCGCGGGACTCCCTGTCCCGGACGGATTCCACATCACGACAGAAGCCTACCGCCAGTTCGTCGCGGTGAACGACTTGCAGATGAAGATTCTCTCCACGCTGAAAGATTTGGACACCGCCGACCCTGCCACGCTGGAAGCTGCTTCTGCTTCGATTGGTGGATTCTTCGCTGACGGAACCATCCCTGCCGAAATTGCTACGGCCATTACCTCCGCTTACTTAGGACTCAACAATCGTCAATCTACAATCGAAAATCGCAAATCGGTAGCTGTTCGTTCCTCTGCCACTGCCGAAGACCTGCCCGGAGCATCGTTCGCGGGTCAGCAGGAGACATACCTCAACATTCGCGGCGAGAAAGCGGTGCTCGAAGCGGTCAGGAAATGCTGGGCGTCCTTGTGGACTGCGCGCGCCATTGCCTATCGCGCCCGCCAGAACATTGCACCCGATGCGGTTGCGCTGGCAGTCGTCGTGCAGGAATTGGTCTTTGCGGACGCGGCGGGCATCATGTTCACCGCCAACCCGTTGGACGGGGAACGTAGCGAAGTCGTCATCAACGCCGCGTGGGGACTGGGCGAGGCTATCGTTTCAGGGGCGGTCACTCCCGACACGATGGTTGTGAACAAGAAGAAGATGCGAATAAACCGCCGCGAGACTGCTGAAAAGTTGGTGATGACCGTTCGGACGGAATCAGGCGTCAGCGAGGAGGCGGTTCCAAATCACCTAAGGAAGAAGGAAGTCCTCTCCAAGGCACAAGTCCTTGCACTGACAAAGTATGGGATGCAAATCGAATCGCTTTACCAGATGCCAATGGATATCGAATGGACTCTCGCCAACGGAAAGTTCGCCATCGTGCAGGCGCGTCCCATCACCTCCCTGCCACCTGAATGGAAACGGGTTGACCCCAAGGTCATGTACGCGCGTGGAAGTTTCGCCGAGTTTGTGCCAGACGCAGTCTCACCGTTGTTTGCGACCTTGGGCGTCCCCATCGCGAAAGAGTCCACCTTGAAGTTGATGAACGACGTCCTCGAAAAGGAGATACCCGATTGCTATCATTTCGACGTGATCAATGGGTACATATATGTCGGCGTCCCGATGACATGGGAAGTGATGGTGCCTTTCATCGGGGCAACGTTGAAGATGTCGAAGATTTTGAAGACATCGGACGAGCGTTGGAAGGCAGCGCGCGGTAGGTTGTACGAAGAGGCAAAGCGCTGGCGCGAAACAGATTTATCCGCATTGACCGCTGCGCAACTGCTCGAAGGCGCGCGAAGGACTTTCCGCGTCACGGCAGAGGCGTACAACGTGGCGCAGTCAGGAACAATTCCCAACGCTACATCCAGCGAAATGTCATTCTGTAAATTTTACGACACACTGGTCAAGCGGAAAGGCGACCCTGACGGACCGACCCTGCTCTTCGGCTTGGATAACCAGCCGCTCCGCGCAGAGAAGGCTTTGTTCGACATTGCCACGTGGCTGCGCGGACAACCATCCCTGGTTGAGTCAATCCAGCGAAAATCGGGTGAAGAGATCGTAAAGATGATGGATAACCCCGGGTGGGACGAGTTCCACTCACGCCTCGACGCGTATTTGCAGGAGTTTGGTCACGCAATTTATGATTTGGATTTTGCGCGCCCTCTGCCTATCGAAGAACCTGCGCCGCTGGTGGATGCGATCAGGGCCTATCTTGCAGGGACAGGAGGCAATCCATATCAACGCCAACAGGAGGCGGATGCCCGCCGCAAGAAGATAATTGCAGAGGCGACAAGGCGTCTCGACCCGCTGCGCCGCAGATGGTTCCTGAAATTGCTCAAATGGGCAACGGAAACTGCACCACAACGGGAGGATAGCATTGCCGACCTGGGTCTGTGCCATCCTCAAATCCGCAGGCTGCTCGGGGAGGTGGGATGCAGGCTGGTTGAGCAAAACGTAATCGAATCAGCGCAAGACGTCTACTGGCTGCAAGCGGACGAATTGGACGCGCTCGCTGCAAAGTTGGACAGGGGCGAGGCGCTGGAGAATCAAGTTGAAAAGGTGAACGAGCACAAAGCCGAATGGCAATTCCACCGCCGACTCACACCTCCACCGTTCATCCCAAAGGATGCCTGGTTCTCGATCTTCATGCCACACGGCATCCAGCATGGTGACACGCTCAAAGGGTTTGCCGCCAGCGCGGGCAAGGTCACGGCAAAGGCATGTGTCATGCTGGGACCCGAAGACTTCAACAAGATGAAACAGGGCGACGTGCTGGTCGCCGTCACCACCACTCCCGCCTGGACTCCGCTCTTTACGATGGCGTCCGCCGTCGTGACGGACATCGGCGGACCATTGAGCCACAGTTCCATCGTCGCACGCGAATATGGAATCCCAGCCGTGCTGGCAACAGGAAATGCCACGCGCCGCATTCAGGATGGCCAGACTGTCACCGTGGACGGCGGCGCAGGGACGGTGGAGTTGAAATAAACGGAAAGGAGAAATCAAATGCCAGCAGAAGCGGAAAGACTCGAAGTCGAAAAGATTATTCACGACTGCATCGGCTGGGCATTGACCAAGGACCTCGACAGGTTGTTTTCCATCGTGGCCCAGGATGACGACTTCTTCATCTTCCATCCCGATTCAAAAAGCACGGTCATTGGGTTTGAGACGTTCAAGAGTCTGGGCGAGCGGGTCTGGATGAAGGATGCATTCAAAGCCACAGACTTTGCAGTAAAAGACTTGCGTCTAAAATTTACCGAATTGGGAAACGCCGCCTGGTATTCCTGCTTCCTCGATGACCATGCCCTTTGGAACGGTCAACCCACTGGCTGGGATAATGCCCGCTGGACGGGAACGCTGGAAAAGCGGGACGGCAAATGGGTCGTGGTTCAAATGCATTTCTCATTCCCAAAAGATGATTGACTCACCCGCCATGGAGACTGGTCAGATCAATGAACAAAAAACTGATTATCACGGGCATCGCCCTCGCTGTTGGCGCGCTTCACTTCGTCACAGGTGAAGATTACCGGGGACCTTTTCCCGTTTTCGTCAATGGCTACTTGATTAACATGTTGTTGCCAATGACCTTGTTCCTGCTGATGAGTCTATTCCAAAACAAAGTGATTCGATCGACAGCCTTTCGCGCCTGCACCATCTTTGGCTTTGGCTGCCTTGTGGAAGCCTCCCAATATTTTGGATACCCGATCTTCGGAAACACTTTTGACCCGTTCGATATCCTTGCCTATGCAGGCGGAATATTACTTGGAATATTGCTTGATCTGGCGATATTTCCACGGTTGATTCCGCATTGGGCTGAACAATAAAGATTGGTTATGCCATGAACACAGCCAGCCGCAAAAATCTCTTCATCCTTTCCTTCACCCTGCTCGTGGTGATGCTCGGCTATGGGATGGTGATGCCCATCATGCCGTTTTATATCGAGCACTTCGGCGCGGGCGGAACGGAACTCGGCTGGCTGATGTCTACTTACTCGTTGATGCAACTCGTCTCCGCGCCGCTCTGGGGCATTCTCTCCGACCGATACGGGCGCAAGCCCATCCTCTCTGTCGGCGTGCTTGGCTATGCCGTCACGCTCTTCATGTTTGGGCTGGCAAAATCATTCGCCATGCTTTTCATCGCCCGCTCGCTTTCTGGCATTCTCTCCTCGGCGACAATGCCCACCGCGATGGCATACATCGGCGACAACACCCCGCAACAGGAAAAAAGCAAAGGCATGGGGCAACTTGGCGCGATGGTCGGCGTGGGCGTCATCCTCGGTCCGCTGATGGGCGGATTACTCTCCACCGATTCGCTTTCCCTGCCATTCTTCATCGGATCGGGACTCGCATTCCTTGCCCTGCTGCTGGTGATTTTCCTTCTGCCCGAATCACGCGTCCCCAAATCTGATACTGGGAAACAAGCATCCCCGACCCGCGAGGTTTACCTGCGCATCCTGTTCAGCCCTGCAGGGATTCTGCTCCTGCTCATCTTCATCATGAGTTTCGGCATGACCAACTTTCAAGGCATGATCGGCTTGTACGTGGTGGACAAACTTGCCTTCGACACCACACAGGTCGGCACGATCTGGATGTTGATGGGCGGAATCCTGATTCTCGCGCAGGGCGGGCTGGTTGGTCCGCTGACGAAAAAATTCGGCGATCTCAACTTGGTCAAGGTCGGACTGCTTGGTGGATCGATTGGCTTTGTGCTGGTTGCTCTTGCCATGAATTACATTACCGTCATGCTGGCGCTTGGATTCTTCATCCTTTCACTCGCACTGATTGGTCCCGCACTTAACTCGTACATCTCCAACTTTGCAGGAGAGGCTCAGGGCACGGTGATGGGACTCAACAGCGCAATGACCAGCCTTGGGCGCGTGGTTGGTCCCCTTTGGGGTGGGTGCATTTACGACATTAACATCGAATATCCGTTTTACAGCGGTGCAGTGACTCTTCTGCTTGGACTGATGGTTAGTCTCATTGGACTGAAGAGTCAGCCGCCAGCGGGGACAAATCCCTGACCATGCCGCTTCCCAATTATTTTTTAACTGTTTCCCCCCATTAATTCATGTTAGGATAGACGAAACAACCGTCTCGTTCTAATGGCTTGCCTGCCGCCCTTGATGAGAAGCGCTGCAGGAAAGGAGATTGCAAATGTCGCTGCAAGAGCAATATCTTTTTAATCTCTTGATGGATAATAACCCCGATTACATCTACTTCAAGGACTTATCGGGACGCTTTATTAAAACATCAAGGTCGCTTGCCGCCTATTTCAGGGTGGACGATCCGACAGACCTTGTGGGGAAGACGGATTTCGATTTTTTCGACGAAGAGCCTGCCAGGCGGGCATATGAAGATGAGCAGGAAATCATCCGCACGGGACGCCCACTGATCAAGGAGGAGAAGGAAACCTGGCCCAATCGCCCAACAACCTGGGTGCTGACGACAAAGATGCCAATGTACGACAAAGACGGAAAAATCATCGGCACGTTTGGCATCTCCAGGGACATTACAGAGCAGAAAAGAATGGAGGAGGCGTACATCAGAGAGCAATATCTTTTAAATGCCCTGCTGGATAACGCTCCGGACTACATCTATTTCAAGGATACCGAATCACGCTTCATAAAAACCTCCAGGGCGCACGCCAAGGCATTTGGACTGAGCGATGCGGCGCAGGTCATAGGGAAGACGGATTTCGATTTCTTTGGCAATGACCACGCCCGCTCCGCCTTTGAAGATGAACAGGAGATCGTTCGCACCGGTCAGCCCATGACCAAGGAGGAAAAGGAAACCTGGGCAGACCGCCCTCCCACATGGGTTCTGACAACCAAAATGCCCTTGCGTAACCAGCACGGAACCATCATCGGCACATTCGGCATCTCCAAAGATGTCACCGAAAAGAAACAGGCTGAAATTGAACTTCTCCGCGAGAAACAATTTCTGTCCGCATTAAACCTGAACAGCCCGGTCGCAATCGTTGTGTTGGACCCGCAGGACAATATCATCTCCTGCAACCCCGCATTTGAAAATTTGTACGGTTACGCCCTGCGGGAAATTTTAGGAAAGAACCTCGATAGTCTCATTTCCACACCGGAAACCTATCAGGAAGCGGCTTCCTATTCCCAGCAAGCCAGGTTCAATGCTGTCCATACTATTGGAGAGCGGCGCAAAAAAGACGGCGGACTGGTTACCGTTGAGATTTCCGCGGCGCCGGTGGTCGTTAATGGAGAAAAGGTTGGCGCAGTTGCCATTTACCACGACATCTCCGAACTGGACAACGCACGCAAGGCAGCCGAGGAAGCCAATCGCGCAAAGAGCGAGTTTCTTGCCAACATGAGTCATGAGATCCGCACGCCGATGAACGGCGTAATCGGCATGCTCGAATTGGCGCTCGACACACAGCTTACCTCGGAGCAGCGCGATTATCTTTCCACTTCACTGCAAAGCGCCGAGGCACTCCTGTCCCTGCTCAACGATATCCTGGACTTTTCCAAGATCGAAGCCAAACGCCTGGAACTGGAAAAAATCCCCTTCAACCTGCGCACAACGGTGGAAGATGTTGCATACACCCTGGCGGGTCGCGTGCAAAGCAAGGGCCTCGAACTTATTTCCTACATCCACCCGGATTTGCACACAGATATTCTGGGCGACCCAGCTCGTCTGCGACAAGTGCTCATCAACCTGACTGGCAACGCAATAAAATTTACCAGCCAGGGCGAGATCGTCATTCGAGCCGAGCCTTTCCATGAAACGGAGACCAGCGTAAAAGTGCGGTTTTCCGTAAGCGACACCGGCATTGGAATTCCACTGGAAAAACAGGCTGCGGTCTTCGAACGTTTTACCCAGGCAGATGGTTCCACCACGCGTCACTACGGCGGCACTGGACTGGGCTTAACCATCAGCAAGCAACTGGTCGAAATGATGGAAGGAACAATCGGGGTGGAAAGCCAGCCGGGCGTCGGCAGTACATTCTGGTTCATAATTCCCCACGAGAAACGCCCACCCACCGATGTCGAACAAATTCCAGCCTGGGTTCAACCGGCAAATATTTACGGAGTACACATTCTCGGCGTGGACGATAATGCCACCAACCGCATGATCCTGTCCAAAATGTTAACCGGGTTTGGCTGCCGGACACAAACGGTTGACAGCGGGCAAAGGGCTTTGGATGTTCTTCGTGCAGCCAAACAGCAAAACAACCCATTCCAAGTTGTACTGCTCGACATGCAAATGCCGGGCATGGACGGTGAAAAAACGGCGCAACTAATAAAAGCCGATCCCCTGCTGAAGGACGTAAAGATCGTCATTTTGACCTCGATGGGTCAACGCGGCGATGCCGCCCGTATGGAGGCAATCGGCTGCTCCGGTTATTTACTGAAACCGGTAAAGCTCCAGACTCTCCTGGAAACGCTTTCAACGGTCATCGCAGAACGTCCCGAACCACAACAGCCCAAGCTGATCACCCGTCACTCTGTCTCCGAAAAAATACGTCAGGGGCTGCGCGTACTCCTGGTGGAAGACCATCCCGTCAACCAAAAACTCTCCGTAATCCTGCTCCAGAAGGCTGGCTATTCCGTGGACATGGCGGAAAATGGATTGCAGGCGCTGGAACGGGCTAAAAAGGAAAAGTATGGGCTAATATTAATGGACGTGCAAATGCCCGAAATGGACGGCTACGATGCGACGCGTGCCATCCGTCAATGGGAAGGGAACGACCGCCACACCCCAATTATCGCCATGACCGCCAGCGCAATGAAAGGCGACCGCGAGCTCTGCCTGGAAGCGGGCATGGATGATTACGTCTCCAAGCCGCTCAAGCCGGAGGAATTATTCGAAACAATCGGCAAGTGGACCGACCAGCGCAAGGACATCCCAACCGGGGACGGCGCAGCGGCTTCCCAACCGCAATCCAATATGCCAATCCTGGCGGCGATGGAAGAGGAGCCGCCCATGAATTTTACAGACGCAATGCCGCACTTCCTCAACGACCGGGAAATATTCAACGAAATCTGCCGCTCTTTTCTCGCCGACCTGCCCGACAGGGTTGCCGCGATGAAGACCGCCCTGAAAGAAGGAAACATCAAGGAGTTCTTCCGTCATGCGCACAGCTTGAAGGGAATCTCCGGCAATTTTAGCGCCGGTCCACTGTCCCGACTGGCGCTGGAACTTGAACAAATGGGGCAAAGGGAAGAGATAAGCAACGCCGCCGCCATCCTCGCGCAAGTTGACCATGAAGTTGACCGTTTCGAGAAATACTGCCGGGGGGTTCTTAAAGTATCATGACTCCCTCCAGTCACTTTGTAATCGGACTATCCACTTGACCAGTCCCCAACTCCCCAACAGTTGGGGAGTTTTCATTCCGCCAGGTCATATAATCGAAGACAAAAGGAGTCACCATGAACCGCAAACAACTTTCAGTATTTTTTATTCTGCTGACTGCGTATGCAATTTGCGCCTTTGTTACATACACTTTCTTTCTGGATCAATTGCTGACGTCGATTGGCGTCCCCATGCCTGACACGGGCATCCCGCCAATCGTATTTGGACTTGCCAACGCGGGCATCGTGCTGGTGATTTACGGATTACTGGGGTTGGCTGGATACTGGTTCGCCCGCAAACTGGGATTGCCTGGCATTTACAGCGAAGACGGGAACTGGCGCCGCTGGCTGTTGATTCCGCTTGGACTGGGCTTTATCTGCGGGTTGGCGATCATCGCCGGCGACACGGTTTTCGCGCCCATCAACGGATTGGGACGATTCCCGCATCCCGCGTTCCCACTCTCACTTTTTGCATCCTTTAGCGCGGGCGTCGGCGAGGAAATTGCATTCCGCGGATTCGTCTTCGGCCTGTGGGGCTTCATCCTCAACTGGGCGTTCAAACGTTTCAATGGACGAACCGCCGCGCTTTGGGTCGCCAATGTGATCGCTGCGCTCGCTTTTGGCGCGGGCCATCTTGGGACGGTCATGTACCTCACTGGCGCCGTATCTCCCGCTGAGATCAATCCCGTTTTGCTGGCGGAGGTCTTCCTGCTGAATGGCGTCGTCGGAGTCGTCGCGGGTGAACGTTACATGAAGGACGGCCTGGTAGCGGCGGCTGGCGTCCATTTTTGGACGGATGTCTTCTGGCATGTGCTGTGGGGATTGGTCCAATGAAAATCCTCGCCCTCGAACATGAACTTCCCAATGCAACGGCGGAGCAGTTTCAACAACACGCCCGCGCCGAAGCCCGTCGCGCCTGGGACTTGCACCAGCAGGGAATCATCCGCGAGTTGTATTTCCGCGATGACCGCAACGAGGCTGTGCTTGTCCTGGAATGCGATGACCTCGAAACGGCGCGCCAAATACTGGCAACTCTTCCGCTGGTGGAACATGGGCTGATCACCTTTGAACTAATTCCGTTGAAAGCTTATCCGGGATTGGCGCGTTTGTTCGCTTCATCGGAAAATGTCCCGGCAGAAAACACATTATGAGACCCGGCGAAAAGCTTATCCCGTGGGTTGACCCGCGCCTCAAAGCAAGTTCATCACCTATCGGTGGAACCGGCTTGTTCGTCCAGTCACCAATTGACAGCGGGGAAATTCTCATCATTTGGGGTGGTACGGTCTTTACTCACGCCGATATCCTGTCTGGAAAAGCAAATCCGGAAACGATCGCTGTCCTCGATGATGACCTTTACCTGGCAGACCCCGTAGATTCTCCACTGGCAGAGGAATACACTCTCAACCATTCCTGCGACCCCAATGCGTGGATGCTGGACGCGATCACGCTGATTGCCCGCCATCCCATCGCTCCCGGCGAGGAAGTGACCGCCGACTACGCCTTGTGGCTTTTCAACCAGGATTGGAAGTTGTATCCGTGCCGGTGCGGTTCCCCGCTTTGCCGGCGGCGGGTGACCGATCAGGATTGGAGATTGCCCGAATTGCAGAGCAGATATGCGGGACATTTCACACCCTTCCTCAACCGCCTGATTGAACAAGATAACCTGGAGACAAAAACATCGGGCATCAGGTAAAATAGGGACGAAAAAAATCCAGACCCTACGGAGAAAACATTCATGCTGAACAATCTGGTAACGGGAGGAAGCGGTTTCCTGGGCAGTCATTTGGTCGAAGCATTACTGGCGCGGGGCGAACGGGTGCGGGCGCTGGTGCGTCCCACCAGCAAGACGGCTCATTTGGAAAATCTCAAAGTGGAATTGGTCTATGGCGATCTGGACGACATCCAATCGTTGCGGACTGCCGCCCAGGGCATGGACCGTGTTTATCACTGCGCCGCGCTCGCCACCGATTGGGGGGACTGGGAAGCGTTCCGCGCCGCCAATGTCAGAGGAGTCCGCAACCTGTTGGAAGCATCGCTGGAAGCCGGCGTGAAAAAGTTCATCCACGTCAGCACCACCGACGTTTATGGGCACCCGGACGCACCCGTCGATGAAACGGCTCCGTATCGCGCGCGCGGCTGGCAGTATGGCGATACGAAAATCGAAGGAGAGCAACTGGTCTGGGATTATCATCGCCGGCACAATTTGCCGGTGACGGTGGTGCGACCAGCCACCATTTACGGACCGCGTTCGATCACGTTTGTGGTGGAAGTTCTGGAACTGCTCAAGAGCGGCAGCATGGTACACATCGGGAAGGACGGCAAGCCCGCGGGATTTGCATACGTCACGAACGTGGTGGATTTTCTTATCCACGTTGCCGACTGTGAACACGCCACAGGCAAGGCATACAACGTCACCGACGGTTCAGACATCACCTGGCGGCAGTACGTGAGCCGGTTGGCGCAAATTGCGGGAATGTCCAGCCCGCGCATTGTGCTTCCATACCGGCTGGCATACGCGGCTGGCTGGGTCATGGAAAAAGTCTACGGCGCGCTACACATCGAAGCCCGCCCCCTGTTGACCAGATTATTCGCTGAATTGTTCGGCACACATCAGGGCTTCTGCATAGAAAAAGCCCGCCGCGAGTTGGGATACCAACCCGCAGTGGACTTTGATGAAGGAATGCGCAGGGTGGAAGCCTGGCTGCGTCAGACAGACTCCATGCAGTAGCCAAATTCCTATTCTTCGCCGAACTGTTCCTTTGCCTTCTTGATTTGTTTGCCGCGATCCTCGGTGGCTAAAATCCGCTTGCGGATGCGATAGTTTTCGGGGGTCACTTCCAGCAGTTCGTCGTCCGAGAGGTATTCGATGGCTTCGTCCAGACTCATCTGGCGCGGCGGCGTCAGGCGGATTTCCATGTCGCCACGGGCGGAGCGGATGTTGGTCAAATGTTTTTTCTTGCAGACGTTCACGGCAATATCCGAGCCGCGCGCATTCTCACCGACCACCATGCCTTCATAAACTTCCACGCCGGGATTGACAAACAATACCCCGCGTTCCTCGGCGGACTTCAAGGCATAGGCTGTAGTCGAGCCGGCTTCCCATGCCACAATTGAACCGTTTGTGCGCGAAGAGATGGGACCAGCCAACTCGTCATACCCGCTGAAGATGGTGTGCATTACGCCCTCGCCCCGGGTGGAGGTCAGGAACTGGTAGCGGAATCCCAGCAGTCCGCGCGTCGGGACGATGTAAACGATGCGCGTCATCCCCTGCCCCGCGTCGTGCATCTCGGTCATTTTGCCGCGACGGCTCCCCAGCATTTCCACCACCACACCGACGGTCTCGTTGCTGGTCTCGACATGCACTTCCTCGTACGGCTCCAGCAAGGCGCCGTCGTCCGCCTGGTGATAGATCACCTCCGGGCGCGACACCTGGAATTCGTATCCCTCGCGGCGCATGGTCTCGATCAGAATCCCCAGGTGCAGTTCGCCGCGTCCCGACACCAAAAAGTTTTCAGCGGAATCGGTGTCTTCCACCCGCAGGGAGACGTTGGTGCGGAGTTCCTCGTACAGGCGTTCACGCAGCTTGCGCGACGTTCCCCACCTGCCCTCCCGACCTGTAAACGGGGATGTGTTCACCCCAAACGTCATGCGGACAGTTGGTTCCTCCACCTTGATGGTTGGCAGCGCGACGGGGTTTGTCGGGTCGGCAAGCGTCTCGCCGATGCCAATGCCTTCCAAGCCAGCCAGCGAAACAATATCGCCCGCGCTGATCTTGTCCACTTCGACCTTGTTCAAGCCTTTGAAGGTGTAAAGATAACGGGCGCTTTCGGGCAGGATGGTTCCATCCAGTTTGATACGCGCCAGCTTTTGTCCCGCCTGGATTGTGCCTGCAAAAACACGCCCAATGGCTGTCACGCCGCGGTAGTCGTCATAGCCAAGCATGGTGACCAGCAGTTGCAGGGGCGCGTCGGGATCAACTTTCGGCGCGGGGATGTGTTTGAGGATTACGTCAAAGAGAGGCTGAAGGTCGGGTCCCAGTTCCGGGGTCAGCCCCGCCCTGCCAACCGTCGCCTGGGCATAGATGACGGGAAAATCCGCCTGCTCTTCGGTCGCGCCAAGTTCGATGAACAGGTCGAAGGTTTCGTTGAGCACGCGCGCTGGTTCGGCATCCTTGCGGTCCACCTTGTTGATGACCACGATGGCTTTGTGTCCCATCGAAAGGGCTTTCTTCAACACGAAGCGGGTCTGCGGCATGGGACCTTCGGCGGCATCCACCAGCAACAGCACGCCGTCCACCATGTTCATCACGCGCTCCACCTCGCCGCCAAAGTCGGCGTGTCCGGGTGTATCCACGATATTGATTTTGATGGGCTGGTTCGTGACGGGGTCGACCAGCGAAATGGCGGTGTTCTTGGCGAGGATGGTGATTCCGCGCTCGCGTTCGAGGTCGTTGGAGTCCATGACGCGTTCGGCAACCTGCTGGTTCTCGCGGAAGGTGTGCGACTGGCGGAGCAGGTAATCCACAAGGGTGGTCTTGCCGTGGTCAACGTGGGCAATGATGGCAATGTTTCGGAGATCGGTTCTTTCGGTTAGCATTTTTACACCTGGTTTCATCCGTCATCGTATGACGGTCAATTTACACACACAAAAACCCCCGACGGGAAAAGCCGAGGGCTTGAAGTCAAAGGATCGGCGTGCGGATGTATATTATCAGAGAGTGATGGAATTGGGTAGGGCGACATAAAATTGTGTTCGCACAAAACAGGCCAGAGGGGCGCTCCCTGCACCGGGAGCAGCGAATTAATCGTTGCAGGAATTTCACCAAATTGATATATTGAAAAAATCCCTTTCGGATTAAAATCGACGGCGCATGGAACTGTACCCCTACTACATCGGTTACATCGTCATCCTGCTGGCGGGCAGTTTGATGGGGATTCTGTTGTTAATGCGAATCTGGGGAGTGCGTATCATACCAGGCGCGTACGGCTTGATGCTGGCTGTCGGGTGCGTCGTCGAGTGGTCGTTAACCTACGCGATGGAGATTTTCAGCACAAACCTGGCGGAAAAAATCCTGTGGGCGAAGCTGGAATTCTTTGGCATTTCCTATGTGACACTGGGCATGTTCATTTTCACAATGCACTACAGCGGTCATGGCAGTTGGTTGACCCGCACACGGACGGCTTTGCTTGCGATCATCGCCAGCCTTAACTTCATGTTTGCGTTGACGAACGAATGGCATCATCAGATATGGACTTCCATTGCGTTCACCAACGGACTGCCGTTCGGTCCCCTGGACCTCCAGCATGGCACAATGTTCAATTTGCTGGTGATTTTCCAATACGTGCTGATCACAGCCGTCACGGTCCTGTTCTTTCAAATTGCCGGGCGTTCGCAAAGCCTATACCGCAGCCAGTCGCGGATTATGCTGATTGGCATGTCGTTTCCGTGGCTGGCGAACTTTATGTATGTGACGCGGCTGAATCCGTATCCGTTTCTCGACCTCACGCCAGTCGCCCTGACCCTGACGAATCTGTTCATCTCCATCAGTTTTTTGCGTTATCGATTCATGGACCTGCGCCCCATCGCGCACGATTCGGTATTCAATGCCATCAAGGACGGCGTGGTGGTGCTCGATCACAAGGAACGCATTGTAGACATCAACCCGGTGGGAATTTTCATCTTCCAAAACACAAGCGAACTGCTCGGACGCGAGATCAAGACGCTGCTGCCGCAATGGAACGAGTGGCAGGCATCGAGCCAGCACAGGGAGATCAACCAGGAAATCATGGTCGAACTGGCTGGGGAACAATTGACCTTCAGCCTGCGGACCACCTCGGTGGTTGACCAGCGCGGAAAGCGCACCGGGCGCGTCCTACTCATCAGCGACATCACCGAGCAAAAGAAGGCGCAAAAGCAGATCATGGAGGCAAGCCGCCTGAAAAGCCAGCTGCTGGCAAACCTGGGTCACGATTTGCGCTCGCCTTTGGGCGCGATCATCGGCTACGCGGAGATGTTGAAGGACGGCTCCTTCGGTCCGATGACCGAGAATCAGACCAAGGCTTCGTCGGAAATTCTCGACGGCGCGAACCAGCTGCTTTCGTTCATCAACAACCTGGTCGGGCAGGCGCAGATCGAGACGGGAAAAATCGTCCTGCGGGAATATCCCTTCGATGTCACCGAGGTTGTCGGTCCGCTGTTATCCACGCTGAATTTTCACGCGCACAAAAAAGGGTTGAAGCTTGTGGAATATATAGACCCCGCGCTGCCGCAAACGCTGGTCGGCGATCAATTCTGGCTGAGGCAAATCGTGATGAACCTGGTCCACAACGCGGTCAAGTTCACCGAGAAGGGTTCGGTCACCGTTCGCTTCATGAAGCAGGACGCAAACCACTGGAGCATCCAGGTGATCGACACCGGAATCGGCATCCCGCCCGAAGCGCAGAAACGGGTCTTTGAAGCCTTCGAACAGGTGGACAGCATGGAGAACTCAAAGCAAAGCGGGTTTGGTCTGGGATTGTCCATTGTCGCAAAACTAACCTCCATCATGAATGGAAAAATCGAACTCGAAAGCGAAGAGGGCAAGGGCTGCACGTTCAGGGTCATCCTTCCGTTGAAAGAAGCGTCGAAATAGGAAGGGCAAAAGACGGGGGCGCGCATTTCCGTCAAACTCTCGATCCACTATAATAGATTCATGTCCCGCACGATTCTTCACGTTGACCTGGATGCCTTCTTCTGCTCGGTGGAGGAAAACGAGAACCCCGCCCTGCGCGGCAAGCCGTTTGCCGTGGGAGGCAAGCCAAACGAACGCGGCGTGGTTGCGTCATGTTCCTACGCGGCTCGCACACTCGGCGTACGCAGCGCCATGCCCATGTCACGCGCGATTCAACTGTGCAGGGATTTGATTATCGTGCCGAGTCATCATAATTTGTACAGTGAAGTATCTGCCAGGGTGATGGAAAAACTTCACAATTTGACTGGACTGGTCGAGCAGATTTCCATCGACGAAGCCTTTCTCGACATCTCGGACATGAGCGAACCCGTCGAGCGGATTGCCCGCGCCCTGCAAGCTGGGATAAAAAACGAATTACATTTACCCAGTTCAGTCGGTGTCGCATCCAATAAACTCGTGGCGAAGATTGCAAACGAGGTCGGCAAGAAATCGGGTAAGAAGAAAAACGAACCTCCTTATGGACTGACCATCGTCCCTGCGGGTGAAGAAGAAAAATTTTTGAATCCGCTCCCAGCGGATATGCTCTGGGGTGTGGGACCCAAAACCTCAGCACGATTAACTGAGTTGGGCATTCACACCATCGGCGACATCGCAAGGTGGAACCAAAAAGATTTGGTCAATCTCTTCGGCGAAAACGGACGTGACCTGTGGCAGCACGCCAACGGCATTGACAATCGTCCCGTGACCACCGAGTCGGAGACCAAATCTGTCAGCCAGGAAGTCACCTACAACGTGGATGTGCGCGATGAGAAGACTCTCGAAAAGACATTGCGTGAACAGGCGCGGGAGGTGGCGCGTCAACTGCGGAAAAATGAACTGGCGGGAAAAACCGTCAAGTTGAAAATCCGCTGGAGCGATTTCACCACGCTCACCCGCCAGACCACATTGCCCACATCCACAGACAACGAGGACGAGATTTTCCATACAGCCATCAAGCTGATGAAAACCGTCCGCAAGCAGAATCAGCCCGTGCGGTTGATCGGTGTCGGCGTCAGCGGAATCGGGGAACCAATCCGCCAACTCAGTTTGTGGGACGTGGGGAGTGAAAAGTCCCGCAAGTTACAGGATGTGGTGGATGTCTTGCAGGAAAAATATGGAAAAGGCGTGATCAAACACGGAGACGATTTGGTTGAGTGATGATGCGGAGTCCAAAGTCTCCCGACTTTGGATATCCAACGACTGGAGTCGTTGGAGTCCGACCTCAAAATTGGTTGAAAACTCAAGCCTCATATATGTCATAATTTGACATATATGAGGCTTATACTTTTCAAGGATGTGACACAATGAACAACACAGCCACCCGTTTGATTACCCTGATCTTCCTGCTCCAGAACCAGCCCAACCAGAAGGCATCGGAACTGGCGAAGAAGTTGGGCGTTTCGCTGCGAACTGTCCACCGCTACTTCGACATGCTGGAGGAAATGGGCATCCCGCTCTACGCCGAGCGAGGACAGTACGGCGGGTTCTCCCTTGTGCGCGGGTACAAGATGCCGCCGCTGGTTTTCACGCTCGAAGAGGCGGTGGCGTTGGTGCTGGGCACTGGCATGGTCGAGGAAATGTGGGGCGAGTTGTACCGCGAGTCGGCGCGGGGGGCGCTGGCAAAGCTGGAGAACCTGCTACCCGAGGAGCAAGTCCGCGAGGTGGCTTGGGCGCGGAACTCACTGGTTGCCACGGGAATGAACCGTTCAGACCTCAAAGTGTTGACCCCGACTCTGGAAAAGCTGCGCCGCGCCATCCGCGAACACCGCAGCCTGGAGATGAAATACCAAAGCAATCAGGTCCCCCACCCAACCCAGAGGAGGGTCGACCCGTATGCACTCGTCCATCGTTGGGGCTGGTGGTACGTCGTCGGGTTCTGCCATCTTCGGGATGATGTCCGCACCTTTCGGGTGGACAGAATCGCGGAGATTAGCTTGTCAGACGCCACGTTCAGCATTCCGCCTGAGTTCGATCTGCAAGCTCACTTGAAGAACGAATTCCAAGCCCAGCCGCAGATCAAAGCCAAGCTGAAGGTTGATGCGGATGCGACCTGGCTCTTCAAGGGCAATCAGTCGTATTGGGAAAGCATGGAAGAGCAAGCAGATGGATCGCTGATCGTCATCTTCTCTGCGCCTGCGCTGGAATGGGCAGCCAGCACCACGCTGGCGTATGGTCCAGCCGTCGAGGTGTTGGAGCCACCCGAACTGCGCCGCATGGTGGCGGAGTGGTTACAGGTCACAGCCGCAAAATATTCGAAATAAGGAAATGATATGCTCAAAATTGATCATCGCAAAATATTAAAATATCTCTACCATCCTTCGAGCAAGACGCCCGTTCTCGTGGATGTGCCTCCGATGAACTTCCTCGTCATGGACGGGAAAGGCAAGCCAGATGGGAGCGGGTTCCAACAAGCCGCCAGCGCGCTCTTCCCTTTGGCGTACACGCTCAAATGGATGGTGCGATTGGAAAGCGACATTGACTTCCACGTCATGCCGATGGAAGTACAGTGGAGAGTGAACCGCGAGGCAAAGGAGTTCAAGTGGACGATGATGCTGATGCAGCCCGAGTATGTCACAGTTGAACTAGTGGCTGAAGCTCGACAAAAGGTTTTGTCCAAAGTGGAACCGTCCCTGCTCGAACAGGTGCGCTTCGAGTCGGTGGCTGAAGGTATGTGCGTGCAGTTCCTGCATGTCGGCGCATACGAAGGGATGGATGCGGCGATGGAAAAGATGATCGCATTTGCCGAAGCACAGGGCTATGAAATCCCAAAGCAGAATGCCCATGACATCTACTTGAACGATGTTCGCAAGACCAAACCTGAGAATCTCAAAGCCGTGATGCGGTTTGCAGTTGTCTCAAAGAATTGAAGGAGCACATCTCATGAACGCACAAACCATCGAATGGCTGCTTGAAGGTGACGCATGGATTCAATATCGAACGCGGGTCGACCTGCTTGGGCAGGATGAAGCCGACCCGCAAGTCCGCGCCGCGCGAAAGGCGATGCTGGCTGATGCAAAAATCCAATCCCTGCTGACAGAGTTGAACGATTGGCCGGGAGCGGTGTTGAATAGTCACAAATCCGCAAGCCAGCCTTTCCATAAACTGGCGTTCATCGCGGACCTGGGACTCAACGTCAGCGATGCGCCAGTGAAAGCAATTGCCAAAAAGGTGATGGCACACCAATCGGAGCAAGGTCCCTTCCAACTGACGACGAATGTCCCAACCCATTTTGGTGGTAGTGGAAAAGATACATGGGCATGGTCTTTGTGCGATGCACCAATACTGGTGTCGGCACTGGTCAAGATGGGATTAGGCGACGACAAGCGCGTGCAGACCGCCGTTCAATATCTCGATGGACTCATCCGCGATAACGGCTTTCCCTGTGCTGCCTCGCCTGAGCTAGGCAAGTTCCGCGGACCTGGTCGAAAAGAAGACCCCTGTCCGTTTGCGACGCTGGCAATGTTGAAACTGATCTCGCGTGTGCCTGAACTGCGGGAGGGCAAGTCCGCAAAGATCGGTGTGGAGACTTTGCTTTCGCTTTGGGAAAACAGCAAAGAGCAACACCCCTATATCTTCTACATGGGAACAGACTTCCGCAAGCTGAAAGCACCGATGTTCTGGTACGACATTTTGCACGTACTGGATATTTTGAGCCAGTTCAAATGGGCGCGGAAGGACAAACGTTTCAAGGAGATGTTGAGCGTCGTCCAATCCAAAGCGGACGGCAATGGATGGTACATACCCGAATCCATTTGGACGGCGTGGAAAGATTGGGACTTCAGCCAAAAGAAGGTCACATCCAGAGGGCTGACGTTCTTCGTGCAACACATATTGAACAGAGTCTCGGCAAATTAAGCGAAACACAAACCACTTTACACAGGAACAAGACATGATTCTCGAAAAAATCTTCGCACATGACATCACCACAACAACCCCGCGCATCGTCGATTTGGAGGAACCGATCCAGATCATCGGCATGGGAGTCGATACAAACCTGAAGGCCGTCTATCGTGACATTCCAGCATTGGGTCAGCAGTTCGCAAAGCAAAAGTCGCAAATCCCGAACAAGAAATCACCCTGGGGATTTGCGGCGGTGAGCAAAGGCTTCAACGAAGCGGCTGGGACCTTCACCTATTTTATGGGAGACCGCGTGACCACAACCGAACAAGTCCCCGAGGGGTTGAAAGCCTTCGAGATTCCAGTTGGAAAGTACGCGGTCTTGCCAATCCGCCCGAAGAACCGCTTCGGATGGCCAATCGCCATTGCAAGTGCCAAGAGACACATTTACACAACCTGGCTGCCAAATTCCAACTACGAGCATACGGGCGCCATCGATGACTTTGAATATCATGATGAGCGAAGTACCCGCAAGAACAATCCCGAAATTGATTTATACGTTGCCATAAAGGAAAAGTGAAATCATGAAGATGATGCCCACACTCATCGCTCCCTGCGGAATGAACTGCGGGACCTGCATGGCTTATCTGCGGGACAAAAATACCTGCCCTGGATGCAGGGTGGAAGACCCCAATAAAGCCGTCAGCATCCTCAGATGCAGAATCAAAAACTGCGAGATCCTTCAACAAGGGAATTTGAAGTTCTGCTTCGAGTGTGACAGCTTTCCATGCAAGCAGGTGAAACATATGGATAAACGGTATCGGACCCGATACAACGTGAGCACCATCGAGAATCTCGAAAACATCCAAAGGCTCGGCATTCGGCAGTTTGTGGCAAACGAAAAAGTCCGTTGGGCTTGCCCTGAGTGCGGCGGGACTATTTGCGTCCACAGGCAGGTTTGTTATGAGTGTGGAGAGAAAGTAAAAAGCGAGAAGTGAGAAGTTCTGCACTTTCGGGCAAGCCTCAACTGAACGAAGAGTAAAAGTGGCACGCTGCAAACGCGACCACGGTGGAAGGAAATCTAAAACATGGAAAAGGAAATGAAACGAAAAATACTACTCATCATCGGCGCAATCGTATTGGCGCTGGTCATCGTCGCAGGAGGATTTTGGTACCTGTCCACGCAGCCGTTATATAAACCTGGAATGGTGCGTGAAATGGGCGCAGTGCTCACACCGCCCAACCAGCCAACAGGAAGTGAAAAATGGCTGGTCGAGTCGAACATCGAAATCAACCACTTTGCCGCCGGCGAAGGGCGGAACGTTCTGGTCATCCACGGCGGACCTGGGATGCCGTTCCTTGAACCTGTGAGCGGACTCGAACCGCTGACAAATGAATACCGCTTCCACTATTACGACCAGCGCGGATGCGGTGAGTCCACGCGACCGATTGACCGCTTCGAGTCAACGAGCATGTACCAGAACATGATGGAGCTTGACCGAACCCTGGGGCTGGGCGCGCAAATTGCGGACATCGAACGCATCCGCCAGATTCTGGGCGACGACAAGCTGATTCTGGTCGGTCACTCGTGGGGCGGATTCCTCGCTTCGCTCTACGCGGCGGAATTCCCCGAACACGTCGAAGCGCTGATTTTGGTCTCCCCCGCCAACACGCTGGTCATGCCGCAGCCCGAAGCGGACAGCGACCTGTTCGCCAGCGTCCGCGCCCGTCTGCCTGAAGATCAATTGGCTGAGTACGATGCTTTCATCAAGGATTATTTCGATTTCAACAAACTCTTCACACGCACCGATGCCGATCTGGTAGCGATGGACGAGGAGTTCGGAAAATATTACGTGCAAGTGGTGGACGTGGAAAGCACGCCCATGCCAAAGCAGGGGAAACCTGGCGGGTGGATGACCTGGGGCATGTATGTCAGCATGGGACAGCGGCATGACTACCGCCCCGCGCTGAAAAATGTCACCGCGCCAGTGCTGGTCATCCACGGTGCGAACGACCTCCAGAGTGAAGCTGCCAGCCGTCAGTACGTGGAGGCATTCCCCAACGCCGAGTTCGCCATCATTGAGCATACAGGTCATTTCTCGTTTGAACAACAGCCAGAACAATTTGCAAGCATCTTGGAAGAGTTTCTGGCAAGCCATAAACAGGAGTAGGTCGTGTTTGTAACGCGGCAGAAAAGAATGTCACGCTGCAAGCGTGACCTACGACAGAAAGAAGAAGTCCATCATGAGTATTTTTGAACAACTGTCAAACAACAAAGGGACCGTTTCCAGCGCGCTTGGGAAAAGTCTCGCGCAGAAAGTCTTGAATGGTCAACTCGACATTTTGTCAGAGTGTATTGACCTGGCTTCCTATGAAACGGCAGTACCCACCCAAAAACATATCCGCTCTGGAGCCGCCAAGGTTGTCGAAATCGTCGCGGAGAAACAGCCAGAACTGGTCGCGCCCCATTTGGATAAATTGCTGCCAGCCCTATCGGTCAAAGAGCCGCAGACGCGCTGGATGACCATCCGCACGATGGGGTTCTGCGCCCACTTGAACAGAGCCGTTGCACAAAAAGCAATTGCTTGTGCTGAGAAATACATTCACAACAAGGAAGGACTAGTCCTTGCCAGTTCAGCGGACTTGTTTCTGGGTGACTTAGGCGCCCTCTCCAAAAAGGATGCCCAAAGGGTCTTCCCCATCCTTTCGCTCTCCATCGAGAACCTTGTCGCCAATGAACAGGATTGGATATTGGAAGCGTTGTTGAAAATGCTTCCAAACCTGGATAAAGATGAGCAGGCAGAGGTATTCAAGTTCGCCGAGCATTGGCAATATTCAGCGCGAAAGAGCACCCAGCAGAGGGCAAGAAAAATTTTGAGATCGAGATAATCAGAGGAATTCATGGCAAAAGCAACGACAAAACAACAACTGATCGAAGATGCCCAAACCGAACGCGCCGCGCTGGAGAAATTGCTCGCCACGCTGACGCCTGAGCAAATGACCCAATCCAAATCTGCCGACGATTGGTCCACAAAGGACGTGTTGGCGCATCTCATCGAGTGGGAGGGGATGGTGATGAAATGGTACGAGACGGGAGTCAAGGGCAAAGTCCCAGCCGTGCCGTCGGAGGAATATAACTGGGGACAACTCCCACGGTTGAATCACGCCATCTACCTCAAGCATCGCGACAGGTCACTGGAAGACGTCCAAAAGGAGTTCAAGTCCTCGTACAAGAAAATCATGAAGGTTATCGAGTCCATCCCCGAAAAGGAACTCTTCACACGCGGTCAATACCCGTGGACGAGGAACAACCTGCTCGCGGTGTATTTCAACTCCGCCACCAGCAGTCACTACCGTTGGGCGCGGGGAGAGATAAAGAAGAAGGTGAAGAAGTAATTGGAGAATAGAGATTGGAGATTAGTAATGAAAACCCTGGATTTGAAAAAACAATTTAAGTATTTGTATCAGCCATCGGCAAAGAAAATCGAAGTGGTGCAGGTTCCGAATCTGCAATTTGCGATGATTGATGGGGCAATCGAAAAAGGTTCGGAGCCAGGAAAGTCGCCTGCATTTGCCGAAGCAACACAGGCGTTGTATAGCATTTCGTACACGCTGAAGTTTACGTTCAAAAAGCGCAAGACCAATCCCATTGACTATCCCGTGATGGCGCTCGAAGGGTTGTGGTGGGTGGAGGATGGGAACTTCGACATCACTGTAAAAGATAATTGGTTTTACACGCTGATGATTATGCAGCCCGACGTGGTCACGCAGGAAATCTTCAAGGAAGCGCGGGAGGAAGTCCGCAGGAAGAAAGGCGACAGCGACATGTTGGGCAAGCTGCGGCTCGCACACTTCGAGGAAGGTCTGTGCGTGCAGACCATGCACATCGGTCCGTACGCCACCGAGCCAGCCACCATCGACCGAATGAAGGAATTTATGGAAGAGAATGGGCTAAAAGACAGTGTCGGACCGATTGGCGGAAAGCACCACGAAATCTACATCAGCGATCCGCGCAAAGCCGCGCCCGACAAGATGAAGACAGTGCTGCGGCATCCTGTTGTCAAAGAGTAGTCGGATGGCTGCCGTATATGGAAATCAAGATTACACAACGAATAAGGAGAAAATGATGGTTCATCTGGTATATTGCGACGATAAAGAGAAAGTCCTCGAAAAAATTCTCAGCAAAAGCAAAACCATGGTGGTTCGAGGAGCCGCTGGCAAAAAGATACCGCATAGCAGGGTCTTCGCAGGTGAGACTTTGTATTTTATGAAAAAAGGCACAGCATCGATTACCGCCACGGCAACGGTCAAGGCAGTACAAAATTACGTGAAGCTTTCCGACGAAGAAATAACAAAAATACTGGACGAGAATCAAAAGAAACTAAACTTATCAGATCGCCAGAAGGAGAAATGGCATAAAAAATGTTTGTGCCTGGTTGAGTTCGAGAACGTCAAAGAAATCCCGCCGCTGGCGTTCGATCATCAAGGCAACATGGACGACTGGCTGATCATCGAAAAAATCGAAGACGTGGTGGTTGGAACAAGCATCAAATTCGATTATGAAAAGTCGAAGTTCAAATAAAGACCGTTCTCGATAAGGATTTTCAACACAGGAGTCACACATGCCATATCACATCGACGCGGAGAAAATAAAACTTGGCGATTTGCAAAAACGGATCGAAGCCACCGACCTTGTCCCCAGCCGCACCTCCCTTTTGGAGGGGCTGGGAACGAAGATGAAGTCGCTCGAAAAGCAGGGCATCACAACGCTTGCCGATCTGCGGAATGAACTCAAGACAGCCAAACGGCTGGAAACCTTGGCAAAGTCAACTGGGATTGGAGCGGATTATCTCACCCTGCTCAGGCGTGAAATCGAAGGCTGGTTCCCAAAGCCGCCCCTGTTGAAAGACTTCAACTGCCTGCCCAAAAGTGAGATTGCCAAACTCGAACGGGACGGCATCCGCGACGCCGCCGCGTTGCACGAAGCGACAGACAGCAAATCAAAACGGACCGCACTGGCAAAGTCAACTGGCGTGGACATTGTCACCCTCGAAACGTTCGCTCAACTAGTGGACTTGACCAGGGTGCAGTGGACCAGTCCCACCGCAGCGAGGATACTGCTCGAAGCTGGCTGCACTGGCCCCGCCAAACTGGCGAAGGCTGACGCCGACGAGTTATGCGAGGCGCTGGCGCGCGTCAACGCTGGAGATAAATACTTCAAGGGCAGGATCGGTCTGCGCGATGTGAAGAGACTCATCGTTGCCGCAAGTTATATTTGAGAAAAACAATGAACAAGAATATCCAAAAATACATTACCGACCTTGGCTCAACCGACGACAAGATTCGGCTGGAGGCGCTGCAAGCCACATTGAAACTGACCGAGTCCAAAGTGGGCTGGGGCTATGAGATCTGGGACCTTTTGCTCGAAAAGCTGGATCACGAGAATTCGTATCAGAGGTCAATCGGCATCATGTTGTTGTGCAATCTGGCAAAGAGTGACGCTGAAAACCGCCTTGCGGGCTCGCTCGACCGATTGCTCGCCCACACCAAAGATGAGAAGTTCATCACGTCGAGGCAGTGCATCCAAAACATCTGGAAGGTTGCCGCCGCAAACAAGTCCAACCGCGAGAAAGTATTGAAGCATCTCGAAAAACGCTTCGTGGAATGCGTGGACGAAAAACACTCCAACCTGCTGCGACAGGACATCGTCCAGTCCATGCTGGCGCTGTACAAGGCGGAAAGGGTTGAGGGACTTTCGACTCGGATACAGGCGCTTATCGCAAAGGAACCGGAGCCGAAGTACCGAAAGCAATACGAGACACTGCTCAAAGCGAAATGAAAACAAACGCCAAAATACCGACGGACATGCTGGCTCCATGCGGAATGAATTGCGCGATCTGCATAGGGCATTTGCGAACCAGGAACCCATGTGCTGGATGCAATGGTGACGACCAATACAAGCCGAAACACTGTGTAATCTGCCGTATCAAAAATTGCACAGAACACAAAAGCGATGAGTCTCCATATTGTTTTGCATGCGAAAAGTTTCCCTGCGCACGATTAAAGCACCTGGACACCCGTTACCGAACAAATTACGGCATGAGCATGACCGATAATCTGCACGAGATACAGGCAATGGGAATAGATGCATTTGTCAGGCGTGAAGCGATCCGCTGGAGGTGCATCCAATGCGGAGAGCTATTGAGCGTCCATCGGGATGAGTGTCCGCACTGTGGCGCAGGAAGGCAATAAAGGCAAATGATCGAGACTTATACGGGAATTGAAATCCGTTTATGAAAATGCTCGCAAAAATCCAAGTGGACATGCTGGCTCCGTGTGGAATCACCTGCGCTGTCTGCTATGTGCATCTCAAGGAAAAGAAGCCCTGCCTCGGCTGCCGCGGACAGGATGCCAGCAAGCCCGAGCATTGCAGGAAGTGCCAGATCAAAGATTGTGTCACCAGCCAGGGGATTGATTTTTGTTTCGAGTGCCCGACCTTTCCCTGCGCCACCATCAAGCGGCTGGACAAAAGCTACAGGCAGAGGTATCAGGTCAGCCTGATCGAGAATGGCGTCCGCGCCAAAACTGTGGGGATGGAACAACATCTGCTCGAAGAAAAAGAAAAGTGGGCGTGCGCCCAATGTGGGGGCGTCATCTCATTGCATGACCGCGCCTGTTCGGAGTGTGGAAGTTGTCTGGCATGAAGATATAATATCCCCATGCCAGTAAAAACCTTCCACCTTCCCCTCACCTCGCGCGGTAATGCGGAGGTCCACGAGATCACAGACCAGATAGCGAAACACATCGCCTTGAGCGGCCTCAAGAACGGCACGGTGACAATCTTCTGCCCATCATCCACCAGCGGGTTGACGACCATCGAGTACGAATCAGGCGCGGTCAGTGATTTGAAGCGGCTCTTCGATGAGATCATCCCACAAAACCGCGACTACGCCCACAACGCCCGCTGGGACGATGGCAACGGTCACAGCCACGTCCGCGCCAGTTTGCTCGGTCCATCGCTGACCGTCCCGTTTGTGGACGGACGCCTGACACTCGGCACGTGGCAGCAAATCATCTACATGGATTTCGACAACAAGCCGCGCAGGAGGGAATTGATCCTCCAGATGATTGGGGAATAACTTCTGGTTGTTCCCCGAAACCCGCCGCAAGCGGCGGCTATTTTCAATTACCCTTGACCGGTAGTGCTACAGTTAAACGTGGTGCCTTTCTCAGGCGCAAAAATCATCCGCTAATCTTCGCCAATCAACGCGAACTTGGGCTTTCATTCGCGAAAATTCGCGTAGATTGGCGGACAAAATACAAGCCACACTTAAGTGCAGTCTTACCCCTTGACCCAAATCTTCCAACTAAATAGAATAGTCCCATCTTTTCCGCCCACGAAGTGAACAAAGTCTGGATGCAGCCACGGCGGGAAAGCCATATTCACGGTTTCGGGAGTAACGGCAGTGATCAAATTAAGCTACAGCACTTTCGGGTTGACAAACCTGAAATTTTCGGACGCCATCGACGTCGTGGACCAGGCGGGCTATCCGGGAGTGGAAGTCTCATTTCACCGCGACCAATTCAATCCATTCGAAATAACAGATGAAGATGTCGCGGACTTAAAACGGCAATTCACGAAAACCAGGGTAAAGCCCGCCTGCGTTGCCACCGCTTCGCACTTTTTCACGCCATCCAGACCGCATGAGCCCTCGTTGATGTGCATCGACCTGGCTGGCAGAAAGCGCCGCATCAGCCTGGTCAGGCGGGGGGTTGAAGTCGCCAGAAAGCTGGGCGTTCCCCTCGTCACGTTCGGCAGCGGATTCATCCGGGATGAGCACGTCGCCAACCCGTCGGTCAATCCGCGGGAACTGCTCGTGGACAGCATCCATCGCTGCCTGAAGAAGGTCAGGAACGAAGACATCACCCTGTTGATTGAACCGGAGCCGGGGATGTTCATCGAAACCCTCGACCAGGGGCTTGATCTGGTCGCCGAGGTCAACTCTCCGCAATTCAAGCTACACCTGGATTTGTGCCACAATTACTGCTCGGAAAATAACTATATTTCCGCCCTCGCAAAAGCCGCCCCGCACGCCCGCTACCTGCACGTCTCCGATGCGCGGGAAGGCTACAACTTGAAGATCATCAAAATGTCCGAGGACATGGCAATCGATCTGGACTTCGCCCACTACCTGATCTATTTCCCCGAGAGCGCGGACTTCCTGCTGATCGACCGCGATCACCCGATCTATTTCCACGACGACCAACCCACGGTGGAGCAAAAGAAACGGATCGAGGATATCGTAGGCGGATTGGGCATCGACGAAGCAGTGGCATACGTGGATTACAACAGCCTGTTTGCAGGCACAACCGAATTCGAAGACGAAATCTTCACATACCTGATCTCTGTGCCGGGACTGAGTTTCGACGTTTTGGAAAGGGCGAAGCCGATCATCGCTTATCTAAGAGGGACGAAAAAGCCGAACGGAAGGCTGTTCATGGACAGGATGGTTGCGAACACGCTGACGGGTGTCGTCCACTTCCACGAGATTCCGGGTGAAGGGACTTTGGATTTCGAGGCGAGCTTCAAAGCCCTGAACGACAACGGCTTTTCGGGATACGCGACGGTGGAGTTGTATCATCACGTGGCGTCATGGGAAAAAGCATTGGATGACAGCTTTACCCACCTTTCGAAATATGTCTAGGAATCCGTCTGGATAGTTGGTTTGATTCTGGAGTCTGGGAGCTTGCTCCCGTAATTTCGACAGCAAGCTGTCAGACTCCAGAGTAAATCGGATAATCGCTAAGGAAACGAGCCGTCTTTCGGGCAAAACACCAAATCAAAAATTCAGGAGTCGAACATGGTAAACGTTGAAGAACTGGGCTGGGATGTCCGCACTGTCGGGGAACTCGACCACATGATATTGAAGGCGCCGCATGTGAAACTGCGGTCAGCCATGGAGGGGAGGAACGGCGACGTGGTGTATTCCATCGACCTGCGCCTCACCCTTCCGAACAGGGAGTATTTGCCAATCACCCTGTTACATTCCTTCGAACATTTCCTGCTTGCGGGTTTTAGAAAATACATGCCGGAGAATTTCGTCTGCGTGGCACCCATGGGATGCCAGACCGGGCTTTACCTCGTGCTTCTGAACGAGGGCAGCGCCGACGCAATTTGCGGCGTTTACGAAAACATCCTGAACGATATTTTGTCCGCAACAGAGGTCCCCTATACCCATGCGAGCGAATGCGGACACTTCGAAAATCACAGCCTGGATCAGGCAAAGGACCTTGCCAGACGGTTGCTGGATTCGAAATCCGTTTGGCAACAGGTTGTATGACCAACGGAATGCGTAAATGGTGCGTCTCATATCAACAAACAATTGAATACGAGGTTGTCAACAGCCCGGATATTTTCAATCCGCAGAACGAGACCTTGTTATCCGTGGGCAAAAGGGAAAACACCCGCCGCTTTGTCGTCGTGGATGACGGCATGGAAAAATATCATTCGGCCCGGATAAGAGACTATTTCGATCATCATAAAATCAGGGCAAAGATCATCACCTTCCCCGGCGGGGAGGAGAACAAATCTGTAAACAACTATCTGCGGGTGTTGCGCGAACTGGACTCGTTCCCCATCAACCGCAGGGATGAGCCGATCATCGCCGTCGGCGGCGGCGTCCTGACCGACGTGGTCGGTTTCGCCGCCGGCAGCTATCGGCGCGGCGTTCCACACATCAAGGTGCCGACCACTCTGATGGGTTATATCGACGCTTCGGTGGGGATCAAGACCGGGATCAACTTCAACGGGAACAAAAACCGACTGGGAGCGTTCGAGCCGCCGAAGCTGGTTATCCTGGACAGGACCTTCCTGAAAACCCTGCCCAAACGCCACATCCTGAACGGCTTGTGTGAAATCCTGAAACTGGCAATCATCAAAGACGCCGGGTTGTTTGAATTGCTCGAAGCCCACGGCGCGGCATGCGTCGAATCGAAGTTCCAGGACGAGGTTGGCGAAGCGATCCTGCATCGCTCCATCGAAGGCATGATTGAGGAATTGCAGCCCAACCTGTTCGAGGAAAACCTGTCGCGCAAGGTGGACTTCGGTCACACCTTCAGCTATGGGCTTGAAACTGCTCCCCATTCCCAACTACTCCACGGCGAAGCCGTCCTGATCGACATCGCGATATCGTCCATCGTGGCGCGGGCAAGGGGAATCCTGTCTGAAAACGGGTTGCAGAGGATATTCAACCTCATCGCCGGGCTGGGCTTCGTCATCGATAACACCGGTGTAAATCCCGCCCTGTTGTGGAAGTCGCTCGAGGAACGCACCTACCATCGCAACGGGCTTCAGAGAGTCCCGCTGCCGGAAGGGATAGGAGCATGCTCATTCGTAAACAATGTAAAATTGGAGGAAATTCAGTCTGCATGCAGGGCACTGGAAAGCTGGACGTCCGTCCCGCTGGAAAATCACTTTGTCGAATGAGGTATGCCACATGAAACGTTTTTTTGCATTATCGAGAACCACCCACGGCGTGTTGGATCTGGCATCGCCAGCCGTTTGCGCCCTTTTATGGCTGGGAAGTTTCCCACACTGGACTGTGGTGCTGCTGTCTCTGTTTACCGCCTTTGCAGGATACACCGCCATCTACGCCCTGAATGACCTGATGGGGATGAAGGCGGACAGGGAGAGATTCGCCGGCAGTGAGTTGAACCCGGGGTATTCGGTCGAGGCGTCCGCCGAGCGTTATCCGCTGGCGCAAAACATTTTGAGTTTCAGGAGCGGTTTCATCTGGATGGCAATCTGGCTCATCCTGACTCTCGTCGGCGCATATTTTCTTAACCCCGTCATCATTTTCATCGTGCTTGCCGCGGTCATTTTCGAGATGACCTACTGCCTTCTGCTCAAGGTCACCCACCTGCGGACGCTCGTCAGCGGCGTGGTCAAGGTCATCGGTCCGCTGGCGGCGGTTTTCGTCGTGGACCCAAGCCCCGCGCCGGCATCCCTGCTGCTGTTGTTGAGCTGGTTGTTCTTCTGGGAAATCGGCGGACAAAACGTACCGGCGGATTGGAACGACACGGTCGAGGATTTACGCGTCAACGCGAAGACCATCCCCATTCGGTTTGGCGCCGAGAAAGCGGGGCTGATCGTCGTTTCGGCTCTGACTTTGACGGTCATCATCAGCGCATTTTTGCCGTTGATTTCCCCCGCCAGGCTCGGCATCCCCTACAGCCTTGCCAGTCTCGCAATCGGATATTTCTTCCTATTGAAGCCGGGGCTTGAACTCTACAAGTCGAAAGAGGGACGCTACGCAGGCAGGCTTTTCGACAGCGCCAGTTATTATCCGCTGTCACAGCTTGTGCTGGTGACGGTTTTCATCGTGACAAATGCGGTGATCGGCGTTTAATAAAAAGCGGAAAAAGCAATGACGCCAATCGTATAATGCAGTATGGAAATGATCGCCAGCAGGGTCAGCCAGCGTGACGACCAGTTGCGCAGACCAAGCGCCGTCAGCAATAGAAGAGGGGGAGTAAAGTCCAGGGTATAGCGCGGACCAAATGTAATCCAGCCTGTGCCGATAACGACCAAAATAGGAATCAGCGCGCCCGCAATCGTCAAACCGAGAAAGAACACGGAGACGCGCGGGCGTGCTGAATATAAAGCCGTCAACGCCGCAAGGAAGACCGGGCTTAATAGGAACAAACTCCCGCCCAGCAAACTCTCCTCCGAAAAGGGAAGCGGGTAATAAATAAAGTTATAGTAGAAATTGATGGGAATATAGTGAAGATTGAAGACGCCATACTTCTCGAAATCCGCCTGAAAGAACGGACCCAAATCCTGGTATGAAGTGCCGACCTCGAAAATATTTCCAAAGCGGACATGGTTGTAGGAGAAATACACCAGCAATCCCAATAAAATGGGAACAATAAAATTCAGCCCATAAAGCGCCAGTTTCCTCCAGCCCAGGTGTTTGTATTCTGCAACAAGATAATAGGCGATCCAAATGCCCAAAAGGATCAAATGACTGCGTGTGAGCATCGCGCAAGCCAACGCCGCGCCGGAAAAGAGGAAGGCTTTTCTGCCGCGGAGGCAGATCGCCGCGAGATAGGCGAGGATGCTGCAAAGAAAAGCGACCACCTGGCTGGTGAACCACACACGCCCAAAAGGGGCGACGAGGAGGTGAACCGTGCCGAACGCGAAGAACAGGGTCAGCAACCCCTGCTGGTAAGGCGGGAGTGGCGCAATATTTTTCTCATCCAGTTTCCGCAGGAAATACCTGACCAACCCGACATTGATCGACGCCAGGATCAGGGTGAAAAATACGTCGCTGAATTGCACGCCAAAGATCGCGATAAAAGGCATGAAGAGCAGAGCGGGAAACGGGGGCCAGTAGAGATAGTATTGACCTTGATGCAATACCAGGTCATGGAGATTGGACGGAAGCAGCCGCAGGGCGATCTGTCCGTGCAGGAAGGCGTCGGCAAGATAATTGAAGAAGGCGTATTCCGTCACCCGCCAGATCGGTCCGCGCAACAGCGAGAACAACGAATAAACTCCAAACGCCAACAGGGCTGGCAAAATGGGAGAATTAAGAAAGGCAGAAAAACGCTTTGATGAAGCTGTATGAGTCATGGCAGACGGGCAAAATTATACTTGCTTTGTTAGTATAATTCACCAACCACGAGGCGACAAATGACCACCTCCGACATTATCAACGCAGTAAGTGTTATTGTTTGTGCTGGCGTCTTGATGACGCCAATTATAATCATGGCAATTCTCGCAACGCGAGCAAGGCTAAAAGAAGCCAGGCAGATCAGGCAGAATATGGCAAGCGGTGTTTATGCAAAATGGGATAAAACTCAAGTCAACAGACTTAGAACCATGACATTGGTGCAGATGTTCCTGTTGTTGAGTTTCTTTATCTGGATTGTTACCGGCTTTTTGGAAACCTCCAAAATATTTTCAACGTTACGCTTGGTCGTCCTCGCTTCCATTTTTATTACAATGTTCATTTTAGGATTTACGATTAATCGAACTATAGTTAAAGGCAAGTGATTGCCTAATGTTTTATCCTTCACCCACCCGTAAATATGAATAACTTGCACCTGTCACTCCTGAAAATCTATTTTGCTCTATATATCAGCGCAATAATTATTGGCATTATTTTTATTTCCAAGACACTCAATAAATACAATCAACGTATCGCTATAATGAAGAGAGTTGGAAGTTATACTGAATGGGCAAAAGAAAACAGGATGCTTTTATTCTTCGCGAAGCTATTCGATTATGCAGCGGTCTTTTGCCTTACAGGTTTTATATTTCTATCCATAGCCAAAACATCAAACGACATATCAATCTTAATTGGGTTATTATTTCCTTTTCTTTTCATTTCCATAGCTTTGCACCTGATTCTTTATCTCAGGCTTCCAAAAAATCAGAATTGAGAATTCATGGTGTTTCAACTGCCGTTCATGGTTATGTCCTCACATAAATGAACAACTTCACCCCCCGCCCCTCCCAACAAAACATCCTCCGCTACACAGGCGGACGGCTCGGCATTGCCGCCGTGCCTGGCGCTGGCAAGACGCATATTCTCTCCGCCCTCGCGGCGCAGATCATTCACGAGAATCAGTTGCAAGACGGGCAGGAGGTGTTGATCGTCACGCTGGTCAACTCAGCGGTGGATAACTTCGAGACGCGCATCAAGCACTTCTTCGAGAATCCGCTGCAGGTGTTGTATCGCTATCGCGTCCGCACGCTGCATGGGCTGGCGCATGACATCGTCCGCGAGAAACCTGCCAGCGTGGGGCTGGAAAACCAGTTCAGCATCATCGATGAGCGGGAGGCGGCATCCATTCGCCGCGAGGCGGTCAATGCCTGGCTGGCGACTCACTCGCTTGACGAGTATCTCGACCCCGCGCTGGATAATTCCAAACAGGATTGGCTGAAGCGCGAACAACTGCCCAACATGGTGGACTCGCTTGCAAATGCCTTTATCCGCTCAGCGAAAGACCACCTGTTGACTCCCGAACGGCTGCGCGCCAAACTCGATGCGTCGTTCCAGCCGTTGCCTCTCGCCCAACTCGGCTGTGACATCTACACCGATTACCAGCGCGCCCTCGCCTATCGCGGCGCGGTGGACTTCGACGACCTGATCCGCCTGGCGCTGACCCTGCTCCAAAACGACGAGGAATATCTGGAGCGGCTGCGCTTCCGCTATCCGTTCATTTTGGAGGACGAAGCGCAGGATTCGAGCAAGACACAACAGGAGATTTTGTCTCTGTTGTCGGGTGGGCGGGGGGACCCCGCCCCTACAGGGGGCGGAAACTGGGTTCGGGTGGGCGACCCCAACCAGGCGATCTTCGAGACCTTCACCACTGCTGACCCTGACCTGCTGCGCGACTTCATCCGCGACAACCCGAATGCAGACATGCCCGAGTCGGGACGGTCACAGCCTGCGGTGATCGCTCTGGCGAATCATCTCATCCACTGGGTGATGACTTCGCATCCCATCCCACAGGCGCGGACGGCGCTCTCGCTGCCATACATCCAACCTGTGCCAGAGGGTTATCAACCCGTCAACCCGCCTGAGGATCCCGAGGGGATCAAGTTCATCAGCAGGAAGTTCACGCCCGAAGAGGAACTTGAAGCGGTGGCAAAGTCAGTGAAAGGTTATGTCGATTCGCTGACAGATATTCCCGACGAAGAGAAGCCAACCATCGCGGTGCTTGTCCCACGCAACCAGCGCGGCGTCGAAGTCATCGACGCGCTGCGCAAACGCGGCGTCGAAGTCGTCGAGTTGATCTCGTCCACGTCCACCACCCGCGCCGCGGCGGGATCGTTGAGCATCCTGCTGTCCTATCTCGCAGACCCGCAGTCCGCGCGGAAGTTGTCGAAGGCGTATGAAGTCTGGCGGAGGGATTGGCGGGAGCAGAGAGTAGAGAATGGAGAAGCAGAGAATAGTCAGGGCAATTCCGAGTTGTTGAAACGGGTCCCAGAGGTTTTGCGCGGACTTTTGCATGTGGAAGATTTCATCGCGCCCGCCCTCACCCCGTCCTTCGGACACCCCTCTCCCTCAGGGAGAGGGGCAGGGGTGAGGGACGACTGGCTGTCAGGCTTGGGCGAGTCGGAGGAAGTCATCGGCGAGTTGACCGAGTTTCGGGTCAACGTCCAGCGCTGGTTGAACGCGGTCACGCTTCCCATCGACCAGTTGATTCTGACGCTGGCGCAGGATGTCTTCAGCGAAATATCCGACCTGGCGCTGGCGCACAAACTGGCGCTGGTGCTGCGTCAGACGGCGGAAGACCACAACGACTGGCGCCTGCCTGAGTTGACCTCCGAGCTGACGGTGATCGCCAAGAACGAGCGGCGCTTCATCGGCTTTTCAGACGACGACTCTGGCTTCGACCCCGAACGGCATCGCGGCAAGGTGGTGGTGACGACCATGCACAAGGCGAAGGGATTGGAATGGGATCGCGTCTACCTGATGTCGGTCAATAATTACGACTTCCCGTCGAACGAGCCGAACGACCGTTTCATCTCGGAGAAGTGGTTCGTGCGCGGCTCGCTCAACCTCGAAGCCGAAGCCCTCGCCCAGTTGACTGCGCTGGAGTCGGACGGTGAATACGACGGCTACGAGGAAGGCGCAGCGACCCTGCAATCACGCCTTGGGTACGTGAAGGAACGCCTGCGACTCTTTTACGTGGGCATCACCCGCGCCAAGAAGGATTTGATCGTGACCTGGAACTCAGGCAGGCAGGGAGACGCGACGCCGAGTCTGGCATTGAGTGAGTTGATGGGATGGTGGGAGTCAGTGAACAGTAAGCAGTAATCAGTTATCGACAAAAGAAAGTGGTGGTTCATGAAAAAATATCTTCTCGTCATTTTGGCAATTGGGTTGGCGGTGAACGCTTGCGTATCTGAGGCAACCCAAACGGTTGTTTCAATTTCTCCAACAGAGACGATGTCGCCGACCTCAACATCAACTGTTGTCTCTTCGCTTACATACACACCAACAGTCTCTACATTCACTTTTACCCCTGCCCCTGTCTTTCCCACCATCACGCCAACATTTGATGTGTCAAGTAGTGTCACGGTCACGCCAGCGGAAAAGGCTGTATGCCCAACTGCACAACCAGCTAAAAATCTGGATTTTGATTTTCTAAATGTCACACCTGGAATGGATTGGGATAATCGAGCGTACGCGGAAGAAAACATGCTTAATTTCCTCAATACATATGGCGCAGAACCTCTGATTTCACACCTGCGATATAGTTCTTATAAACGAGAAGGCAAAAATTTTGTATTCAAAGACCTAACAAATGATAATGTTCCAGAACTTGCGATTGGTTTAACCTCATTCTTTATTTTCGGCTGCAAAAATGGGCGGTACGAGAAAATATTTGAAATCCCTCCTGATGGATATTTGCAACCATCCAAAATATTTTCGATCAAAGATAATAATCGAAATGGCCTTCTTGAGATGACATTGCTGGTCGGCGTGATGTCACAAGGGGGACATACTTATCAGATTTATGAGTGGGGTGGCGAAAAGTTTCGAAATCTACTCATATCTGAATATCCCGATTATCCAGATGGAGGGGGAATTTGGGTGGAAGCTACAGGCAAGATTTTGTATCAAAACATGGACAATGATCCGCTAAATGAATTAGTTCTAGACAGTGGAATTCCTGTTTGGTCAACTTATGTTGACTTTCTGCCTTGGCGGAATAAAAGAACGGTTTACGATTGGAACGGACAAAACTTCATTCCATTTCATGATGAATTTGCCAAGCCAGAATTTAGGTTTCAAGCAGTTCAAGATGGAGACCTTGCTTTTATCCAATCTGAGTTTGATAAAGCTCTATCCTTGTACCAAGATGCAATTTTTAGCGACAATTTGAAAGACTACTCTCCTGAAATTCAGAAAAACCTCCAAGATAATTGGAGGGCGCAAATTGGAAATGTTAGACCTACCCCAACACCATACCCCGCTGATCCAACTGAGTACCCGCGCCTTGCAGCATACGCCTATTATCGCATCATGCTTTTGCATCTCGTTCGCGGATACGAGACAGATGCCATGACAGTTTTCAACACCTTGGAACAGAAATTCCCAGAAGGCAATCCAGGTCATCCCTACATTGAAATGGCGAACACTTTCATGAAGGAATATCAAAGCACACACGATATTCCCGCCTCCTGTGTTGTGGCAATTCAATACGCGACAGATAACCCCGAAATTCTCGTGCCTTTGGGAAGTGATTATCACGGCTGGCAAAGCCACACCTACAAACCCGAAGATGTCTGTCCATTTCGGTGAAATTCACTTTATGAGTAAAATTACCCTATTGAATTTTAGAAGTAAAAGGAGTCAACCATGTTCAAATCGAAACGCAGGGCAATTGTCACACCACAGTCGGAACATCTAAAACTTGTGGGCACACTGGCAATGTTGTGGGGCAATGAGGATTTTGATTTTCCGCCAATCGAAAGAAATTCCATGATCGCGGGCATGGGTCTGCATGACCGTGGTTACGGTTATCTCGATAACTCCCCCATCGGCGGGATGACCGACGAGGAGTGGATTCCCATTGCACGGCGCGGCTTTTTCATGCCCTGCTCGGATGTCGTGGCGGATACCATCGTCAAATACCATTTCAGACGGCTCGCGGCTCACGACCCGTCACCAAAACGTCAAGCCCTCACCGCCGAATTCTCCCAAGCCATTGACGAACAGTTGGCAAAACATGGGCTGTCCAAAACTCTGTTCGACCGCCTCGACCGCATCACCGACCTATGCGACGTGCTTTCCTACAGCCTTTGTTTCGATGTCCCCGCCTCGGGAGAAATGTCCATTTTTCCGCGCAACGGCGAGGATATGGAAGTCACTGTCCGTTACCATGTGGAAGACGGCGTGATTCAGGTCAACCCGTGGGCTTTTTCGGTGGATGAGCATCAAGGTTACCTGGTCGCCTACCATTTGGACGGGTATCCCGAACGGCTGGACCCTGTCATCCTGAATTATCAGTTACGAAAATGAAATCACGGTCTCGGATCTGTCTCGATGAGACCGTATCAACGAAGCTGTCTATACTTATAATTTATAACTGAAAACGTGTTCTTACGCAGACAAAATTGAGCGATTCACTTTAGGAGTATCTGATGAATGAAGATTCTATGTCTCCCAGGCCAAAAGATTCCTGGGCAAGTGGCGATCACTACGAACCGTATGTTGGCCGCTGGAGTCGTCTCGTAGCCCGTGAATTCCTGAAATGGCTGGCCCTGCCAGCAGGAAGTCAGTGGCTGGATGTTGGTTGCGGAACGGGGGCGCTCAGCCAAACCATTCTTCAATTTGCAGAACCTGCCAAAATCAGGGGGATTGATCGTTCCGAGAGTTTTATCACCTTTGCCAGGGAACATATACAGGATGGCCGAGTCCAGTTTGGTGTTGGGGATGCCGAGACGCTGAACGTTGACTCTGAAACTTTTGATGCGGCGGTCTCAGGCCTCGTGCTTAACTTTATTCCTCAACCTGAGCGAGCTGTCGCGGAAATGGCGCGGGCCACGCACTCAGGCGGTGTTGTAGCGGCATACGTATGGGATTATGCAGGCAGGATGCAATTTATGCGTCATTTCTGGGACGCTGCCGCGGCGTTGGATCCAAATGCGGTTGAACTTGACGAAGGCCGTCGTTTCCCCATTTGCCAACCCGATGCTTTTAGTCAGCTTTTTGAATCGACAGGGCTCCATAATGTAGAGGTGCGTTCAATTGAGGTTGCCACTGTTTTCCGAGATTTCGACGATTATTGGTCCCCGTTTCTCGGGGGTCAAGGGCCAGCTCCAAGTTACTTGATGTCTTTAAGTGGAGAACGCCGTACCGCATTACGCGAACGAATACGTGCAGGGCTGCCCTTTGCCCTGGATGGTTCAATCCCGTTGGTTGCACGGGCATGGGCAGTCCGTGGTTACCATTAAATGGATGAAAGGGAATTAAGTCCATCTTCTGCGACACAACACGTCTCGGACCGGTCGAGACCGTGGTTTTATAAAAAGCAATCCAACAACCGATCTCCATCCCTCGTACAGGCCACTGGATTGACACGTTCCTGCTGACTCTTTGCTCCTTTTGTGTGTAAAAGAAGCAGGGTCTTGCCTTCAAACGAGCCGCCAACCTTTCCCCTGTTTGCTCGGAACTCATCAATGATCTTCTTATTCCGTTCGTTTACCTCACTCATCTATACCACCTTCGTACAAATTTAAGATGCTGACGAAATGCGCACTCCTACTACCTCAGAAAATCAGCCCTCTTTTTAAAATAAAAGTGATCAGAGATTGGGTGAATGTGAACGAAAAACGGTCTTAACGTGATGTCAACAAGTCCGCAGTTGTTATTTACACTGCAAAATCAGGATCGGTGGTCACAAATCCACTTAATATCCACAATACATAGTACAATGAAATCAGGTCACCAGACGGTAATTGCAGATTTGCGGGGGAAATCGAATCAGCGCTTGTAAGCAAAGTCACCATACCTTCCAGGAATCCAAATATTGGGATGGCGTCACCTCGAAGAGGTGCGTTTAATGATTTAAAGGGGAGACAAGGAAAGCCGCGTGATGGACAAAATGATATTCGAAGAAAATTGGAAACTGATACGAGGCGCGATCAACGCCAGGTGGAATTTGATGGTTGAGTATGACCTGCTCAAGTTGGACAAGGTGGAGGCGAAGTTCGATAAATTCGTCGCCATGCTCCAGGTCAAATATGGGTACACCCGCCAGGGCGCCAGGGATGAAATTGGCAAATTCTGGGCAGAATACGAATCCAACAACAGAAGTGGAACATAAGGAGTAATTCAATTGAACACAATACCAGTCAAGACCAAGGCAAAGCGACCGTCCAAAGGGATGGCAAGACATAACCGAAGAGTAAAACAGGAGGCTCGCAAAAGCAACATCCCAGGCACCGAGGTAAAGAAAAACGGACGTCCTGCGCAATCAGTAAAGTAGCACATGAAATCAAAAATCGGAACGATATGTTCCGATTTTTGATTCGGAGAGAAACGATTTCAGGATGAATCGTGGTCTCGATGGCGATGGTGCAGCTAAGTCCAAATAACATTTCAGCGATGGCTTTAAGGTGTACGGTTGTCGCTGGTATCACTATGGTCGACACGAAGTTTCAGAAGGCAAAAACAAGACCTACTCGGTTGAAGGCGATAATTCCGAGTTGCACCATTATCTGGCGTAGATTGCGCTGTTTCTCGCGTTGCCCGTATTCCTTGCAGTATGCCTTAAAGTTGTTTGTGTTTGCTTTCAACCGCAGGCAAATCCACAAACAGGCTTTCCCAAATTACCAGATGCACATCAAAGATTTCATTTGCCCATGATTTAGACACTCCCTGCTTTTTGTCAATGTCCAAATGGATAAAGCCTAGCTGAAGAGCAAGGGAGCGATTATTTATCGTTTCGCAAAATAGCGGATAAGCATAAACACGCCTGCGCCGATCAAGACCACAGCCCAGAGGTAATTGGCAATGTCCAAAAGCGAGGCAATCCCCAAAAAGCCCATGATCCCCAGCACCACCGCGGGCCAGTATGCCCAGTTCATGCCTGCGAGCACGGCAACCAGCAAAAAGGTGGCGGCAAGCCCGAGGAAGAAAAAGCCCGCAGTTTGGAATTCGCCAAACCGCTCCGCGGCAATGGTCATGCCGCCAAGCGTGACAAGCACGCCGCCGGGGATCAAAGCCCACCAGCGTTCGGCGCGGTTGGAGAGGTACACGGCAAAAAAGGAAAGTCCGATTCCACCGAGGAAGATGGCTCCGCCGAATTCCTCAAAGCGTTCGGCGACGACGATCATCGCGGCAAGCGCAGTCAGCACCCCGGCGGGGATCATCGCCCACCAGTGTTGCTCACGACTGGTGAAATAGACGTACCAAAACGACAAGGCAATGCCGCCGAGGAAAAGCGCGCCACCAAAATCCTCGAGTTGGGCGGGAAACAGAATCAACGCGCCGAGGGCAACCAGCGTAAAACCGGGGAACGACGCCCACCAATGTCCGCCAGCAAGCAGGGAAAGAAAAGCCAGCCCCGCCACGAGGAAAGCCCCACCCCAAAAGATGTCCGAGGCGTTCTCGAGCAGTCCCATCGTCTGCGCCAGCGCCAGCCCACCGCCAGCAATCAGCAGCAGTCCAAAAATAATTCTCGGATCAAATCGTTTCATTTCACATCTCCTTTCAACTCAAAACGCAGCCATCAGCTTCCCCGCAGGGTAAACACTGTGATCTCCGGCCTGCAATTAAGTCGTACAGCCGGCTCGATCATCCCGATGCCGCGATTGGTATATTGCCACATGTCGCGCACCTTGTACAAACCAGAATAATATTTTTCTCCCAAATGCGGCAGGATCGGCGCGCCGAAAAAGGGAATCACCACCTGCCCACCGTGCGAATGACCCGACAATTGCAGGTCGAAGCGTCCTGTCTTCGCGCTGACATCGGCAAAGTCGGGTTCATGGGCGAGTAGAATCGCCGCGCCATCCCGGGGAAGTTTGTCGGTCACCCTTTCAAGGTCATATTTCTTTTCCCAGATATCGTCCACGCCGGCGATAAACAATCTCTGGTTGTCCTGTTCGAGCGGGAAAACGTCGTTCTCAAGCTCGATCACACCGGAGGCTGTCAGCATCTCTCGAACAAATTCGGCATTCGTCCAATGGTCGTGGTTTCCCAGGATTCCCAGCGTCAGATGCTCCCGTGTCAGCTCCGATATTTCTTCGACGAAATCAGCACCAGACAATTCCAAATGGCTGTTCCAGGAATGACCAAACAAATAATCGCCGGTCAGGGCAATCAAATCCACTTGTTGCGCCAGCGCCAGTTGCACCGTCTCGGCGAGCCGCTCGCGATTCATCCAGCCGCCCATGTGAATATCGCTGAGTTGCAGGATGCGAAAGCCTGAAAACGCCTCTGGCAAACTCGGAAGGTTGATCTCAACTTCGTTGACGTCAACCCATCCCGGCTCGATGAAAAAACTGTAACCGTACGAACCTGCGCCCAAGGCAACAAACGAGACGGCAAGCTCCTTCGAAATTCTCAAAAAATCCCGTCTCGAAATCTTCATTTCAATTTAGTCGCCCGTTTACCTAACCTTGATCGAAGCCGCGCCTGCGTCGATGGTCATGTCCACCGAGTTGGCGGCGGAGTCGAAATCGGGGGATTGGTAAAAACTGCCCTTGCGCGGAAAACGAGATTCGTCGATCTTCAGGCTGGCAGCGCCGACTGAAGTGTGGATGCGGGCAGACAGGCCGTCGGGTACTGTCACCTCCAACGAAGCAGCACCCAAGTCGAAGTCTGCGCGATAGCGCCCACGGGCAGGCAAAGTCACCCGCGTGTCACTCGCTCCGGTTTCCAGTTTCAAGTCGGTCAGATTCAGGTCACGCAAATCGAGCATGGATTTGTTCGCGCCGACATTCAACGTCAACGCGGTTGGGATTTGGGGATTGAGCGCCACGTCCCAATCAAGCTGAACGCGCGGGCCGAAGAACGGGAAGTCCATCACATCCTTTGCCGGTCTCATGCGGACCTCGAGCCTGTCACCGTTTCGAGTGGCTTTATGATCCAACCCACCAGCAAAGGTGCCATGCGCCAGTTCGTTGGGATTTGCGCCGCCGCGAATGTTCAGCTCACCCGCACCGTGACTGATCTTGAGCGAAGCAGAGTTCGCTCCCTGCAAATCGATGGATGCGGTTTCCACCTCCACCTTGCCGCGCAGAAAAACGCCAAAGAGCACCCACGCCCCAGCAAGGATCAGCCCAAGAGGCCAGAGGAGTTCCATCAACGACATGCCGTTGGGAAGTCTGATTCCAAATTCGTTGGCAAGCAAAAAGCCGCCGACGAGGAGCAGGATCACACCCCAAAAGAGTTGACTGTTGCGCATGTTATTCCTCCCGTCTGTTGCGGAACGAACGATAGAGTCCCCTGCCAAGCACCCATAAGCCAAGCAGGATCAGCACGATGGCGGGACCATAATTGCCAAGCAGTTCCCATCCGCCAAAGAAGGAGGAGAAAACGAGGAAAAGCACCGCGCTGACAACCATCAGGTTGAGTCCACGCTTGAGGTTGTGTGCTGTGCTGTCACCAAGCAGCCCCGCCAGAATGGAGCCAACTCCCACGAAGCCGGGGATGAGCGTCCACATATAGGACCAGGAACCGTAATCATTCGTCATCTCCTGATAATAGAAGATGCCGCCAATACCAGCGACAATTGCCGCCGGGACAGACATGCCAGGTTGACCCAGCACCAGACCGACGATGAAGATGCCAGCGCCGATCACCAACATGTTGAGCGGGAATTCGGTATATTTGTCGAAAAGAGCGTGAAAGGCAGGTACACTTTTGTCCGCCAGAAACCATGCACCCAGCAAAATCAGGATGACGCCGAGGGCAAGTTGGGAACGACCACGATTAGTCATAATAAATCTCCTTTATAAAAGGGTGTTTTATGTAGTGTAGTACGATTTGGGCAAATTTCAAAGCCTGAAAAATATACGTCCAAAAGACGGGAAAGTTGCCCCATTTACGCCCAAGGAGCATCGCAGTTTGTTGTTATCCTGTCACCATTGGAGAGGAGAACCAAAGTAATAGAAAATCGAGTCGATAATAAACAGTATCCCGACGATCTCACAAAAAGCAACGATGATGTACCTGTTTGTCTTCTCTATTGCTGCAATGACCAATTCCATTCGGTCGCGGATGGCGTCTTTGTACATCAGGTAGAGCACCCAAATGAGCAGCAGGGGAAGGATGTAAATCACGTTGTAGACCAGCAAAAGACCACAGCCAAGCCAGAGCCCTGTGTTCATCTCGGTCATTTTTGCGATGAAACCCAAATACGGTAAGGCGGTCGGCAGGTCAGACAACGTTCCTCCACCGCCAAGCAGAACCAGAGTCCAACTCGAAACATCCTTATCCAGTCGCAGTTCCCTGGGTTTTTGCTTTTTCCGAAATTCGACCAAGCCATACACAACCAAAATCACACCGAGAACGGATTCCAGCCCATAGAGGACAAGATCAGGGATTGCTGTGAACTGTCCCGCCAAACCGTCAAGAACAGAAGTCAAGCCAGTGAAGATCAGCATCCCCCCAACGAAATACACGACCCAAATCCCCAAAACATAAAAGGCTATCCGATTGGTGTTCTTCAAAACGCCAAGCAGAAAAATATGAACCGCAATCGAAAATGGGTTGAGACTATCTATCAATCCCATTCCGAACAAGAATGCCAGCAAAAACAGCATGAAGAATCTCGATGACTACGGGCGGATCAAAAATGGCTGCCGCTCCCTGTAGGTCAGTGAGCGCCATACCCATTCGAGCGGACCGAACTGGAAGCGGGAAAGCCACCAACTGCTCAGCGGAATCTGGCACAGGTAAATCGCAAAGGTGATTCCCCACAGCCCAGCCGCGCCTATTTTTTCATACAAACCAAATCCATACCCGTTAAAGAGAATGGAACAGGCCACCGATTGCAAAACATAATTGCTCAACGCCATGCGCCCGACTTTGCCGATTGGCGCAAGCAATTTTGCGCCACCTTCCTTGAGGGATAGCAGGGATAAGCCGCTGACGTAGACCGCAGCAAGCGCAGGCGCGCCAATGGTGAATCCAAGACTTGAAAGCCAGGGTTCCTCGACAAAAACAAAGAGCGCGTTGAAGACCAACCCCGCCAGCAATCCCAACGGGATGGCTTTTGCAAAAAAGGCGCGATGTTCGCCCAACTGCCCGAAGAACTTCATCCGTCCAGCCAGCAAACCAAGCAGGAAGAGCGCCATTACTGTCCCACCCTGTGTGAAGGCAATGACTGCGAACGAAATGAAGGCGCTGAAGAATTGGAAGATGACCACTGAAAGGACCGAGTTTCCGTTGTATGCCTGTCGCGCCATCGCGATCACATCCATGCCGGGCATTTCCTCCCCGCCGCCATGCGGACCGCCGATCACGACGAGCAAGAGGAAGCCAACAGCGAGGAAAATCCCCGCCCAGATGAACAAGGTTTTATTCGAGCGTTTGCGAAATGCCAGCAGGGCAAAACCGAGCAGGGCATAAAGGCGCAGGATGTCGCCAATCCACAAAAAGACAGCATGTAAGATGCCAAAGGCAAACAGCACCCACAGTCTACGCGGATAAAACGAGCGGACATCCTTTCCCTTCGTCTCGGCACGCGCCAACTGGACGGAAAATCCCAATCCAAACAGGAAGGAGAAAATGGTGTAAAACTTCCCCTCGGCAAAGAACAAGGTCAAAGTTTCTGCGAGTTTGTCATACCATGTCAGTTCGGGTGAAACATAGCCGGGGAAGAAAACCGGGGCGGCAAACCCGCCAATATTGACCGCCAGAATACCAAAGACGGCAAATCCCCGCAGGATGTCGAGGATTTGCATGCGTTCTGTCAGGGAAACCGGATGTATGTTATTGTTCGGCTGTGAGTGGAGCATTGGGTACTCCTGAAAGCGAGATGATCTTGGTCAGGGTGACGTAGTTGTTGATGTTGAAGGGCTTGAGGAAGTTCCGCGTTTGCGTGGACACGTAGTTGAAGCCGACCCTTCGGCAGAGCTTGAACAAGTCCGAGGCTGTATCGGGGACATTGATGTGGATCGCCTTGAACCCCTGTCTGCCGGCAAAGTCCGTCGCGGCGTTGAGCAGCCAGGTCCCCACTCCCTGACCGCGCACGGCTGGGTCAACCGCAATGCTTTCGATGCGAAGGTCCCCCGCCTGCACCGATTGCTCGAACAGCGCCGCCTGGCGGAAACGAATTCGCCCGAGCAGCCAGCCAAACCTGTCGACAAACTGCGAAAGGCGCAGCCGCAAAAAGGACTGATCGCCGTATTGCAAGCCGACGAAGCCCGCCAGTCTATCTTCAAAGATGGCGGTGAGAGCCTGCTGCGGGTTGATGCACCGTCGGATGAACGCCACCGCCTGCTCGTTGATTCCCAAAATGGGACCTGCCTGTCGGCGGAAGGCGTCGTAATACAATTGCGCCGCGCGTTGAAGATGGGCGGCGTCCAATCCCTCGTGAATTTGAATCGGGTAAAGTTTCATTTCTCTGTTTCCTTTTTTATCAATCCAGTCAAAATCAATTCGATGGCAGTTTGGAAGGATTCCTTCCAGTGCACGTTTTGCTGGTCTGCCACCGTCAACATGGACAACCCTTCCTCCAACCCCAAAATGGAGTTGGCGACATCGAGCGAGTCCACCTGCTTGAATTCACCGCGCCGAATCCCCTGCTCGATCAACGTTACCAATGCCTGGCGGTAATGAGACAAATATTTGCTGATAAACCCGCGCACTTTGGGGTCGTGGACGGATTCGGCGTAGAACTGAATCCCAACGGGGTCGAGCCAGGAGTAATCGTCATAATGCTTTACGTATTGGACGATATAAGTTCTCACTCGTTCCGCTGTGGGCGCATCCAAATCCAACAGGCTGTTTAAATCCCGCAAGTCGCTTTGGAAGACCTGGTCGAGGATGGAGAGGACGATCTCGTCCTTGCCTTTGAAATACCAATAGACACCGCCAACGCTCAGACCAGCTTCCCGCGCGACGTCGGGCATGGTTGCCTTGCGATAGCCCTTGCGCAGGAAAACCCGAATCGCGGCTTCGACAATCTGCGGGCGGCGTTCCTCACTGACATCTGGTCGGGGCATGGACGGTTTCCTCTAACTCAAAAAATAACCGAATATATATTCGGTTATACACAATTCGAGGCAGTTTGTCAAGAAAAAAAATCGTTTACCCTATTTCTTCTGTGGATGGCTCTTGTACCAAGCCACCGTTTCCCTGATTGCCTCTGCCATCGGCGTTGCCTCCATGCCGAAGGTGGTCTCGAATTTACTCGAGTCCACGATAAATGGCTGCTCGAACTCATACATCATTTCAAGCGTCTCTTTCGCTTCGGGGATGAACAGGCCACCCATCCACATCATCCCCCGTCCCATCGCGCTCATCTTTGGCTCGATGCCCATTTCCTCCGCGATCATCTTCGCCATCTCGCGCTGGGTCACACGCGGATTGTCGTTCGGCACGTGCCAGGCTTGACCGTCCGCCTCGTCGCGTTCGCCCAAAATCACCAGCGCCCTGCCAAAGTCCCTGACGTAGGTGTGCGTGTGCGGCAGGTCGATGTTCCCGACCAGTCCCGCGGGTTTGCCCTTCAACATCGGATAAAACGTCCGCTCCCCCATTGCCGCCGTTGACAGTCCCCACGGACCGAAGAAGTCCGATCCGCGCCCGGAGGTGACTCTCAACCTGCCAGCGCGGTGCGCCTCGAAAGCAGATTGGCTGATCTCGCCGCGCACTTTGCCCTTGCGGGTATGCGCGTTGCACGGCAGGTCTTCGGTTATCGGCTTGCCGTTCGTCTCGCCGTACATGTAGAGGTTTTCCACCAAAACCAGTTTGGCATTGCTTCCCGTCAATCCGTCGATGATGGATTTTTGCAAGGCGGGAAACTCTTCAACCCAACGAGTGTATGCTGGCTGGGAACATTGATACACCACCTTCGCGCCGCTCGTCACCTCCCGTACTTTGGACGGGTCGAACAAATCCGCAGCCACCACCTCGACGCCAGCGGGAATTTCATTCGTCCACCCTGAGCGATTCACCATGCGGACAGATGCTCCACGCTTGACCAATTCTTCCACGATGGCACGTCCGATCGCGCCCGTTCCCAATACAATATGATTAGCAGGCATTTGATTTCTCCATTATTTTGCAAGTAACTCTTTTGCAAGATTCCAAAAATACACGATGAAATACGAGCCAACTGACAGGCAGTAAACCTTAATGGCAATCTCAATAATCTCATCCAGTGTCAGGATGAAAAGCAAACCCGTGTTGATGCCATATAGCAGGGCGTACAAGCCGAGGAAGATCAGGCTCGAACCCGCGAGCAGGCCAAACAGCGCGGATTTGTCGTCGCCCCGCAACAGGAAGATGAACGCGAGCAAGGACACCACAGCGATCCATCCATCCGCCAGCGGAAAGGACATAAACCAGTTTTTGTATCCCGGCACAAGTTCGATAACGGGAAATATTTTTGCGAAGACAAGAGACCAGTAAACGATGATTCCAAACACGGTAAAGGCAGTCAAGCCAAGGGCAAGATTTCTCATCGTTACCCTCCCTTTTGTGCCAGTAAACGAACCCCCAGGATAACAATCCAAACAGCCCACAGGCTGTAGGCAATGGCATTGACCAAACCGACATACGGCACACCAGCAGGCTCCAATGTACCGAGCAGGATACCTAACGCGATCACCACTCCCGTCCAGCCAAGCCATGAGCTGAAGTATTTGGATTTCGGCATGGCAAGCGCAATCAAAATCGTCCACAACGCGGTGAAAATATAGCCAAGATGCTCACCGATACCAACTCCTGCATATTGATTGAAAGCGACGAACGTCACCTCAATTGCGGCGCGGGTTGCTTCACAAGTGGATGGATTCAAATAGGTTGAAGCAAGGGTTGGTACAAGAAAGGTCCAGCGGATGAAACCGAGCATTTGCACAACTCCCGCAATCACGCCGAAAGTTGTAGCAAGCGGCATATAAGGCGTATCGTCCCGCGCCAGATATGGATGAAGCATGACCGAGATTGGGATGAACAGAATTGACGAGATGACCATCAAATACCAGTTGGCGATCAGTCCGCTGCCGCCCGCCACGAATTTCTCCATTACGATGGTCGCGGGTTGGCGCAGGATATCAGGGTACTCAAAGTTGATTTGCAACAAAGTGAATGCCGTCATAAATATGATGGGGGTAAGGATAAGCAGGGTGCCAGTTACCTTTAAATGGGTTTTGGAATTCATGATTGATTTCCTTTTATTCGCCGATATATTGATTTACCATCGTGGCAATCTCGCGGCGAAAGATTTCACCTGGATCGGTAAAAAACGATGGTAATTGTCCGCCCAACTCGAGCATCATTAAGCCATGCACGCGGCTCCAGACAACGTACGCGACATACAGAACTTCGGTCATGGCGGTTTTCCCTGTAAATTGATACCAGGCTTCAAGCATCGACTTTAATTGAGCAGATGGCTTCGCAAGTTTTTCCACCAGCAGGCTGCCTTCGTCGTAAAGGGCCTGGATCGTTTCGATCAAAGGCAGGAGCGCCCAGGCAGCGGCGGGAGTGGTTGTGTCTTCAGGCGCGTCATAATTTGGGATGGGTGTGCCGAAGATGAGTTGATAGCGCTGGGGATGGGTCACCGCCCAATCACGGTATGCGATGCCCAGAGCAGAGAAGCGGGTCGCGGCGTCTTTGTTTGACATGCCTTCCAATATGGATTTTTGCGAATCCCCCAGCGAGGTGTACGCGTCCACAATCAGCGCGGTGACCAGGTCATCGCGGCGGGGGAAATAGTTGTAGATGGCGGGCGCGGTGATCTTCAACTCGCGCGCAATCGCCCGCAGGGATAGGGCTGGCGCACCAAACTCGGCGATCTGTTTCCATGCCGTTTCCTTGATGGCTTCCTGAAGATTTGGGATTTGTTGTTTCTTGCTGGGTCTGACCATATTGGCTCCTTAATTACTAAACACTGTAAATATACAGTGTTTAGTAATTATTGTCAAGGAATCCATTCCCCCATGTCAACAAAGGTTCTGTCTTATCCGATCATCGTTTCTTCTTGTTGGGTCTGGTTTTTCGCTTGATTGTGGACGAAATCTTTTTCACTGCCCTGCTTTTTGCAATCGACCTGTAGGCGTTTGAGGATATCTTGGAAGTTACCGCAATGGCGTCCTTCACGTTGCTGGCGAGCCTGGACAAGTAATGGGAAGCCTTCTCAGCCGCCTTATCTGCCTTTTGTTTTCGCGCTTTTTCCTCCAACCTGACAGAAGCGATTTTCTGACCCGCCTTCTTTTGCCTGGGAGTTATCGTGGCAAGCCGCTGATAAAACACTTCCGACGGCAGTTTTCCCCCGCGCACATCTTCAACCTGAACCGTCTGGATCCCCAAAAACAATTCTGTGTCATCCAACAAAAGCGGAAAGATTGGCTTGTTTTTGGTCTTGGCAGTCACCAATTCATCCGGCACCCATTTCGAATTGAAGGCATTACGTGACATGAGCAAAATATACGCGTCGCAGGTGAAAATCTGTTTCTGCAAGCGGTTCTGCCAGTGCGTACCAGCTTCCAACCCTTCGATATCAAACCACGGATTGAAACCTTCGCGCCTGAGCGCGTTGATCAATTTCTCGGCGTAACCGACATCCTTTTTGCTGTACGAGATGAAAATATGGCCCATGAATCACCTACCCGAAGATGAGGCATAAGTTGAATTCACATTTCATTTTACACGGCAAAATCCCGCGCACATTAAAACCAACAGAAATGAAACTTCCGCGATCCCTCATTCGCAGGCAAAGGTCCCCGTCTCCACATCATGCGCCTGGCTCCAGAGTTTGTCAAACTCCTGCAAATACAGCGCGGCAATTTCAGGGTTGTCCAGGATGACCACGTTTTCCTCGTTCTCCTCATCGGCGCTGGACGAAAAATTCAACGAGCCAGTGACCACGATGCTATTATCAATGACAATGACCTTGTCGTGCAAAAAACTTCCATTGCCATCCTGCCGTGCAGGAACATTCGCGCACCAAAACGTCCGCAACTCGGAGCGTGTTCCATTGCTTCCAAAAGTCTCAAAGACGCCCTTCACATCCACGCCCGCCTTCGAGCGGTCGATCATCGCCTGCGCGAGCGGATAGTCGGTGAAACTAAAGGCAAGAAAACGGATACTTGACTTGGCGTCGTTGATGATCGCAATCAGGTTTCCGACTGCATTATCCTCCGCCGAAAATAGAATCTGAATGGGTGTGCCATCCAAAATCGCCCACTGATTACTCATCGTAGACGGCGCGCGCGGACCGAACTGTCCGCTCCACAGCTCCTGAAATTCGCGTTCGTAGATAAATGCGATCTCAGGCGAGCGGATGACCAGCACATTGTTGTTCTGCTTGAAAATACCATTGACCGTGACGTTGGTCGAGCCTGTCCAGGTGATTTCCTGATCGAAAATCCAAAACTTGTTGTGCATCAACGCGGAGCGATTATCATCCTTGACCTCGATGCCCGCCGCCTGCAACAAGGCGAATTGTCCGCGCCCAGGCTGGATGTCGTAGTCCAAGCCGTTTTCGTCGTCGGTGACCCACTTCACGTCCACGCCGCGATTCTTCGCCGCGATCAATGCCTCGGCAACGGGAGTCAGGTTGAACTCAAACGAGGCAATGTGAATGCTGGTCTGCGCGCTGTTGATAAAACCGATCAGTTTCTCTTCAATCGAACCTGCAAGCACATCGGGGTTGTTGACTGTCTGCGGATCGGTGAAGTAGACCTCCCACCACTTTGCGGATGAAACGGGAATCGGCGTTTCAGTGACGGGGATGATAAACGCGGGTGTCTCGGTCGGCGGCTCCTGCGGAAGGATGATCGGCGTATCGGTGACGGGGACGATGAATGGCAGCGGCGTCTCGCTGGGGAGAGCGGGAAGCGGCACGACCACCTGAGTTGAGTCTACCGGCAGGCAGGAGGCAAGGATGATGGCAAAGATGAGCGGGAGGAGAAGTTTTTTCATATCCCTATTTTGCCCGACTTGGAACAAAAGCGGGAGGGCAAAAGTAAGGGCGGGGTTACCCCGCCCTTACTTTTATTCCAGCGCCGCGAAATCTTGCGGGGTGCCCAAAGGCAAAACAGTCGCACCATCCGCGATGCGTTTGACCAGGCCGCCAAGAACGGCGCCAGTTCCAACCTCGACAAAGGTGTTGATTCCGCTTGAAACCAAAAACTGCACCGACTCCGTCCAGCGGACGCGGGATTGCATCTGAGCGATGATGTCGGCGCGGGCGGCGGCTTCGTCTGCCAGCGGCTGGGCGTGGACGTTGCCGACGACTGGCAGCTTCAACGCGGAAAAATTCGCAGCAGACACCGCCTCGTTCCATTCGTCTTGAATCGAAGCCATCAACTTCGAGTGCGCGGCAATCGAAACCGCCAATGGCAGGGCGCGTTTTGCCCCCGCAGTTTTTGCCGCCGCCATGGCACGCTCCACGGCGGGCTTTGCGCCTGAAATCACCACCTGACCGGGGCAATTGTCGTTGGCAACCTGCACAGGCTCATCGGGCGTGCTGGCTTCGGCGCAAACCTTGTCCAGCGTGGGGATGTCCAGGTTGAGGATGGCAGCCATACCGCCGGGCGCGAGTTCGCCCGCGCGCTTCATCAACTCGGCGCGCTTGCGGACGAGGCGCAAGCCGTCGGCGAAGGAACAGGCTCCAGCGGCGGCGAGGGCAGACAACTCTCCGAGGGAATGTCCAGCCAGCGCGGCGGGACCAGCTTCGGGGTGGAGAGTCGAAAAAACTCGATGGGCGGCAAGCGAGTGGACGAACAGGGCGGGCTGGGTGTTGAGTGTGTCGTTGAGTCCCTCGGCGGGGCCTTCCGCCGTCAATTTGGAGAGGGCAAAGCCGAGGATGGAATCCGCTTCGTCGAAGGTTTGTTTTGCGACGGGGTATTGCGCGGCAAGGTCTTTGCCCATGCCAACCGCCTGGGAACCCTGTCCGGGGAAGATAAAAGCCGTGGTCTGTAAATTGAGTTTCATGATTTGCATCCTTTGAATGTGGAGATTGCTTCGGGAAGAGCGCCCTCGCAATGACATTAAACACAAATGGGTCGCGATAGTCACGACCCATTTTGCAAGCGATGCAAGCCTTTTCTACTCGGCGGTCTTCTTTTCCTTCTTGACCTGGACAACTTCACGCCCGTTGTAGAAACCGCATTTCGGGCAGACGGTGTGCGGCAGGCGCATGGAACCGCAATTGGAACAGGCAACGGTGTTCACCGCTGTCAACGCATCCTGTGAACGACGGCGGTCACGGCGTCCCTTGGAATGTTTGCGTTTTGGATGTGGGGTCATGAGTACTTTCTCCTTTTACATACATCAGACGGGTTGAATGCACCCGTCTGTTTGGTTACGAACTTAGCGGGCGGATTATATCGGCAGGAGGCGGAAGCGTCAAGCGTTTGCTCATTTTTTGTCATGGGATAGCCGTCGGGTTGGTCGCTGGCACTGGAGTTGGGGTAGATGTTGGCGTTGGAGTTGGGGTAGGCATTAACGTTGGAATCGGCGTAGGTGTTGGAAAGGGCATTAATGTCGGCTCAAGCTGAAAATTAGGACAAACCTCCTGATACGGCAGTATATCGCCAATGTATTGTTGCCATTCATAGTGGGTAAGGTTGCGGGTCACACGAGAGCAGGCATCGGTAATCAAATCCTCTGGGCGCCATTTCATTTCAACAACGTTTTCATTTCCTACAAAAAGAAGACGCTCAGCGTCAGAACTGAGTCCCAAAAGCGTCGAGCCAACAGGATATGGGACACGGGAAATTTCCCTGCCTGTGGACATATCCCACGTAGAAACAGCAGCCTGTCCTCCTAAAATCAAATAATCTCCATCAGGAGTAAAAAATGCCCTGCCCCCGTCGGACAATATATGCATAATTTCCTTTCCCGTAGCGACCTCCCATAGACTGACGATACCATTGGCTCCACTTGAGACTACATACTTGCTATCAGGGCTGAAAACAACAAACATCCCCACTACATGGGCGACTTCCTTACCCGTCAAAGTATCCCATACATAGACACTCGTATCATAACTTCCAGAAGCTGCATACCTGCCATCGGGGCTGAAAGTAGCAGAGACAACAGGGGCAGAATGCGCCATGTGAGCAATTTCTTTGCCGGTAGCAACCTCCCACAGACGGGCTGTATTATCACCGCTACCTGATATCACATATTTACCATTCGGGCTAATAGCAACAGCGCTTACAGTGGCGTCATGCATCGGGTAGGAAATTTTATTGCCAGCAGCAAGCTCCAAAACAGAAACTGTTCCATCGGCATCTCCCATCGCCAGATATTTGCCATTGGAACTAAATCCAAATGAATACACTTCCTGGTAATCATTTTCCTCCACGTCCAATATAAAAGGAGGATTATCTTTCAGCCCAACCATGTGTCTTTTACCAGGAGGGAAAGAGTACAGAATGGACGGAACACCAATTTGTCCCGGGAATATTTCCCACACTTTAACTTCCTTCCCTGCAACGAGAAGGTATTTGCTATCAGGGCTAAAAGCGAGTGAACCTAGATACGAATCCCGAAGTCGCATGACCTCTTTCCCCGTCACAACTTCCCAAACAGACACAATATAAGTATCGTTATTAACATCGCTTGCAGAAGCTAAAAATTTTCCGTCAGGACTAAACCTCAGCAACCTGATACTACCAGAAACAGGCAAATGGAGCATTTCTTTGCCAGTTCCAGCTTCCCATGTACGAATGCCAGGCTTCCCAATAGACGCCACAGACTTTCCATCCGGGCTAAAAGTTGCACCATACATAGCATCACCACTTGCATGAGAAATTTCCTTGCCTGAAGTAACCTCCCAAACACGAGCCGTATCCTCACTGCTACTTGAAACAATACGAGTTGCATCAGAACTAAATTCAGCAGCAGTTATGCTGCCTTTGTGAATCATCCGAGCGACTTCCTTTCCAGTAGCGACCTCCCACACATGAACAGATCCTTGAATACACCGACCCCTCTCCTTATCTTTTTGGTCGCACGCGCTAGAAAGCAAATACAAGCCGTCAGGGCTAAACACAACAGGAAAAGCAGCACCAATATTCGCATCATTGAATGTAACAAGAGTTACATCTTCCCCCGTAGCGACTGTCCACACACGGATAGCCCATTGAGTCGTCTTATCACCCCTTTGCAGGCGCTCTACAGAAGCTATATTATTGCCATCAGGACTGAAGACAGTTGAAGACACATATCCAACATGGGATTTGAGAGTGGATTCTCGTACTGAGTTAATTTTCCTTACAAGTGTTGTCGATGTGTGCGAAGCCTGGTCGTAAGTTACAGACGCAACATCCCTGAAATTCGGACTAATCGCAACATTTACATTCTCGCGCGTTTGCGCCAGATGAGCAATTTCTTCCCCTCTTAAAACATCCCAAATCCGAACCGTCTTCAAGCTATCACTCCCAATCGAGACAACAATTCCGCTATCATGTTCAAAAAAGGCGGAAGAAGAGCTGGTGCGGCTTTGGAAAATCGGCGTCTCCAAAGCATCCCATATAACCTGGGAAGCTTCGCCACTGGGCGCCAAACGCATGGATTCAATCGCCAACAGAATAGCGACTGATCTGTCCCACGACAATCGTGCTTTCAGCGCAATCTCGCGAGCTAGACCAACTTTGGCTTGCTCTTCCGCATCACTTTTTTGCGCATCAGCAGTCCCATATAACATAAGCGCGCGATATACATCTGATTGCGCCGCGGCTAATTGCGACTTTACCTCCCTGTTTTTTAGCCACCCCAAACCGCTCAACGCCAAAAAGGTTACAGCCATCACAACAGAAACAATCACTGCCCATCTTAACCTTCGCTCACGCTTCTTTCCATTGACAGACTCCTGCCTAAGCGAGTTAACTTCCTCCCCGGATACCGTTCCATCGGGAAGATTTTGAAATGCTTTATTTTTATCCATTCGCTGACTCCATTCACAAAATAATTACCGCCTGCCTGACTTCGATTGTCCCAAACCGCTAATGATGTACAAATTATAACCACAAAAGATGTACACTTGGGTCATGACCACGAAAGCTGGAGCGGCTGGCATTTTGAGTGGATTAATCGCGACCCTGATTCTGTTGCGTCCACGTGTCTTTGGTTCCACAAACTGGCTTTGGATTGCAGTGACTGCGGCGGCGCTTGTCACGATTGGCGGCGGTTGGATGGCTGGACGTTGGAGCGGCTCAGTCCAACCGGTCCGCTGTGCCGTGTTGGGAGGACTCTGCGGCGGACTGGCAGGCGCGATCCTCTTTTGTCTGCTCGGTGCGGGAGTCGCCGGGGTGACTGCGGCAAACGGACAGCCCCAAGCTGAAGTCATCGCCGAGATTGTGAACCGAACGCAATGGATGTTCCTGATTCTCTTCCTGAGCGGGATTGGGCTTGGGGCACTGGGCGGTTGGCTGGCACATCCACGAAACAATGGTCAAATCGATGTCTTCGACAAGTCCGAGCCACAGATGGCGATGAACGCCGCCCTCACCGTCCTGCCAGCATCGATCATCACTGCCGCATTGACAGCCGGCGTCTTTTCGCATTTGTCTGCCTCCATCGGAATCAACGTGTTGGCCATGCCGCTGACGGTATCCATGCTGCTGGCCTTGATCTCCCACTTTGCGCTAACCCTCATCATCCCGCACGAAGCACGCGAAGCGGAGCACCGCTGCGGGATGGATGAAGTCAAAATGGCGGCTTACGTCGGAATCGGCGCTGCACCCGTCCTTGCCACCCTGCTGTTTTTGGTCGATGCAAACCTGCTTGCAAATCCCCGCGTCATCATTGCTTTGCTGGCAAGTTTAGCGATGAGTTTGAAGTCACTGCAAACCTTGTTCAAGACCATCCTGCCGGGGCGCGACGCCTTTCCCATCCCGCAGGATGACATCGAAGCAAAGCTCTTCGGGAGCATTGCCGATTCGCATGGTTCGCGATTGATGGCGCTGTGCACCGGCTGCGGGCTGGTGATGGTCCTGCCGCTGCACGTGACCGTGGTCTCGGCGCTGGTCAACCTGTCGTCTGCGCAAAACATCTTCCTAGCCCAGGCGCTGGTCAGCAGTGGAATGGCAGCAGCCGCGGTCTCCCTCCTGAGCGTCATCTATCTGTTTTATCTGAATCTGGGTCGCTGGTTCAAAAGGCAGCGCGCAACAGGATAAAATATCGCCATGAAGCGACAACTTCCCTATCACGGCTGGTGTTTTGTGTGCGGGATCGAAAATCCTCACAGCATCGGTCTCACCTGGTATGTGGACGACGAGGGAATCATGACCTCGGAGTTCACCTTGAATGAGGCGCAACAGGGTCCACCGGGACATGCACACGGCGGAGCATCCGCGGCGATATTGGATGAAGCGATGGGGCTGGTCGTCTGGGCGGCGGGACATAAAGTGGCGGCTGTTAATTTGGAGATCAACTACCACAAGCCGCTTCCACTCAACCAGCCGCTAACCCTCGAAGCCCGCATCACGCAGATGGACGAGCGGAAAATCTTCTCGACAGGCGAAATCAAATTGCCTGATTCAACTGTCGCCGTGAGCGGGCGGGGAATCTACGTCGTCGCCCCAAAACTATTTGAAACAGTCAGCCTGAAGTGAGGTCACATGAAAACAATCGGATTGATCGGCGGGATGAGCTGGGAATCATCCATCGAGTATTATCGCATCATCAACGAGACCGCAAAAGCAAAACTGGGCGGTCTGCATTCGGCAAAGAGCCTCATGGTCACCGTGGACTTTGCCGAGATCGAAAAACTCCAGCACAAAGACCGCTGGGATGAAGCGGGACAAATCCTTGCAAAGTGCGCGCAAGACCTCGAACGCGGCGGCGCAGACTTCATCGTCCTCTGCACCAACACCATGCACAAACTCACCGACCAGATTACCGCGGGCGTGAACATCCCGTTCCTGCACATTGCGGATGCCACTGCGGAGCGGATCGTCGCGGCGGGGATGAAGAAAATCGGACTGCTCGGCACGCGCTTTACGATGGAGCATGATTTTTACAAGGGACGGTTAATCCAAAACTTCGGGCTGGAGGTGCTGACCCCCAACAAGTCTGACCGTGAGATTATCCATCGTGTCATCTTTGACGAATTGGTGCAGGGAAAAATTCTGGATGCCTCGCGCGTGGAATTCAAACGCATTATGGAGTCTTTGGCTGCCCATGGCGTGGAGGGAATCATCCTCGGCTGCACCGAGATCGAATTGCTTGTCAAACAGGAGGACAGCCGCGTGCCGCTCTTCGCCACCACATCCATTCACGCCACTGCCGCCGTCGAGTATGCGCTGAAGTCATAACCGGCTTTGAGGCGCAGTAATACTTAAGTTCGTTGACAATTAAGGGAAACAATCATACAATACGCTCACCTTTCAAATTTGAAAGGTGAGCGTATGACTTATTTTTTACTGGTTAGTATTTTAGAGACGCCTGAAAAAATCAGGTGTTTTTCGATGAGCAATTTTATTTGAGAAACCTGGTAGTTGAGGCAAAGCATGACATTTAATAAATTTTCGTTCAAGTTCGGACCAACTTTTGCCCTCCACCTGCTTATCGTCACAACAATGGTTCTAGCCCAGCCGGCAACAACAGCACATGCCGCCATAGGGGACAAAGCTCCAGGCATTCAAGCCAGCCCGCCAACAATGCTCAACGGTATTCTAAATACCTACCATCCAGGAACCGCTGACGCTCCAGCAGGGACAACATCGATTTCCATCGGACCCGCCCGCGCCGGTGGAGGTCCTCCCATTGCGGCTGGCGACATGCTTCTGGTTGTCCAGATGCAGGGCGCCGACCTCGATGGAAGCAATGATCAAAGATATGGCGACGGCGTCGGCACTGCCAATATCGTCGGGGACACGGTGAATTATTCCGCGGCAAATGCCTACGCCGGGGGAAACCTTGCCGCCAATTTTTCAGCCGGGCGGTACGAGTATGTGACCGCCACAGGACCAGTCTCAGGCGGAGCAGTCCCGATTTCAACCGGGCTGGTTAATAGCTATTTCAGTGCGTCCTTCATTACACAGGGACAGCGCACATTCCAGGTGATCCGCGTGCCACAATACCTGAACGCGGCATTAAGCGGCACCGTCTCGGCCCTGCGCTGGGACGGAAGCACAGGAGGAATTGTCGTCTTCAGCGTGCAGGATACGCTGGACTGGAACGGGAACACCATCGACGTCAGCACGCTCGGATTCCGCGGCGGCGGCGGACGACAGTTGGGGGGGCTTGGCGATGCTGTCGGCACATTCGCAAGCACCGACTACCGTACACTTTCCACGTTCTCTGTGAACGGTGCCAAAGGTGAAGGGTATGCCGGCACGCCGCGATACATCAATGACAACGGCGTACTGCTCGACAACGGCGCGGCAAACGAAGGCTTCATTAATGGAAGTTACGGACGCGGCGCATCCGGTAACGGCGGTGGCGGAAGCACGGATGGAAGACCTCGATCAAATTCCCAAAACAGTGGCGGCGGCGGCGGCGGCAACGGCGGCTACGGCGGCATGGGCGGGAACTCCTGGCAGTCAGGCGCAGTCACTGGTGGGTTTGGCGGAGCGCCTTTCCCGGGCTCAGCCCCACGCGTGATTTTGGGCGGCGGCGGCGGTGCCGGCACAACCAATGACGGCACAGGCTCCCCAGCCAATGGCTTTGCAAGCAGCGGCGCGGCGGGTGGCGGGGTCGTAATGATCCGCGCCTGCACCATTGTCGGCGCTGGCACGATCCGCGCAGACGGTGCAACCGCAAACCAAACCGTCCTCAACGATGGTGGCGGTGGAGGAGGAGCCGGCGGAAGCGTCGTCGTGATCGCAAGAAATAACGGCGGTAGCGTCGGCAATTTGACGGTTTCCGCAGCCGGCGGCGATGGCGGAATCACCTGGCCCGCACAGACCGCACCAATTGACCGGCATGGTCCCGGCGGTGGCGGTGGCGGCGGATTTATTTTCACTTCGGGTCCCCTGGTGGCAGGCGATGTCAGCGGAGGATTAAATGGGACAAGCACAACCGCCAACGATCCCTTTGGCGCCACAGCGGGCGGTGACGGCATTGCTGTTACCAACGTCCCCCCAACTTGTGTTCCCCCACCCCCACCTCCAGGTCCGGGTCCGAGGGATCCCGGAGACCCCAACGATCGCAGGGAATCTTCGGGTGGGGCTTTCCTCATCCCGGTGACGGGTTTCGCGCCAAACATCGTGACGGAATTGAACACCGCAACGCGCCCGGTCTACGATTCGACCGACCTCAGGCTCGAGATCCCTGTGCTCAAAGTGAAAACCTCGATTATCGGAGTGCAGCAAAAGCAAGGCAAATGGGATGTCTCCTGGCTGTTGAATCAGGTCGGGTGGCTGAACGGAACTGCGTATCCCACCTGGACGGGTAACAGTCTTTTGACAGGTCATGTCGTCGATGCGAACGGGAAGCCGGGCGTCTTCTTCAAGTTGAAGAACCTCGGCGTCGGAGAGTACATTTTCATATTCAACCGGGGCAATCGTTACACCTACAAGGTCGAATCGAGCAGGCTGGTGGAGCCCGGCGACAACACCGTGATGAAACACGAGGAGAAGTCCTATCTTACACTCATCACGTGCGATGACTACGATGAAAAGACCGGCGCCTACCTGAAACGCATCGTAGTACGCGCAGTACTGGTGGATGTGCGGGAGGCAAAGTAAACCCTACACCTTGAACACATCGTTGCATCTATAAGCAAGAAACGCCTCCGTGGTCGAAACCATGGAGGCGTTCGTTTTATTCAAATCACACTTCCCGCTAAACTACTTAACTTCCTTCTCAGCCACGGTCAGCGACTCTTCGAATATCTTCAAGCCTTCGTCCATTTCAGATTTGGTGATGCAGAGCGGAGGCGCAACACGGATGACGCTCTTGCCGCATGACAGCATCAGCAGTCCGCGCTCAAAGCCCTTGCCCACCACATTCTCGGTCAGCTCGCTGGCAGGTTCCTTCGTCTCGCGGTCCTTGACGAATTCCACGCCGATCATCAAGCCCTTGCCGCGCACGTCGCCGATACTGGGATGACGCGCCTTGATTTCCTCCAGCGCCTCAAGTGCGTACGCGCCGACCTCCGCCGCGTTCTTCAAATATTCCTTTTCGATCAGGTCAATTGTCGCCAGTGAAGCCGCGCAGGAGACGGGGTTCCCACCGTAGGTGTTGCCGTGTGTGCCGGGTGCCCAATCCATCACAGACTTGCGTGCCACACACGCGCCGAGCGGCATACCGGAGGCAATGCCTTTGGCGGAGGTGATCATATCGGGTTCGACGCCAAAATGCTCGATAGCCCACCACTTGCCAGTGCGCCCCATGCCGCATTGGACCTCGTCGAGGATCATCAGGATGCCGTACTGGTCACATAACTTGCGCAGCGCGGGATAGAACCCATCGGGCGGGATAATATATCCGCCTTCGCCCTGAATCGTCTCGACCAGAATACCTGCCACATCTTTTGGCGGCAAAATCTGGTTGAGAATTTCACTTTCCATATAACGCACAACCGCCTCGCCATCATCTTCACCTTTGCGCCGGTATATCGTCGGGCGATATGGGTTTGGGAACGGCGCGTGGGTCACGCCGTTCATCAGCGGATAGAAGCCGCCGTGATATTTTGCCTTGCTTGCTGTGAACGTCACTGCGCCCATCGTGCGCCCGTGGAACGCGCCTGTGAAGCCGATGAAGTTGGAGCGCTTGGTGTGATAACGCGCCAGCTTGATCGCCGTCTCCACCGCCTCTGTTCCGGAGTTGGTCATGAACGAGAGCGCATCCTCCTCGAACGGGGCGATTTCATCCATCTTCTCGGCGAGTTTGATCCAGTTCTCGTGATAGAAATCGGACGAGATGTGAATGAACTTTTCTGCCTGCTCCTGAATTGCCTTCACCACTTTGGGATGCGAGTACCCCGTCGAGGTGACGGCAATCCCGCCCATGAAATCCAAAAAGCGGTTGCCGTCCACGTCCCATACTTCGCTGCCCATGCCGTGATCCATTACAAACGGATAGCCACGCGGATACGAAGGTGAGATCACCTTGCCATCCCGCTCAATCATTGCCTTTGCCTTCGGTCCAGGTAGGTTGGGTATTATCATGTTTTCTCCTTTATTTATTTATCGGTGCGAAAAGCGTCCTGAGAAAAATAATCCCCCACCAGGTGAGGGAAAGGAAACGCCGCTTTCATAAGGATATTACGCGTCCAACTTCAACTCCGCCAGCGCGCGCGCGCCAAGCAGCCCCGAGTCATCGCCGAGTTCCGCCCTGGCAATCACCAGCCCTTCCAGGTAACGCGGATGAATCACATGCTCCTTCAAACTAACATCAAAGGCGTCGAACAGCAGGGGTCCGCTTTGCGAAACGCCGCCGCCGAAAACGACCACCGACGGATTGAAGATGTGCAGGAAGTTCGCCACGCCGATGCCCAGATACTTCCCCGCAATTTGATATGCCTCGATGGACAACGCATCGCCTTGACTCGCCGCCTCGGAGATATCGCGCGCCGAATTCTTTTTCTCCGCTCGAAGGGTTGATTCACGCCCCGCCTTGAGCTGATCAGCCACGAAGCGCTCGATCCCAGTCCCGGACGAGAACGACTCCAGATGTCCGCGTTGACCACAGCCGCAGACGGGACCATCCGCCTGAACGGTGGTGTGACCCAGTTCCGCCGCGAGACCATGCGTCCCCTGCAACAGGCGGTCGTTGATAATGACGCCGCCGCCCACGCCGGTGCTAACCGTAAAATATAAAACGTTGTGATGCCCACGAGCCGCGCCGAACTTCCACTCCGCCAGTCCCGCAAGGTTGGCGTCGTTGTCCACGTAGGTGGGAACGCCAAAGCTCTTCATCAATTTTGCAGCAAAGGGAAAATCACGCCACTCCTTGATGTTGGGCGTGAACATGATGACGCCCGTTTTCGGATCGACAGGACCGGGGCAGGAGGCGCCAATCGCATCCACCTTGCCATCGCGCGGCATGACGTCTTCGATCAATTTCAAAAGGCGTCCAAAGGTGTCGGGCTCGTTCGCGTTGGTCTTGATGCGCTTTTGGGTGACAGCTTCGCGCTTGTCATCCTGATAAACGGCGGCGCGCAACTGGGTTCCGCCAATGTCGAGTGAAATAATCGTACGCATGTCCCGATTATACCGCCGCCACCCGCCGCCATTCACAGGTGTGGATGTAAGTCACGCTCGAAACATGACTTTGGGTATAATCGCGCCAATCTGCCCATGAAAAAATATTGGCTCTTCATCTTGGTTGCCATCTTTCTTCTGAATGCCTGCACCCCATCGGCATTGCCGCCCGCCACCGAAACGGTCATCCCCACGGCGACTGCTACCTTCTCCCCCACATCCACACCAACGCTATCGACTCCAACCATCACGCCCCTGCCGACAATCCCCACCTTTACCCCGACCTTCGACACTTCGACGATTGTCACCGTCACGCCCGCGCCAAAGGCAGAGTGCCCGAAGGAAAATCCAGAGTTAATTCCTGATTTCCCATATTGTTACAATGGTGATTGCTCTGGCGGACCATACCATAATGCAACTCTAAACTACCTCAATGCAGGTGGAGCCTTAGATAAGCTCGAAAAGAAACACTGGGGAACCATTCAAGATTTGACTGGGGATGAAATAAAGGAAATAGCTCGTTCAGACAACGGTTATTTTTACGTATATGGGTGTAGAGAACATAAATATATGGTCCTACTAAAAATAGAGGGAACACAAAATACGCCCTCTTTGGATAACGTTGTGGATTTAAATGGCAACGGATTACCAGAACTTATCGTCTCTAATTATGAACGCCGCGCATTCCGCTCAATCAGAATTTTCGAATGGGATAGGAATGAATTTCGTTCGCTGATCGAAGGGAAGTTTATAAGTTATTCAAACAACCCAGAAGGGGAAACTATTAAGTACGACTGGCTGGGAGGAACAGTACTAACCTACAAAACCACAGACACCAACAACGACGGCGTGAAGGAAATAGTTGCCATAGATGAAGTGCCTTATGACCCAAGCGATATCTCATCGGGTATTCCCTGGCGTGATCGAACAATCAGGCTTGAGTGGGACGGAATAAATTACACCGTTGGGACGGTCGAATATACACCTCCACAATATCGGTTCCAAGCCATTCAAGATGCAGATATATATGTAAAAAAACATAATTTTGAAAAGGCATTCTTGTTATATCAGGACGCTATATTCGATAAAGAACTGGATTGGTGGTCCAGAGACCGTAAAGAATATGAAAGCAAATTAGCCCTTGAAATGTGGTTTCAGAACGCTATGAAACTAATGGTTGCTACGGCAACTCCATTTCCTACCTTACCAACTGTTGTTGCCGACAACACAGAATACCCTCGTCTCGCCGCCTATGCTTACTACCGCATCATGCTCCTTCACCTCGCGCAGGGACAAGAGTCAAATGCGGATACCACCTACGACACCCTGCAACAAACATTCGGCAGTAATCCATACGGTCGTCCCTATGTGGAAATGGCAACCGCGTTCCGCGATGCCTATCAGTCCACGCAAAAAATGTACGATGGCTGCGCTACGGCAATCCAGTACGCTGCTGAACATCCTGAAATTTTGATCCCGCTGGGAAGCGATTATCACGGCGCACAAAGCCAAACGTACAAGCCAGAGGATGTATGTCCTTTTCGATAGCAGGTCCACCCGCAACTTCATCAAAGCACGTTGGAAGGTAAAACCATGACCAAAGTTTACGATTACGTCATCATCGGAAGCGGATTTGGGGGAAGTGTGTCAGCCATGCGTCTGGCTGAAAAAGGTTACTCGGTGCTCGTCCTCGAGAAGGGCAAACGCTTTGCCGACCAGGACTTTGCCAAATCCAACTGGCAATTTTGGAAATATCTCTGGCTCCCAGCCCTGCGCGCGCACGGCATTTTGCAGATCAGCATCCTCAAAGGCGTGATGGTCTTGCACGGGGCGGGACTGGGTGGCGGAAGCCTGGGCTATGCCAACGTACTGGAAATCCCCACCGACGAGACATTTGCCACCCCGGCATGGAATCAAAACATCAAATGGGGTGAAGTTCTCAAGGAACACTATGCCACCGCGCAAAAAATGCTTGGCGCGGCGCGCAATCCCAAACTGTGGAAGGCGGACGAACTGCTCAAACAACTTGCGGACGAACGCGGCATGGGACACACCTTCCGCGCGACGGACGTGGGCGCGTATTTCGGCGAGGCGGGTGTGACCGTGCCTGATCCATTTTTCGGCGGCGAAGGTCCAGACCGGGCGGGATGCAAACATTGCGGCGGCTGCATGGTCGGGTGCCGTTACAACGCCAAGAACACCCTGCCGAAGAATTATTTGTATTTTGCCGAGAAGATGGGGACGGAAGTGCGAGCAGAAGTCGAAGTGACTGACGTCAAACCCCTCACCTCAACCCCTCTCCCTGAGGGAGCCCCCATCAGGGATGATAAGGGGCAAGGGGTGAGGGCCCGTTACACCGTCACCTACCGCGATTCCACCAAACTCTTCAAGCGGACACAAACCGTCCACGCAAAGAATGTGATTTTCTCAGCCAGTGTGATGGGAACGATGAAGTTGCTGTTAACCCTGCGCGACGTGAAAGGCTCGCTGCCCAAACTGTCGGGGAGACTCGGTCAGATGGTCAGAACCAACTCCGAGGCGCTGCTGGGGAGCATGGCGCGGAAGTCGGACGTCAACTACTCCGAAGGCGTCGCCATTTCCTCCATCTACAACCATGACGAAATCACGCGCATCGAGCCTGTCCGCTATCCCGATGGTTCATCGTTGATGCGCTACCTCGCCGCCCCGTTGATCGATACCGATGTCAGTGTGCCGGTGCGCCTGTTGAAATTTTTCTGGTGGTCATTGACACATCCTATTGATTTTTTGAAGGCGCTGGTCCTGCCGGGCTGGGCGCACAACGTGACGATTTTGCTGGTGATGCAGCACGCGGACAATCGGATGCGCTTCCGCATCGGGCGCAGCCTGTTCACGTTTTTCCGCACCGGCATGGTCGCGGACGAGGAACCCGGTTACAAAATCCACGCGCAGGTGGAAGGCTCACACGAGGTGACGCGCGAGTTTGCAAGGCGGACGAACGGTGTGGCACTCGGCTCGATTGGCGAAAACCTGCTGGGATTGCCAACCACCGCCCACATTTTGGGCGGCGCGCCGATTGGCAAAAACGCCGATGAAGGCGTGGTGGATGAGAATTTCCAAATCCACAACTACGAAGGCTTGTACATCATCGACGGCTCGATCATGCCCGCCAACCCTGGGGTGAATCCCAGCTTGACGATCACCGCGCTGGCGGAATATGCGATGAGCAAAATAAAACCAAAATAGGAGAACAGACCATGTCAGATTTATCGGTAAAAGAATTGTGGAATTTCGATGATGCGGACCTTGACGCAAACCGTCTTGGTCAACTGACCGAAAAGCAGAGGAAGTTTCTTGTCAGTGAACACAAATCCCAGCGGGGAGTATTTTTGGGCGCTGGAGGTGCCATCGTTTTATTGTTCGTTTGCCTGCCTGTCCTGTTGATCGGGTCAAGGGTGGTGTTGCCCATGTTGCTCAAGGGCGGTCTTTCAGATATACAGAAATTAATTCCAGTGGCAGCCCTGGGAGTGGCTGGAGTTGTAGGCATCGGCTTCGCACTCCTGATGATTGGCGCGGTTGTTGCGATCTACGTCCTGCGCGCAAGCAAGCCAGCGGAAATTGAAGTCAAGCACGCAGAAGGCAAAGTTGCGTACACATGGGGAACCAAACGCGTCCGCACACCCGGAAGCAGTGTCCGCAGCTATGAGGATGTCCGCGTGCTTCACTTGAATCTGGGCGATAAAAAATTCGAGGTGAAGGAACAATTGCAAGGCATGATTCGGGAAGGCGAGGAATGGGCGATATATTACACATCCAGCCCGTTCAAGTTCCTGTCAGCTGAACAAAAAGGATAAGAAGAAAATGGAATCCAAACCCGATACGATCAAAGTAACAGCATTCCACCGCGAGGAGATTTCCGCCACGCACGCCGACTTGCACGTGACCGTCAAAGGGTCATCGGTGGTCAGCGGGGATGCGGCGTTGAAAAAAGCCAAAGAGGTGAACCAGCTCGTCGAAGCGCTGACCAGCCTGGGGGTAAAGGAGGATGCAGTCAAATTACAGGGAGTCAACGTCGAAACGTCGAGCGGTGTTCTGGTCAAGTCATCCAGCACGTCGTATCGGTTGAAAATCCGCTGTGAGAAGCTGGATCAATTTGCCGAGATGCTGGATGTGATCGTGTCGCAAAAGAATGTCTCGCTCGACCGCGTGGAGTGGAAATACGATGACGACGCGGCGCGCGCACGCGGGTTGAACCTCGCCATCGAAAACGCCAAACAAAAGGCGCAGGTGATTGCGGATTCGTTTGGCATGAAGTTGCTGGGCGTTTATGATTTTATCGAAAACACGGCGGATCAGGAAGCACCGATGCGACAGGCGTTTTTTCCGCAGACTGCCTCCAGGTCACACGGTGCGGTGGCACTGATGGCGGAACAACCGTCCCTCGGCATGGACATTCAGCACAGCAAGACGATCCAAGTCAATGTGGAAGTGTGGTATCGCGTCTCGGCGTTTTGATTCACTTGCGGGAAAGGTTGACAACAGAAGCGCCGTCAGCTGAGGTATTGGTAAGGGCGTCACCGTTGACTTGAAGCCGCAAGGCAATGGTGCCGGAAAACACACCAAGCACTCCCTGTTCCTGCGCCGAGGTTTCCTAGCAGTTGACGAGGATTCCAGCTGTTTAGTGAATTGTCTCTGCTCTGTTGCAAAGATAATGTGAACTAGCGATGAATGTTGTAGACCAAGGCCTTGATAATCGGCTCGCGGTTCTGAAGTTGTGTCTTTCGAGAACGGATGGTATCACCAAACTTGCGTTTGATCACAGAATTGACCGT
>JACRBJ010000085.1 GCA_016234555.1 Chloroflexota bacterium | reverse complement strand
TAAAGAAACCCGACGAATTAGCCAGCACGATCTTCACAGGTTTCGGAAGCGCAAAAGGACTCGGCTTCGGATTGCTTTCACTGGCACGCGCTTAAAAGCATGTCGTTGCGAGGAGGTGTTCTTCCCGACAAAGCAACCCCCAATTTCGAGGAGATTGCTTCGGGCGAAGGGCAAGCGCGCCCTCGCAATGACATAGGTAATACCGCACCTTAACAACCGAATAGTCATTATTACTTTATTCACATAACAAGGAGGCTTTCATGCAGGATTTACATGGATTGCCCAAATTGCGTGACAGCCTTTCGTATCTCTACGTGGAGCACGCGGTGATCGAAAAGGCTGACCATGCTATCGAACTATGGCAAAAAGAAGGGCGCACGCTTGTCCCAGCCGCGTCGTTGTGCGTTTTGATGATGGGACCAGGCACAAAGATCACCCATGCTGCCGTAAAAATTTTAGCGGAAAGCGGCTGCAGCATGTTATGGACGGGCGAAGAGATGACCCACTTTTACGCGCAAGGATTGGGTGAAACGCGCAAGGCATATCATCTTTTGCAACAAGCCGAACTCGCCTGCAATCCCGTCAAACATACCCGCGTCTGCATTCGCATGTATCAAATGCGGTTTGAAGAAACGCTTGATCCATCGCTTACCCTTCCACAAATTCGCGGTTTTGAGGGTGTACGTGTGCGGCGCGCCTACAAAGAGGCAAGTCAAAAATACGGAGTGCAATGGCATGGGCGTATCTATGATCGTTCCAACTGGGGCAATGGTGACCCGATCAATCGTTCAATTTCCGCCGCTAATGCCACACTAAATTCTGTCTGTCATGCGGCTATTGTCTCTGGCGGCTATTCTCCCGCCATCGGCTTCGTCCACACAGGCAAACAACTTTCTTTCGTTTATGATGTTGCTGATCTTTACAAAGCTGATATCACCATCCCAATTGCATTTTCAATTGTGGCAGAGAGCAATCAAAACATTGAACGACGCACACGCATGGCTTGTCGCGAAAAATTCCGTGAGATTAAACTGCTTGACAGGATTCTGCCCGACATTGACAACGTCCTTGAAGTCAAGGATGAACCGATCAATGAATTGCTTGATATAGATGCAGACCCCGCGCTTCCAACCGACCTCTGGCCTGATCTTGCCCAAGAGGGAGATTCCACGCTATGATGATGATTGTTCTACAAAACGTCCCAAAAAAGTTGCACGGCGAACTCACTCGCTGGATGTTGGAACCTTCACCTGGCGTTTTTATCGGTCATGTGTCAGCCCGCGTGCGTGATTTTCTCTGGGAAAAATGCAAAGCGGAATGTAAGAACGGCAGCGTCGTGCAAGCTTGGAATACCAATCACGAGCAGCACTTTACCATGCGCATGGATGGGAACGTCAAAAGGTCAGTAGTAGATATGGAAGGTATTCAATTGGTATACATACCGAATAACACTATCCCACCTCCAGGTGCCGAGGTAAATAACGAAATCGAAGCACCAAAAAACCCTTAAAACCCCCTTTTTTTACGTAAAAATAAGGGTATTCCCCACACACGTGGGGATGAACCGGAGATGCGCGGCGCATTTCAATTGCACGGCATCGTATTCCCCACACACGTGGGGATGAACCGATGGAGAGGGTTGGGATTTCGCCACCGCTTCAGTATTCCCCACACACGTGGGGATGAACCGCTGACTTTGCAAATGCGACGCAACAGCAATTCGTAGTCCCCACACACGGGGGGATGAACCGGCGGGATCAAGTGACAAACCGAGCGAGGCGGAGTATTCCCCACACACGTGGGGATGAACCGAGGTAATTATGTACAGATCAGAAGGCGCGTTAGTATTCCCCACACACGTGGGGATGAACCGCCGTTTTCTGGCATTTTTGGAGTAGTAGAGTAGTATTCCCCACACACGTGGGGATGAACCGCATCAGGGCTGGCATGTGCGCCATGCTCAAATCGTATTCCCCACACACGTGGGGATGAACCGCCGCCAGACTGGTTGAGCAAGGAAGCTCGCAAGTATTCCCCACACACGTGGGGATGAACCGAAGTGTCCGTTCCAAGAAGCGTGATGGTTTATGTAT
>JACRBJ010000084.1 GCA_016234555.1 Chloroflexota bacterium | reverse complement strand
TCTCGTTGTCCGTATGCCCTGGAGTGTGCCTTGCGTTTATTTGTTTTTTGCTTCAATAGCAGGCAACTTCATAAGCAACGTTTTCCTGGTTATGCCTCTCATGTAATGGACTTCGTTAGCCCACGATTTTAGACACTCCCCCGTGCGCTTCATCAGCGCGTGTTTCTCAGACATCCGAAGTCTCAAAGACTTCGGATGTCTTGTTGCTACCACCCTCGATTTGTCCAACCTTCCTGGCGTTCCTCTCGGAAGCGCTGAACCCATTCCTCGGAGACGGCGTCCGCCAGTTTGGTCAGCGCGGGCGGAGCGACGGTCACAGACTGCGAGTCCAGTTCGAGATAGTCCAGAATTTTGCGGACAGTCCCCTCGTATTCCTGAACGAAGTCCTCGTAAAAGATGTTCAGCGGGGTGATGTTCCCCTCGGCGAAGAATTCCTGAATCCCTGCCTCGCGCATGGAACACTCGTTGTACAGGTGGTTGATGGCGTCGAAGGAATAGGCGTTGGAAAGGTCAACTTGCTTGCGGGGTTCGTCCACGGGCAGGTGCCATTCTCCTGACTGGATCGCCCGCCACCACGAGACGGCAAGCCGTATCTTGTTGCGGCGCGACATGAAGATGTGACGATGATTGGGAAAGACCTGCTTCCAGACCTCAGTCCGCTGCGTTACGGTTGGTGGGCAGGCTGGGAATTTTCGCAGAGTCTCGGTCAACTGGCTGAAATGGGGTTCATAGAATGAATGGCTGATGCCAAAAACGCCGTTGGGCGTGCTGCCCAACGGCCACAAATAATCCTGAACCTCGGCATGAGTTGACTTGTGGAATGTCGTCAACAAGTCAGGCGGACAGTTGAACCACTCGCGCGGCTTGCCGGCAATGCCCGTGGATTCGATGGCTTTGTAGAGCAGGGTGCTGCCCGTCCGCTGGGTGAACCAGATGGTGTAGGAGAGGCTTGGCTTCATCGTTTACAGCCCCCGCTCCGTCGCACGCTGGGATTCCCAATCTGTGTGGGTGGCAGGGACTCGCATCACTTCGTCCTCAGGTCGCCGCACAAGACCGAGCGCCTCAGTCGGGCAGTTGATCGCGCACACGCCGCATCCCACACAACGGACGGCGTTTACCTTCACAAGTGTGCCGTCCATCGACAGCGCATCGAACTGGCAGGTTTGGATGCAATTTTCGCAGCCGCTGCACAGGACTTCATCCACCTGGTTGACGAATGCCGAAGCCGCCACCACGTTGGCGATCCCCAACTCCGCCATGCCGCGCAGGATTCCGCACGAGCAGGTGCAGCAATTGCAGATGTAATACAAGCCTTCCTGGCTGTTGCTGACCGAGTGTACGAGTCCCGCCTGCGCCGCGCGATGCAGGGTTCCCATTGCCTCGTCGTGTGTCAACGCGCGGATGACGGGGTTCCCATCGAATGCGTTTGGCTTTGGGTGAAAGACCATGCACACGTCAACGGGGTGCTCGCATCCCTGCCCGATCAGCGCCTTTTGCTTGCGGCAGATGCAATCCATCACGCCCCATGAGTTCATCGCATCCACGATCTCTGCCGCGCTCTCGAACGGGCGGACTTCCATCGTGTTGCGTATCGTCTCGTTGATGGGGATCACGCGATGCAACTGCGGTCTGACTTTGAGAATCTCACCGAACGAGCTCTGGAAATAATCCTCGAACAGGCGCGCCAATTCTGCGTCTATTTTGTCGATCTGCGCCTCGTAGATTCCGACCACGAACGGCATGGACTTGAATCCCAGCTTCCCGTCTTTTTTCCCCGCTTCGATCAATCCACTTCGCGACATCGCCTTGAGTTGGTTGCGCAATTCTGACGCATTTTTCCCCGTCCGAGCTGCGATCTCCTCGGCAGTCTCGAAGGTCGGGAGTAACTCCGCTGCCAGTTCCGCCTGTTCGGGCGTAAATATTTTTGCCAGCAGTTTCAACTCCCGCCCGTCGTCTGTGGGTGGGAAGCCATTCGGCAGGGAGTTCAATCGTTCAGCGAGTCGTTTGTAGTGGATGTCCATAATTCAAAAGTATAGCACTTTTATTTTGCATCTTCCGCTGCCGCGCGGGCGCTGCCAACCGCGCTGAGAATCACGCCACCGAGCAGGATTAACCCGCCGATCAGCGCGAACTTTCCCATGCTTTCGCCATAGAACACAAAGACCCAAATGGGATTCAACACAGGCTCCAGCGTGCCGATCAGGTTTGCTTCCAGGGCTGGGATGTGCTTGATGCCTTTGGTGAAAAAGATGAAGGCAAACCCGATCTGGAAGATGCCGAGGAAGGCGAGGATGAGCCAGCTATTCACTGTCCATGTTTCCTTCAAGATGAACGGGATACCAAGCGTCGCGGTGAAGAGGAACCCGATCAGGTTGCTTTCCGCGGGATTGCCATCCTTTTGGGCGCGGAAGGAAACGATCATCACTGCCGAGGTCACGCCGCTGAGGATGGCAAGCAAGTTACCGTAGAACCCTTCGGGGCTGAGTTTGTCCCCGAAGAAAAGCGTCAGTCCGACGAAGATGACAACCATCGAAAGCCAGTCTGTGCGCGAAGGTTTTTCCCCAAGGAACCAATATGCCAACAGCATCACATAGATTGGCGCGGTGTATTGCAGGAAGATCGAGTTCGCGGCGGTGGTCAGCTTGGTGGAGGTGATGAACAGGAACTGCGTCAAAATGAATGCCGCTGCCGCTGACAATTGCCAGCGGTTGAAATGCCTCGGAATGCGGCGCAGGTAAATCAGAAAGACGATGCTTCCGAACAGGCTGCGACCAGCCAGGATGGCGAGGGGCTGCCAGTCCATGATCTTGACCAGCACTCCGCTCGTGCTCCACAAAACTGCGGCGAGCACAAGAAAAAGAACCGCCTTACGGCGTTCTGAAAGGGGATCCATTTATCCTCACAGGGTTTCAGGGTTGGGCTGATTATACTGACTTCCTGCAAATGCCGCCTGCATATCATCTGTCCCTGCTTTGGTTTCCGCCTCTTGACAAAACTAATACTGTTAGTTATGATACTAATATCATTAGAAATAGGAGAGAGCCATGATTACAAAGTTTTTGAGTTACAAAAATGGACAGATTGCATACGACGTTACTGGTGAAGGTCCGTTGGTGGTGTGTGTGCCGTCATTGGGGGACGTTCGCGGCGAGTATCGTTTCCTGGTCCCCGAATTGGTCAAGGCTGGATATCGTGTGGCGACGATGGATGTCCGCGGTCACGGCGAGACGAGCACCGACTGGGATGATTTCTCCGTTGCTGGAATTGGTGAGGACATCCTTGCCCTTGTCCGCGAGTTGAAGGCTGGTCCAGCCATCGTGATTGGCACTTCGATGGGTGGGGGAGCAGCCATCTGGTCTGCTGCCGAAGCGCCCGAACTAATCCGCGGGATGATCCTCGTCGACCCGTTTGTCGATGGCGACAGCAACGGCCCGCTTGTCTTTTTGCTCTCGATCATGTTTGCCCGTCCGTGGGGCGCATCCATGTGGACGAAATATTATTCCTCGTTGTATCCGGCACGCAAGCCAGCCGACTTTGCGAGCTATGTCTCTGCGTTGTATGCAAACATCAAACAGCGCGGACGCCTCGAAGCCGTGATGGCAATGCTGCGTACCTCCAAGCGCTCTTCTGGCGAGCGGATGCCCAAAGTGAAACAACCTGCCCTGGTAATCATGGGTAGCAAAGACCCCGATTTCAAAAACCCCATTGCCGAAGCCAAACGCGTTGCGGAAGCCGTGCGCGGCGAATACAAAGTCATCGAAAACGCGGGTCACTATCCACATGCCGAAATGCCCGAAGTGACCGCGCCTTTGATGATCGAGTTCATGAACTCATTGAAAGGATGACCATGCCTCGTAAAACCCGTGTCCGCCTCGATAAGAATGCCGTGGTGCAAGCCGCCGTCGAAGTCCTCAACGCGGAAGGCGTGCAGGCGCTGACTCTCAGTCACCTGGCAGAGAAACTCGAAATCCGCACCCCGTCGTTGTACAACCACGTGGACGGCTTGACTGGCTTGCGGCAGGACCTTGCCGTGCTGAATGCCCGCCTGCTTGCCGACTGTTTTAGCGAAGCTGCCATCGGCAAAAGCGGCTCGGAGCTTTTCATGGATGTCTCGCAGGCGTTCCGCGAGTATGTGAAGGAATACCCTGGTCTGTATATGTCCACCTTGCGCTCGTCGGGCACGCAGCAGGTGCAGGATCCAAACCTGGTCCACGAGGAAGAACGCACGATGAAGGTCGGGTTGGCGGTCATGGCTTCACTAGGTTTGCATGGCGAGGATGCCATCCATGGGTTGCGCGCGTTTCGCAGCATGGTGCATGGCTTTGCCACGCTTGAAGTGGCTGGCGGTTTTGGTCTGCCGCAGGATTGCGACGAAAGTTTTCGCAAATTGGTATCCGCTTTGGTGGCTGGATTACAGAAAAAATAAATTGGAGTAAATCATGGAAGTTTTAAAGGTATTGAATTTGGGTGTTCGATTTTTACTCGAGTTGTGCATGCTTGCTGCGGTTGCCTTTTGGGGATTCAAGACCCAGAATAACTGGCTGCTAAAAATTCTTTTGGGGATTGGACTGCCAGTCTTGATTGCTGTACTCTGGGGGACTTTCCTTGCTCCCAAAGCGACTCACCGCCTGAGCGGCGTTCCCTTCTATGCCCTGGAGTTGATCCTGTTTTCTACAGGCGCATTCTCCCTTTTTGCCGCCGGAGCATCCACCCTCGGATGGGTGTATACGATCACCCTGATCATCAACGCAATTATATTGATTGTATGGAAACAGTGATCTATATATATGTCACTTGGGTATATGCGGGCTGAGCAATACAGTTCTCTCGAACAACACCTTGATGCCGCCCCTGATCACTTCTCTTGTCCCTGCATCCAGTGGTGTTGCCGCCCAGGCGGCGGTGGTAAACCCGTATTCTATTTCGATCCCATCCTCATACCAGACCCGCAGGGAAATAAGCATTCCATAGTCTTCGATTTGCTCTTTGGCGATCATGCCAAAATTCTTTGCCCATTCTGTTTGGTCGAGATATTTTTTCGGTGTTTCCGAAATAACGACCAAATCAATATCTGAGTCGTCTCTGGCTGTGTTCCTTGCCTGGGAGCCCACGAGCGCGACTGCCAGGATGTCAGGCTGCTCATATGCCCAACGGGTAAAGCGTTCGATAAATTCAGCAGCTTGTTGATGTTTGTTCATGGCACCTTTTTATTGGTTCAAACGGCAACTTGTTTCAGTTTGCAGCGTACATGGATTATACTTTTGTACATACGAAAGGATGCAAAATGACAACCCGCTACAAAATACGTCAAAACCTGATCTCCATTGGAGATGACTTCTGGATCGAAAACGAGGAAGGCAAGAAAGTCTTCAAGGTGGACGGCAAAGTGCTGCGTATCCGCAAGACGCTTGTCTTCGAGGATGCAAAAGGCAAAAAGCTCGCTCAAATTCAGGAGCGTCTGCTTGCCATCAAGGATACGATGGTCGTCGAAGACGCTGATGGAAAAGACCTCGCTGTCATCAAGAAGGCGCTCATCGCCCCGTTCCGCGACCGCTGGTCGGTTAACGTCAAGGGCGGACCTGACCTTGATGTACAAGGTAACATCCTCGACCACGAGTACACGATCAAGCAGGGTCGGGATAAGGTCGCCGAAATCTCCAAGAAATGGTTCCGTCTCACCGACACCTATGGCGTGGAGATCGACGATGGACAGAACGACATCCTTATTTTGTCGATTGCAGTCGCCATCGACATGATGGCGCACCCCGATAAGAAAAAGGAAAAGGATAAAAAGGGCAAATAGGTGAACCAAAAAGAGTCTCGGCTGTGAGGCTCTTTTTTGTTACCAGTCCCTGTTCTCGTAATCTTCCCAGTCACAATCCCCATCGTCGTCGAGGTCGCAGTGCGTGCCATCGAGGGAGGACAGATAGTCGATTTCGCTTTGCGATGCGCCGATGCGTTTGGCAACCTCCAGTTGGTAGCTGATGCAAAATTGCTCGATTTCCACGCCGCCAAAGGCGCTGTCGGGGACAGTCTCGCCGGGGTGGGTGGCTTGATATTGGGCATACAACTCCGAGTGGGTGGCGTCGTGCGCGATGGTCGAGGCGTACCAGGTGATGCTGAAAAATGCGGTGGCATCTCCCACCTCGTAACGCGGCGGGATTTCCCACGCCCACATGCCGCTGTGTTCACCCTGTTCGATGATACCGACGTAAGTCTGGATTTTTTGAAAAGCCCCCGGGTCTTTCTGCTCCAGTAGGGTGAGGGCGGCGATGGTCTGTGCGATGAAATCCTCGTTGCCTTTGATCTCGATCCCGCCGTAGCTGGGTGGGGAAGTTAACATGGGCGAGGCGGGCGCAGGTGGACTTGTGGGAAGTTCCTCGACGGTGGGTGGGACAGCCTGCGGCGTTTGGGTGGCAGGGAAAGTCGTCCCGACACAGGCGGTCAGTGCAAACCAGAACAATACCAGGAGACGGCTTTTCATGTATTCATTATTGCCCCAGCTGCCTGTGAGCTGCATGACAATTCGATGCCAAAACCCGGGGTGCTAACAGAGTACAATATCCCATCATATAATACCCACGGTCACAAATTGCGCTTTCCGCCCTCAAAAAAGCGTAATTCCCTGGCACCGCTCGCCAGGGCAGGTGTGTGACCGAGAGCAGTATAATAGATCTCTTGCAAAAGTAGGCTAGTAAGCAGTTTTGAGCTCCATGTTACAGATGGCAGCGATCAGGTTAAAACGTAACCCAAAACGTTTGCGACGATTTCGATAACGTTCGCTCAAAATGCGAAAGATTTTCAAGC
>JACRBJ010000083.1 GCA_016234555.1 Chloroflexota bacterium | reverse complement strand
GTCTCGACAACCTGGAGCATCTGTTCAAAAGTCTTTCGCTGAACGCCTGTTGACCGCTTGAATTCTTCATCTTTGAGCACTTGTACGGTTTCGTATCTCATGTGCCTATTATGGCACACTTATGCAAGAGGTCTATTATAGAAACGAGTGGCAACAAACAACACAATCGGGATGGGCGATGCCCATCCGTCACTCGACACGGGAGCTTCCAGCTTGGAGGTATATCATCCAATCCTGAATTAAACCAGAACTATCCGAATTTAAGGAAAATTATCCGCGAAGGCGGTTACTTTCCTCCTTTATTTTTTAGGCAAAAGGAAGTTTAATTGTCGGTAATTATGCATGAACTCGCCGTCACCGAATCCCTCCTGAAAATCGCCCTGCAACACGCGGAAAAGGCAAACGCCAAAAGTGTCACCGACCTGCATATCGTCATGGGTGAACTTGCCACGATGGTGGACGACTCCATCCAGTTTTACTGGGGAATCATCGCCAAAGACACCATCGCGGAAAACGCCACACTGCATTTTCGCCGCGTCCCTGCTGAATTACAATGTATGACCTGCTTCGAGAAATACCATCCCACCGACCGTGAACTGGTCTGTCCCAAATGCGGCGGAGTCGGCGCGAAGGTCATTGCTGGCGAGGAGTTCAGGTTAGAATCCATTGATGTGGAGTGAAAAACGTAATTGGTAATTTCATCCTTCATCATTCATCCCTCATCCTTTCGGAGTTTCCCCATGCCTCAAAACATCCCGATAGTCGAAAACATCCTCAACGCCAACGATAAACTGGCACAGACCAACCGCGCGCGCATCGATGCGGCGGGAGTCTTTTCCATCAACATCCTTGCCTCGCCTGGAGCGGGGAAGACCTCACTCATCGAGCAGACCCTGCCCCTGCTCAAAGGAAAATTGCGTGTGGCAACCGTTGACGGCGACATTGCTACCTCGATTGATGCTGACCGCGCCGCCGCCGCTGGCGCTGGAGCCGCCATCCAAATTAACACGGGTGGAGATTGTCACCTCGACGCGGTCATGCTGTTTGGTGCACTCGAACAACTTGACCTAACTCAATTCGACCTGCTTATTGTTGAAAATGTCGGAAACCTGGTCTGTCCCGCCAACTTCAAACTTGGCACACACAAAACCGTCCTCGTGGCTTCCGTCCCCGAAGGCGATGACAAGCCCTACAAATATCCTGGAACCTATCGCGGCGTGGACGCGCTGGTCGTCAACAAAATTGACCTCCTTCCCTACGTCAACTTCCGCATGGATTATTTCACACAGGGCGTGCAAGTCCTCAACCCTGGCGTCACCACCTTCCCGCTCTCCTGCCGTACGGGCGAGGGCTTGGATGCGTGGGTGGAGTGGTTGGTTCAGAATGCAAAGAAAAGCGCTTCATAACGCTTAATCCATACGTTGGACAGCCTAATTACGATTTATGAGCGCGACGTCTGAAAAAATAGATTACATTATCAAAATTGGTGTTCATCCTGTACTAAAACGAGATGGATTTCTGAAATCCTTGCGTACTTTTCGCCGCGGTTGCGATAGTTGTATTCAGATTGTCAATGTTCAAGGGAGCTGGACTAATTACGAAGAACAGGGTCAATTTACAGTCAATTTAGCGGTTTATTTTCCCGAGGCGGCAAAAATTGATGGCTTATTTCGCATTACTGACCGCCCACTGGAATCAGATTGTATAGTGCGTCAACGCATTGGAGACCTAATGCCTATTCAACGTGATTACTGGTGGAAATTTGACTCAAAATCTAACTTGGATGAAATTGCTAAAGAAGTAGCTGTTGCCTGGTTGGACTATGGAGAACCATGGCTTGAAGAGAATTCCACCATTGAAGGTTCATACCAATTTGTCTTATCGAGAAAGATGCTGTTATCGGCTTCAGTTTTTTCTTTAATGCTTGGAAACCGAAAGACCGCAGAACAGCATCTGTATGATGCAATAAGTCAAGCATCTCGAAACCCACGCTATAAATCAAGGTTGGAGAACTGGGGGCGTTCCCAAGGTTTTATTTTATGAACAGCGCGAAAATCCACATCACAGGCATTGTGCAAGGGGTCGGCTTCCGACCCTTTGTTTATAACCTTGCCACGCGCCTCGAACTGAAAGGCTGGGTGAACAATACTTCGGCGGGTGTGGATATTCACGTCGAAGGGGATGAGGAAATTGTCCAAGCCTTCATCGAAAAATTGTCGAGCGAAAAGCCTGCGCTGGCTGTGATTGACCAAATTACAGTGCGGGAAGCTTCGCCCGAAAATTTCACAACCTTCGACATCCAACATTCGACTGCCATCGAAGGCGCGTTCCAGCCCATCTCGCCAGATGTCACCATCTGCCCTGACTGCCTGCGCGAGATGCTAGACCCAAATGACCGCCGCTATCGCTATCCCTTCATCAACTGCACCAACTGCGGACCGCGCTTCACCATCATCAAGGACATCCCGTATGACCGCCCGAAGACCACCATGGCGGACTTCCCGATGTGCCCCGATTGCGAGCGCGAGTACACAGACCCGACGAATAGACGTTTCCACGCCCAGCCTGTGGCGTGCCCTGTTTGTGGTCCGTATGTTTGGTTGGAAAATGGTAGTGACGACTTCAGTCGTTCAAATGCGACTACGCCTGTCCTGACGGACGGTGTCAGGAAAGTCGCTACTACAGAAGAAGCAATTTTAGGAACCCAACGCCTGCTTGCAGAGGGAAAAATCCTTGCCATCAAAGGTCTGGGCGGATTTCATCTAGCGTGTGATGCGACGAACGCCCAAGCCGTGACCGAACTCCGCAACCGCAAATTGCGCGTGGACAAACCTTTTGCGCTGATGATTCCCGATATCGAGACCATCGAGCGGCATTGTTTTGTCAGTGAGGTGGAACGGGATTTGCTACAATCCACCGCGCGACCGATTGTTTTGTTGAAGAAAAAGCCAGAGTCAACCATCGTCGAGGAAGTAGCGCCCAAACAGCATTGGCTTGGGGTGATGCTTCCGTACACGCCGCTGCACTATTTATTGTTCGCCAATCACCAATCTCTATTCTCTGCTCTTGTGATGACCAGCGGAAATCTCTCCGAAGAACCCATCGCCACGGACAACGACGAAGCCCGCGAAAGGCTGTCCAAACTTGCGGACGCCTTCCTGATGCATAATCGCGATATTCATATTCGGTGCGATGATTCGGTGGTTAGAGTAACGAGTAATGAGGCGCCGAGAAACGAGGAAAACTCGTCGCTCGTTTCTCGTTACTCGATTTACCCAATACGTCGCTCCCGCGGCTATTCTCCCTTTCCCGTCAAACTTCCATTCGATGCCCCACAAATCCTCGCGGCTGGCACGGAGTTGAAGAACACGTTTTGCATCACGAATCAAAATTACGCTTTCCTCAGTCATCACATCGGGGACATGGAAAACTACGAGACGTTGAAATCGTTCGAGCAGGGCGTGGAGCATTTCGAGAGGTTGTTCCGTGTGAAGCCCGAAGCGATTGCCCACGACCTGCATCCGAATTATTTAGCGACACGCTATGCACTGGAGCGTGCTGAACGCGAAAACCTGCCAACTGTCGCTGTGCAACATCACCACGCGCATATCGCTGCCTGCATGGCGGAACACGGGCTCGACGGCTCTCGCTCCGTCATCGGACTTTCGTTCGATGGGACAGGCTACGGCGAAGACGGTGCAATTTGGGGCGGCGAGATTTTGATCGCGGATTACAAGTCTTTCCAGCGGGCATTTCATCTGAAATATTTTCCCCTGCCTGGCGGCGATGCGGCAATCAAGAAGCCTGCGCGGACAGCGCTTGCCCTGCTTTGGTCTTTGGGATTGGAATGGGATGAGTGGCTTGACTCAGTGAAAGAGTTTTGCGCCCAAGACCAAAACATTTTGCGGGCACAGTTGGAAAAGAAGATCAACACACCGATGACTTCTTCGATGGGACGGTTATTCGATGCGGCGGCGGCTTTGGCTGGCGTGCGGCAGTCGGTCAACTACGAGGGGCAGGCGGCTATCGAGTTCGAGGCGCTGGCGGATTCGGCTGAGGCTGGGAAATATTCGTTCGGACTGAATCAGCACACAGTCGAGACTCGGACCATGCTCGAAGCGTTGATCAAGGACGTGATGGGAGGAGTCCATTTGTCAAAAATCTCCGCCAAATTCCACAACGGTCTGGCGGAGATGGCGCGGGATGCCTGTTTGAAAATCAAATCGGAAACAGGGTTGGATGAGGTTGCTTTATCAGGTGGGGTCTGGCAGAATATGACCCTGTTGCGAAAAGCGGTGCAACTTTTGGAAGCTGAAGGGTTCAAAGTATATATTCATCATGAAGCGCCGACGAATGACGGCGGGCTGTCGTTGGGACAGGCTGTGATCGCGGCGACAAGAATGCGAGGATGACATGTGTTTAGGTGTACCTGGAAAAATTGTTGAGATCAGCGAGAAGAACGGACTGCAAATGGCAAAGGTGGATTTCGGCGGAATCTTCCGCGAAGCCTGCCTGGATTATGTGCCCGAGGCGCAAGTGGGAGATTACTGCATCATCCACGTGGGATTTGCCATCAGCCTGTTGAGCGAGTCGGAAGCGATGGAAACGTTGGAGTTGCTGAAGCAGATTGCCGACATCGAAGAAGAGTTGGGTCCCGAAACGACATGAAGTACGTCACCGAGTACCGCGATGCCGCGCTGGTGAAAGGCGTGATCGAAGAGATTCGCCGCACCGTGACGCGTTCGTGGACGATCATGGAAATTTGCGGCGGGCAGACTCATTCCATCGTGCGTCATGGCATCGACCAATTGCTACCGCCTGAAATCGAGCTGGTTCACGGACCTGGCTGTCCCGTGTGCGTGACTCCGCTGGAGTTGATTGACAAGGCACTGGCGATTGCGTCCCAGCCGAATGTGATCTTCTGCTCGTACGGTGACATGCTCCGTGTGCCTGGCTCTGGTCGCGACCTGTTTTCGGTCAAGGCTCAGGGCGGGGATGTACGCGTGGTTTATTCTCCGCTGGATGCGGTGACGCTGGCACAGAAGAATCCCGACAAACAGGTTGTGTTCTTTGCGATTGGCTTCGAGACCACCGCGCCGCCCAACGTGATGAGCGTGTTGCAGGCGCAAAGGCTTGGGCTGACGAATTACTCCGTGCTTGTGTCTCATGTCCGCGTGCCGCCTGCGGTGAAGGCGATTTTGGATTCGCCGCACAACCGCGTGCAGGGATTCCTGCTCGCGGGACACGTGTGTTCCATCATGGGCTACTGGGAATATCCGCCGCTGGTGGACGAGTTCAAAATCCCGATGGCGGTGACTGGCTTCGAACCGCTCGACCTCGTGCAGGGAATTTTGACGACTGTCCAACTGCTCGAAGCGGGCAAAGTGGAAGTCGCCAACGCTTACCAGCGCGCGGTGACCTTTGAAGGTTTGAAACCCGCGCAGGCGACGATACAAAAAGTCTTCATGGAGTGTGATCGCACCTGGCGCGGCATTGGTATGATCCCCATGAGCGGCTGGTGCCTGCGTCCCGAGTTTGACGGGTTCAACGCCGAGAAACGCTTCAACGTGGGCGACATCCAAACGAAAGAATCGCCGCTGTGCATCGCAGGTCAGATTTTGCAGGGATTGAAGAAGCCGCACGATTGTCCCGCGTTTGGCAAGGAATGCACCACAGAAAATCCGCTTGGCGCGACGATGGTCTCTTCCGAGGGCGCGTGCGCGGCGTATTACAAATACGGACGATAAATGCAGAAGTCAGAATGAAGAAAGCAGAATGGAAAATCAAATATTCTGCACTCTTCATTCTTCATTCTAAGTTTTCAATTGAGGCTTTATGACTGACGAAACAATCAACATCGAAGGTGCGGTTTGCGCCCCACCATTGACTCATAACGAGCAAATCGTGATGGGACATGGCGCGGGCGGACGGATGAGTCACCAGTTGATTCAAAAAGCGTTTATGTCCGCGTTTGACAATCCCGCCTTGCGGGCTGGCGATGACGCGGCGCAACTAGAATCGAACTTGCACGCGAAACTCTCCATCAGCACCGACGCGCACGTGGTCTTTCCGCTGTTCTTTCCAGGAGGGGACATTGGCAAGCTGGCGGTCTGCGGTACGGTCAACGATGTGGCGATGCTCGGCGCGAGACCGCTCTACCTGACTGCGGGATTCATCCTTGAAGAAGGTCTGCCGATGGAAACGCTCAAACTGGTGGTGGCTTCGATGAAGTCCGCGGCGGATGAGGCGGGCGTGCAAATTGTAGCTGGCGATACAAAGGTTGTGCAAAAAGGCAAAGCGGACGGGTTGTACATCACCACCGCTGGGGTTGGCGTGGTGCGAGATGGAGTCAACATTGGCGGGGCGCAGGCAAAGGTTGGAGATGTGGTCATCCTGTCAGGCTCGATTGGCGACCACGGAATTGCGGTGCTGGGCGCGCGCGGCGAGTTGGGATTCGAGTCCACGCTTCAAAGCGACGTGGCTCCGCTCAACCACCTGATCGATGCGATGCTCGACGCAAGCAACAATGTCCATGTGCTGCGTGATCCAACTCGCGGCGGATTAGCAACGACGCTCAATGAAATTGCAAATCAATCCCACGTGGGGATTTTGCTCGATGAAGAGAAAATCCCAATCCACTCCGAAGTGGCGGCGGCTTGCGAGATGCTTGGCTTTGATCCGCTCTATGTTGCCAACGAAGGCAAGCTGGTGGCAATGGTCGCAAAAGAAGACGCGGAGAAAGTTTTGTCGGCGATGAAGCAAACCCGCTACGGCGAGGGCGCGGTCATCATTGGCGAAGTCACCGCCGAGCCGCGCGGACGAGTCCTGCTCAAGACTCCGCTTGGAAGCACCCGCATCGTGGATATGCTGGCTGGGGAAATGCTGCCGAGGATTTGCTGACGGTTTATTTCATCACAACCCCGCTGCGTGGCGGTATAAAAACTTGATTGCCCGAAAAGGAAGGCATTCCAAACAACACAGTGGGTCTTTTGTTAGGAAAGAGATCGAGCGCTTTCGCTTCCTTTGAAGCGTTGAACGCGACGATCAGGTTGTCCGCCCCGAACGAGCGCGAGTACGCCAATACTTCGCCTTCGGCATGGATTCTTTTGTAGGAGCCGCGCCGCAGGGCGGCATATTTCGTCCGCAGGGCAATGCAGGCTTTGACATATTCAAACAGGTCCTTGTCCCATTTGCTTTCATCCCAGGGGAAGGACTTGCGGCAATCGGGGTCGTGTCCGCCGTCCAAGCCGACCTCGTCACCGTAGTAGATGCAGGGCGCACCGGGAATGGTGAACATGAAAAGCCAGGCAAGCTTGAGCGAGTCTTTGTCTCCGCTGGCGCAGGTCAGGAAGCGCGGCATGTCGTGACTGTCGAGCAGGTTTAACTGGGCAAAGGTGATGTCCTGCGGATACAGGTGCAGGAGTCGATCCACTTCGTTGGCGGCATCGACCGCGTTCATCGGGCGGATGCGGTCCCTGATTCCGCCCGCATGTTGGAGGGCGTTATGGTTCAAGCTGCCTGCCGCGAAAAAATTCAACGAGACGGTTGTCACCAGATAGTTCATCACCGCGTCGAACTGGTCACCTTGCAGCCAGCGTTGCGCCTCGTGCCAAATCTCGCCGACGATGTAGGCTTCGGGGTTGGCTGCCCGCACCCGGCGGCGGAACTCGCGCCAGAATTCATCGTCATCGATTTCGCCCGGGACGTCCAGCCGCCAGCCGTCGACGCCGAATTTGATCCAGTATTCGGCGACGTCGAATAAAAATTCGCGTACGGCATGGGTGTTGGTGTTGAACTTGGGCAGGGCGGGCAAATTCCACCAGGCTTGATACCCGATTGCCTTCAAACTCCCCTCGCCGTTTTTCAAGGCGTGCAACTCTCCTGTGGCGGGGTATGCTCCCCAGCGGCGGCGTCCCTCCAGGCGCTCCGCATCGAAATAAAACCAATCGACATACGGGGAGCCTTTGCCGTTTTCGAGTACGTGATGGAATTGCCAGAAGCCGCGCGAGGCATGATTGAAAACGCCGTCCAGAACGATGCGGATATCGCGTTTGTGTGCCTCCCGGATCAATTTCTTGAGGGCGTCGTTTCCGCCCAACAGCGGATCGACGTTGTAATAGTCGTACGTGTGATAGCGGTGGTTGCTTGCCGAAGCGAAGACCGGGTTGAAGTAAATCGCGGTGATGCCAAGCTTTTGCAGGTAGTCCAGTTTCTCGATCACACCGTAAAGGTCGCCGCCTTTGAAGCCGTGAACGGTGGGCGGAGAGTCCCAGGTTTCAAAAGGCAAATTGCCCGAGGGGTTGTGATGGCTTTTGGCGAAGCGGTCTGGAAATATCTGGTAAAAGACTGCGTCCTTTACCCACTTTGGAGTGGACATGTTTTTTCCTTGGTCATAAGATTGCGAGAGAGTCTGTTTTATCCCGGTAAAATTTTCAGGATGCTCTCGTTTCCGGGCTTAATTAGACCTCTTGCATAAGTGTGCCATAATAGGCACATGAGATACGAAACCGTACAAGTGCTCAAAGATGAAGAATTCAAGCGGTCAACAGGCGTTCAGCGAAAGACTTTTGAACAGATGCTCCAGGTTGTCGAGACGGGT